>NZ_JBEYWQ010000020.1:0-164256 GCF_040644495.1 Microbispora sp. NPDC046973 | reverse complement strand
TGTCAGCGCCGATGGTACTGCACCGGGGACGGTGTGGGAGAGTAGGACGCCGCCGGACAATCTTTGTTGGGAGGGCCACCCCGTTTGGGGTGGCCCTTTCGCGTTTTCCGGGGGTTTTCCCGGGTGTGTTGTTGGTGGGGTGGTGCCCCGGCTGTGGTTGGCCGGGGCTTTCGCATGTCCAAGGGCCAGGTCACCTCGTAGTGAAGGCCGCTCCGGCACCGTGCACGGCATCCGGCACCGGCACCGGAACCGTCAGCAGCGTCCTGACTGCGCGACGTGTGACCTCTACCGCTGTGGCTGTGTGCGGAGCCCGTCGAGGATGAGCGCGAGCATGCGTGGTGACCGGTCTTCGGGTCCGGACGCGGCGCGCCAGAGTGCGCCGGTGAGTTGGAGGAAGTCGCCGGGGTCGGCGTCCATGCGGATGCTCCCGTCCTTCTTGCCGGCGTCGAGGAACTCCGTGATCGCGGCGAGGACCGGGCCGTAGGTCTGCTCGCTGATCGCCTGGTGCGCGCTGGGACTGAGTGCATCGCCGAGGCCATGCTTCCTGCGCATCGCTTCGACAAGGTCGGTCGTCCAGTGGCGAAGCGCTTCGAGGGGCGGCAGCTCAGCCAGCAGTCCAGGCACAGTGCCGATGATGCGTGCGACCTCGTCCTGGTAGACGGCGAGAGCGAGTGCTTCGCGGGTGGGGAAGTTGCGGTACAGGGTGCCTGTGCCGACGCCGGCGCGCTGGGCGATCTGGTTCATCGACGCGCTGCCGTCCGCCGCGAACGCTTCGCGGGCGGCCGCAAGGATGCGCGCCCTGTTCTCGCGAGCGTCTGAACGGACCACGGGACCTCACCTTGCTAAGTGGAGACGTCTCCACTACGTTATGTGGAGACCTCTCCACATACTCTAAGGAGCATCGTGCGCTACATCAAGCTCGGTACGACCGGTCTGGACGTGTCGCCGATCGCGATCGGCGCGATGACCTACGGCGAGCCCGACCGAGGCCACCCCGTCTGGTCAAAGGGTGAGGAGGAGGCGCGCCCGCTCATCAAGCACGCGCTGGAGGCGGGGATCAACTTCTTCGACACCGCGAACATGTACTCGAACGGGTCCAGTGAGGAGATCCTCGGCCGCGCGCTCAAGGACTTCGCCGACCGCGACGAGGTGGTGATCGCCACCAAGCTCCGGCACCCGATGCGGCCCGGCCCCAATGGCCGCGGCCTGTCACGGAAGGCGATCATGACTGAGGTCGACCACTCCCTGCGCCGCCTCGGCACGGACTACATCGACCTTTACCAGATTCACCGCAACGACGCCGCGACCCCGTGGGAGGAGACGCTCGAGGCGCTCAGCGACCTCGTGAAGGCCGGCAAGGTCCGCTACCTCGGCGCGTCCTCGATGCACGCCTGGGAGTTCGCGAAGGCGCTCCACCTGCAGAAGCAGAACGGCTGGGCGCGGTTCGTGTCCATGCAGAACCACTACAACCTGCTCGCCCGTGAGGAGGAGCGGGAAATGATCCCACTGTGCCTCGACCAGGGGGTCGGCACGATCGTCTGGTCGCCACTGGCGCGCGGCCGTCTCTCCCGAGGCTGGGACGATGCCAGGTCGACGGTGCGCTCTGAGACGGACGGCGCCTACGCGGACATGCTCTACTCGCCCGCACGTGAGTCCTCGAACCGCGCGATCATCGACGCGGTCGGACAGGTCGCGGACGCTCACGGCGTCAGCCGCGCGCAGATCGCACTCGCCTGGCTGCGCCACCAGCCGGTCGTCACCGCGCCCCTGGTCGGGGCCGGCTCGATCCGGCACATCGACGAGGCTGTTGCGTCACTGGATGTCGTGCTCACCGACGACGACGTGCGCGCTCTGGAGACTCCCTACACGCCGCGGTACGACTGGCAGGGGATCTCCGACGAGGCCGAGCTGGAGGCCATCCGCAAGCGCGTCCCCGGCATGGCGTTGTCGTAAGACCCGTCGTCCGCTCCGGCACGGCTGCTTGGGCCGAGCCCTGAAATTCAGGGGCGGGGGCCATCGACCGGCCCAGTGCGCGCGCGAGAGAATCGGCGGGTGCTTCTGGAGAGATCACGGCTGTGGGTGGGCGCTCCCGACCTGAGGGCGGGCGGGTGACTGTCGCACACCGTCCTCGACGGCAGCGGCCGTGGCGGCCGCACGGTGTCCCCTCGTGGAGGGTGACCATGAGGCTGGTCCGCGTCGCTTGGAAAACCGGCGGACGGTCGAAATGGTGCTCGATATCGGTTCCGCAGGAGGTGCTGCGAGGAAAGAGTTTCCCCTGGCCGTCCTCCCAATTGCGGCCACTGCCGTTCGCCGACACGCGTACGGAGAAGGGTGATCAGCCGCATGCGCCGCTATCGAAAATGCTTTCGAAATAGGAATTCGGAGCGTCTCCACGCGTAATTCGATCTTCATCGGTGCCGCCTCCATTCGCGCCTCTCGGTGGCGGCGTACCGGTCGCCATCAGCAAGATCGCATTCCGGGAACCCGGCATGATGGGCGTCCGTTGTGATCTACTGAAGGCGTGCCGTCGTTCGAGGTGACTGTGAGAAATGTTTGCGAAGGGTTCCATGGGGTAGACGGCTTCGCGAGTTACCCTGGAAGGGCTGACAGAATTGACGATGAAGACACACTTACCCGGCCTCCACATTATCCAGCCAACAACACTTAAACGGCCGGGCGTGTCGGCGGGGGTTCGCTGAATCGTCGATTACGGTCCCGTGTGTCGGGACGAGCCCGGAAAAGGACAAGCCGGAAAAGGACGAACCGATGGGGGCTGTGCGCAAGGTGGCGAGCTACCTTGGCCTGGGTGGGGCAGAGCAGTACGACGACGAGACCTACGCCGAGGACGAGTACGAGGACGACTGGATGCCGGCGGCCGAGCGTGCCGCCAAGCGCTGGCAGCCCAACGCCGACCCGGCCCGTATCGTCATGGTCCGCCCGCGAAAGTATGACGACGCCCTGACGATCGGCCGGCACTTCCGCGAGGGCCACACGGTGGTCATGGACGTGGCGAGCATGTCGACGGCAGAGGCCACGCGAATGGTGGACTTCGCCGCGGGCTTGGCCTACGGCTGTGAGGGACGTATCGAGCGGATCGCGGACAAGGTCTTTCTGATCACTCCGGCGACGGTGGAGGTCTCCACCGCCTGAACCGGCAGGTCCGACTTCGAATCCTGTGCCCGCCGCCCACTCGGTCGGCGGGCACAGTCGTGCGCGGCGCCGGCCGTTCCACACGGTCCAGCCGCGGCGTGAGGCGTGTCTCACGCAGCCATGGCGTGAGTACGGCGCCGGCCGTCCCATGCGAACCGCAGGTGCCGGCGTAGCGTCCCTACGCGGCCCGGGGGCCGCGGCGCAGGAGCGTGGACACCTCGGCCAGGTCCCGGGCGGCGTCGGAGGCGCGCTCCTCCGACTCCCTGGCGTACTCGTGCAGGGCCCAGACGGCCTTGTCGGCGAGGTCGGCGAGCTTGCCCGCCCGTGTCTGGACGTACCGCACGTCGGAGTGTTCCCGGACGCGGTGCCGCCACAGCAGGTGCCCGCCCACGGCGGCGATCAGCAGGCCGACGAGGGCGAGCGGCGGCGAGACCACGAACCCGGCGACCAGGACGCCGGCGGCGAGGACCAGGAGGACGTATCCGGGCCAGGGCCGGGTGCGCTTCGGCACGCACTCGGTGACGAGCAGCTGCTCGGCCGCCGCCATCGACTCCTGGTCGGGGCCCTCGGGTCTGAGCGTGATCGGATAGCCGAGGATCGGCACGTCCAGGGTGTCGGGCGGCGGTTCGCGCACCACCTCGACGAGGGACTCCGCCGCCGCCTTGATCGCCGGCGCCGCCACGTGCAGGGCGAGCGCGGCCATATGGGGATCGGCCTCGGGAGCCAGGTCCTGCAGCAGATGCCCGGTGAGCGAGCTCAGGGGCCCTTCCGGGCCGCCCTGGCCTGCCAGGGCGCGGAGCACGGCCAGCGGCTCGTCCTCGGCCCACACGGTGCCGCGTACGACCTTGGTGACCTCGCCGGCCTGCCGGGTGGAGGTGATCTCGGCGCAACGCTCGCGCAGACGGCGCAGGGTGACCGACGCCCGCAGCGAGCGCTCGATCCCGGCGACCTTCGCCAGCTCGGGGAACGCCTCCAGCGAGCCGGGCACGGACGTCTCCGGCAGGCCGGGCACGAGGGCCTTCAGCCACCGGTCGTCGGTGGCCGGCACGTCCACCGCGTCGAGCTTGCGCAGTACGAAGATCTTGCCGACGGGTCCGTACGCCCCGCGGGCGGCGGCGAGCCACAGCGCCCGCTGGCCGGGTGCCACCGGACGGTCCTCGGAGAGGTCGCCGAAGGCGGTGCCCAACCAGGAGGCGTGGATCCGGTCGCCGTGGCCGCAGACGGCGAGGGCCAGACACAGGAACAGGGCGGTGCGCCCCTCGTCCAGCTCGTTGGCCAGGGCCAGCGGCTCCAGGGCGTCCTTGCCGGACATGATGAGGACGAGGGCCTCGACGGCGGGCCCCAGCCAGTAGCCCGGCACGTCGGTGATCCCCGGCGGCAGGTCGGGCGCGGTCCCGTCGGCCGCCAGGCTGACGATCAGCGCTTCGGCGTAGCGGTGCAGCTCCGTGGCCTCGGCCAGGTTTCCTGGGTCCGGACTCGTGGTCAGGTCCATGCTCACGCGGAACGCTCCCCGAGGGGTCGGCTGGCACTCCCTTGACCGCGCCAGACTAGACGCTTGGTGCGACAGTCACAGATGAGGCGCGCCGTGGAGGAGCCTGACCCGCGGAAACCGGAAGGCGCGGAGTCCGGCACCCCGCTCACATCCGCTCGGGGACTTCGATGCCGAGCAGGTCGAGCCCGCGCAGCAGCACACGCAGGGTGAGCGCCGACAGTGCCAGACGCGACTGCCGTACGGACTCCTCCTCGGCCTTCAGGACCGGGCAGCTCTCGTAGAACGAGGTGAACACCTGGGCCAGGTCGAACAGGTAGTTGCACAGCCGGTGGGGCTCGGACAGCTGGGCGACGGCGGCGACGACCGAGCCGAAGCCGAGCAGCTGCAGCGCGAGCGCCCGCTCGGCCGGATGGCCCAGCGTGATCGGGCCGGTGGCCGACTCCGGCTCGATCCCGCCGTTGCGGAAGATCGACCGGATGCGGGCGGTGGCGTACTGGAGGTACGGCCCGGTGTTGCCGGTGAGGGCGAGCATGCGGTCGAAGTCGAACACGTACTCGCTGTCGTGGCTGACCGACAGGTCCGCGTACTTGACCGCGCCCATGCCGACCTGGCGCGCGATCTGCCGGCGGGCCTCCGGGTCGTACCCGCGGTCGGCGATGACGGCCTCGGCCCGCACGACGGCCTCGTCGAGCAGCTCGGTGAGCTTGATCGAGGCGCCGCTGCGGGTCTTGAACATCTTGCCGTCGCTGCCGAGCACGCTGCCGATCTGGACGTGCTCCGCCTTGACGTCGTCGTGCAGCCAGCCGGCCGTCCGCGCCGCGGCGAAGACCATCTGGAAGTGGAGCGACTGGGTGGCGCCCACGACGTACAGGATGCGATCGGCCTTCAGGTCGCGCACCCGGTAGCGGATCGCGGCGAGGTCCGTCGTGGCGTAGCCGTACCCGCCGTCGCTCTTGCGGACGATGAGCGGCAACGGCTGGTCGTCGCGGCCCTTGAAGCCGGGCGGGAACACGCACAGCGCGCCCTCGCTGATCTCGGCCACCCCGGTGCGCTCCAGCTCGTCGCAGACGTCGGGGAGCATGGGGTTGTACATGCTCTCGCCCGCGATGTCCTCGTCGGTGAGCGTGACGCCCAGCGTCTGGTACACCTTCCGGAAGTAGCGGTTGCTGTACTCGATGAACTCGCGCCACAGGCGCAGGGTCTCGGGGTCGCCGCCCTGCAGCAGCGGCACCCGGCGGCGGGACCGCTGCTGGAACTCGGGGTCGTTGTCGAACTTGTGCCGCGCCGCCTGGTAGAAGGCGTTGCCGTCGCCGGCGGCCAGCATGCCGAGCGCCTCGTCCTCGCCCATGTCGAGGAGGTGCTCGATGAGCATGCCGAACTGCGTGCCCCAGTCACCGAGGTGGTTCTGCCGGATCACCTGGTTGCCCAGGTGCTCGTGGGTGCGCGCGAGGGTGTCGCCGACGATCGTGGTGCGCAGGTGGCCGACGTGCATCTCCTTGGCGGCGTTCGGCGCGGAGTAGTCGACGATCACGGTCTGCGGGGCCGGCTGCGGCACGCCGATGCGCTCGTCGAGCAGCCGCTGCGCGGCCTGATCGGCGATCCAGCCGTCGCGCAGCGTCAGGTTGAGGAACCCGGGCCCGCTGACCTCCACGCTCACGTCGGCCGTGTCGAGGTGCTCGGCGATGGCCTGGGCGACCTCCCGCGGGGCACGTCGGAGCCGCTTGGCCAGGCTGAGCGCGACGTTCGCCTGGTAGTCGGCGAACTGGGAGGGCCTGATCAGCGGGTCTTCGGTGGCGTACTCAGGACCGAAGGCGGAACCCAGCGCCTGCTGGACCCGCTCGGTGAGCACGAGCTGCGGGTCGGTCATGCACCAAGCTTATCGGCGTGCGCCTTCTGCCCGCCGTTCCATATCCGGCGGTCACCAGCGGCGGTGCGACTTGTTGGTGGAGGCGACCCGCTCGCCGATCCTGGCGATGATGCCCTGGGCCGACAGGCGGGCCGCGAGCTCACAGGCGGCGGCCACGCCGCGCGCCCGCGACGAGCCGTGCGCGATCACCACGGTGCCGTTGAGGCCGAGCAGCACCGCCCCGCCGTGCGCCTCGGGATCGAGCCGGCCGGCCAGCTCCCTGAGCCGGGCGCGTTGCAGCATCCCGCCGAGCCTTGCCACCCGGCTCTCCGCGATCGTCTCTCTGAACTGCTCGAAGGCGTACCGCACGGTGCCCTCGACGGTCTTGAGCGCCACGTTGCCGGTGAACCCGTCGGTGACGACCACGTCGACCTTGCGGGTGAGCAGGTCGTGCCCTTCGATGTTGCCGGTGAAATCGACGCCGGGCGTGGCGGCGAGCAGCTCGTGGGCCCTTTTGGCGAGCTTGTTGCCCTTCTCGGCCTCGGCGCCGATCGTGAGCAGGCCGACGCGGGGGCGACGCAGGCCGAGCGCCGTTTCGGCGTACGCCACGCCGAGATGGGCGAACTGCACCAGCATCTCCGGCTTGGCGTCGGCCGTGGCGCCCGCGTCGAGCAGCACGGTCGGCTGGGGCAGGGTCGGCAGGCCGACCGCGATCGCGGGGCGTACGACTCCCTGCTGGGCCCGCAGCCGCAGCCGGCCGGTGGCGACGACGCCCGCGGTCGAGCCCGCGGACACGACCGCGCAGGCGTCGCCACGCCGTACGAGATGGCAGGCGATGGCGATGCTGGAGCGGGGCCGTCTCAGGCTCGCCAGCGCGCCCTCGTCCATCGCCAGCGCCTCCTCGGCGCGCACGATGGGGATCTCGGTGACCGCGTCGTGCCGGGCCAGCTCCTGGTAGAGCAGGCGGGGATGGCCGACGAGCACGACGGGCACGCCCCGCTCCCGAACCGCCTGTACGGCTCCCGCGACGATCTCCCCGGGCGCGTTGTCGCCGCCCATGGCGTCGAGGGCCACGGGCAGCGCACGGCCGGTGGGCTGCATGGCCGCATCGTAGGCCGTCAGCGACGGGTCCCGCGGTAGACCACGATCTTGCCGAAGCGCGCGTTGCCGGTGACGCGGATCAGCGGGCCGTCGCCGTCGCCGCTCCCTCCGGTCACCGAGCGCTTGGAGAAGACCGCGCTGCCCTCGTCGACCACCCTGGCGTTGGCCGGCACGGTGACGATGAGCTTGCCGCAGAAGGAGTTCAGCTCCAGCGTCACCTCACGCCCGGGCAGGACCGCGTCGCTGAGATCCACGATCAGCGCGCCGAAGACCGAGCTGAGTTCGGTGTGCCGCCCGGCGACCCAGCGTCCACGCCGTATGATCTTGCTGAACACCGCGGAGACCCGGTGTCTCTCGGTGGAGAGCGTGGCCGTGGGGTGGGCCGCGTCGGGCAGGTCCCTCGTCAGGGGTGCGAGGTCGCCGATGGTCACGGCGCTGTAGGCGGCGTCGAGCCTGTCGGCGTGCTCGACGCTCGTCAGGCGGCCGGTGGCCAGCGCCTCGCCGAGGACGGCCGCGACCTGGTCGCGGTCGGCGTCCGAAGCGCGCTGTGCGGGGTCGTCACCCGCGTACGGTGTGAGGGAGGTCACCTCGCCAGCGTAGCTCTTATCGAGATATGTCGCGATAGGGCGGGCTCCTGGACGGTCGCGGTCCGGGCGGACCGCGACGTCCGTCGGCGCGTCGCTAAAAGTGAGCGGAAAGATCTGCCCCGGAGCCTGGGCGCCGTGTTTACCGTCGCTTTCTCCTGAGGCGGGATTGGGGTGACCGCGAAGTGGTCGTCCGGTGCTCGATATACCGACTTTCCCGGCGGGGTGCCCGCCGGGCATCCCCTGGTCAGCAGGGCTTTGGGCCGTGATCGGCAGTGATAGAAATGCCGACGTCTTTGTCGGCGTGCTCGCCGACGCACGGGGGTTCTTGGGTTCGTCATTCCCACTCTCGTGAAAAGGAATATGAACCGGGGGCAAGTCAATGAAACGAGTGGTTAGGACAGCCGTCGTCGCCGTCACGATCGGCATCGCCGGCATGCTGGCCGCGCCCGCGCAGGCCGACGTGTGCGCGCAGAAGTGCACCGAGCACCGGGTCACGACGCTGGCGAGGCTTCTGGCCGATCTGCAGGGCACGGCCGTCGGCGGGGCGACGGGCGGCGTCGTCGCGCAGGCCGACGCGGCCGCCGAGGTGGCGGTGAACCTGACCGCTGACATCAGGGCCGACCTCGTCGCGGTCGCGAGGCTCTGCGGCACGGTGACAGCCAGTCTGTCCGCCGAGGCGAACGCGCAGATCAGCGCGGCCGCCGACATCGCGGCCGACATCGTCGCCGACGCCGCCGTCACCGTCGACGCCGCCGTCGTCGCCAGGCTGGAGGCCCACCTGACGGCCGCCCTGGTCGCGGTCGCGGACGTCAACGCGGCTCTCGTCGCCAAGGCGAACGTCGCCGCGGACGTCGTCGCCCAGGTCGGCAAGCCGGTCGTCGCCGTCTCGGGCCAGGCCGCCGCCGCCGCGGACGCCTCGGCTGCGGCCGTCGCCACCGCGGGCGCAGCGGTCCGCGCCGGGCTCAACGTCACGGCCAGGCTCAACGCGCTGCTCAGCCTCAAGGGCGCCGTGGCGGCCACCGCCGGCAGCGCGGGCGGCCTGCTGGCGCTGGTGCCGTGCGAGACCCCGGCAGACCGCGCCATGAGCAGCACCCAGACGACGGCCGCCGAGACCGCCGCCCGGGCCGACGCCAACGCCCACGCGGTCACCAGGACCGTCAGGAACACCACGGACGCTCCGGCGCAGGGAGCCGCCGCGACGACGGGGGCCGCGGCCGAGCTCGCCACCTCCGCGTCGGCCACGGCCGACGCCGCGGCGTCGAGCACCGTCTCGTCCGCCCCGGGCACGGTGGCCGGCGTCGCGCCGACCGCGCGCCAGGGCGGGTACGGCAGGTGACCCACGCCTGAGGGCCTCCGTCGCCGTCGAGGCGATCTGCGGAGTCCGGAAAGACGTCGATGACGAGAGCGGCCGGCGCCCCTGAGGGGCGCCGGCCGTCCGGCGTCGTGCGAAGGCGCGCACTGAAGCGCGTGTGCACCGAAGCGCGTGCGCGCCGGGAGCGGCAGGCGCCGGGCGTGCGCGGCAGGGCTCGGCCGGCCCCTAGTTGGGCGAGGCCGGCGAGTCGAACCGGGTGCGCAGGTGGGTGCGCCTGGCGATCTGGGCCTGCAGGCGGGCCATCTGCCAGTGCAGCTCGATGAGCTGCTCGGCGATCAGCCCGACGGGAAGCTCCGAGGGATCTTCGGCGGCCAGATTGTCGATCGCCGTCGCCAGGTCGCTCATCCGCCCCTCCCTATGTCGAATCTCCGTTCGAATCATAGTGGAACAAGCGGCTCTACCGCATCAGGTTTCGTACACAGGTGCGATGTAGCCGCGGGCGAGCGTGTTGGCGGTGATGTTGAAGCCGACCACGGCCGGAGGCGTGTCGGTGTCGACGCCCAGGGACTCCACGCCCAGGGCGTGGACGGCGAACAGGTAGCGGTGCGGATGGCCGGGAGGCGGCGCCGCCCCGCCGTACTGCTTGGTGCTGAAGTCGTTGCGCGCGTGCTTGGCGCCCTCCGGCAGCCCCTTGAAGTCGGGGCCGTTCCCCGCGCCGGCCGGCAGCTCGGTGACGGTGGCCGGGATGTCGTACAGCACCCAGTGCCAGAAGCCGCTGCCCGTGGGCGCGTCCGGGTCGAAGCAGGTGACGGCGTAGCTCTTGGTGCCCTCGGGGGCGCCCGACCAGCGCAGGTGCGGGGAGACGTTCTGCCCGCCCATGCCCCAGTCGTCGAACACGTGGGCCTCGGGGAGCCGCTCGCCGTCGCGTACGTCGTCGCTCTCGACGGTCAGCGCGGGCACCTCGGGCAGATGGTCGTACGGGATCGGTGGCGGCGTCGGCACGGTCACCCCTCCGTTTCTCTCAGGCCTTGTTGTACGCCTCCAGGACCTCCTGGGGGTCGCCTTCCATTCTGATCTTCCCCTTGTGCAACCAGATCACCCGGTTGCACGTCTCCTCGATCACGTCGAGGTTGTGGGCGACCAGGAAGACCGTGCCGGCGGAATCGCGCATCTGCTTGATGCGCTGCTGGCTCTTCTTTTTGAACTCGCGGTCGCCGGTCGCGAGGGCCTCGTCGATGAGCAGCACGTCGTGCGTCTTGGCGGAGGAGATGGCGAAGCGCAGCCGGGCGCCCATGCCGGACGAGTACGTCGACATGGGGAACTGGACGAAGTCTCCGATGCCGGAGAAGTCCACGATCTCGTCGTACTTCTCGCGCACCTCGCTCGGCGACATGCCCATCGCGTAGCAGCCGAGGATGATGTTGCGCTCGCCCGTCAGCTCCTTCATGAGGGCCGCGTTGACGCCGAGGAGCGACGGCTGGCCGTTGGTGTAGACGGCGCCCTTGTGCGGGGGCAGGAGGCCGGCGATCGCACGCAGCAGCGTCGACTTGCCCGAGCCGTTGCGGCCGATGATGCCGATGGCGTCGCCGTGGTGGGCCACGAAGCTCACGCCCTTGACGGCGTGGACCTCCTTCATCTGCGGCCGGCCCTGCCGCCGCAGGATGCGCATCAGCGCGCTGGCCGCGTTGCCCTTCTCGGCGTCGCTGGCCGAGCCGTACACCTTGTAGACGATGTGGAGGTCGTCGACGATGACGGTCGGGGTTCCGGCCTTGGGATTCTGCGGGTTCTGCGTCTCTTGGGTTTGCGTCTCTGGGGTTTGGGGCGCCACCTGCGACAGCTCCTTGGTCAGCTCAGCCACGGCCGTACCTCTCCTCGGCCCGCCAGAAGTACCAGAAGCCGACGATCAGTGCGAACACTGCCCAGAATAGACAGGTAACCCACGCCCAGCGCTCGGGGAACCGCTGGTAGATCAGCAGGTCGCGCATGAACTCGATGTAGGCGGCGGCGGGGTTGAACTCCAGCGCCCACCTGAGGAAGTCGGGCAGATCCTTGGTGCGGTCGTCGATCGCGTAGAAGACGCCGGAGGCGTACAGCCAGGTGCGCGTGATGAACGGCAGCAACTGGTTCATGTCTCGCATGAACGCGCCGAGGCGGGCCATGAACATGCCGGTGCCGATGTTGAAGACGAGCTGCATGAGCAGCACGACGGGGATCAGCAGCCACAGCCAGCTCACCGGCTCTCCGGTGACGAGCACCAGGAGGACGAGCACGGCCATGGAGTAGCCGAGCTGCTGGAGCTCCTGGATCGTGTACGCCAGCGGGAGGGCGGCCCGCGGGAAGTGGAGCGCCCGGATGAGCGACAGGTTCGACGAGATGGACTTGGCCCCGCTGATCACCGTGCGCTGGGTGAAGGTGAATACCATGACCCCGGTGATGAGGAACGCCGGGTAGTTGTCGATCTTCTTGCTCTGCCCGAGGATGACGCCGAACATCAGCCAGTACACCGCGGCGTTGAGCAGCGGGGTCAGCACCTGCCAGAGCTGCCCGAGCATCGACTCGGAATACTTGGAGACGTTGCGCGAGGTGGCGTACGTGAGGATGAAGTGCCGCCGGTCCCACAGTTGGCGCAGGTAGGCGGGCATGCTGGGGCGTGCGATGGCGCGTCGTAGTCCGTGACGCTCGGCGAGCGCGGCCAGCGACTCCGGGGCTCGGCCGCCACCCTGGGCCTCCGCGAGCGCGGATTCCGGCTGGCTCATGGCATGGACTCTATTGGATGGAGGTCGGTGGGACGGCTGTCGCACCATACGTGGCTGCGACTGGTCAAAGGTAGCCCAGGACATCCTGATCCGGGGACCGGGGCACGGGTGTCGCCCTCACCCTCGGTCAAAGGACCACCCGTCTGTCGGTATATGTACTCTAAAGGGGAGTTTGATGCCGTGCTGGGCATTTAAGGTTGGGGTCGCAGGAATGTGTGTGACGCCCGACTGACGCACGTGTGACCGAACTGCAACGTGCCGGAGACTCCTCTGGTGCGTCCGGTAAGGGATGCTCCGGACGACTGGCAGGACGTCAGCTGGTTTGACGATGCCCGGCAAACCGGGTGCCAACCAGCGCGAACGCCCATCCTTAGAGGGAGGACCAATCCACTATGCGCGTGACTAAGGGCGCGAAGATCGCCACCGGCACCGCGCTGCTTGCGCTCGGCGTCGCCGCGTGCGGCGGGGGCGGCGGCTCCAGTAGCGGCGGCGGGGACAACCCCCGGGCCGCCACCGGGACCGTCTACATCCGTGGTTGTGAGCCGCAGACAGGCTTCGTCCCCGGGAACATCAACGAGACCTGCGGCGGCACGATCAACGAGTTCGTGTACAGCCGGCTCGTCAAGTACAACTCGGACACGGCCGCTCCTGAGCTCGACCAGGCGGAGTCGATCGAGACCACCGACAACAAGGTGTGGACGATCAAGCTCAAGCCCGGTCTGAAGTGGACCGACGGCACGCCGGTCACCGCGAAGAACTACGTCGACGCCTGGAACTACACCGCCTACTCGCCGAACGCCCAGCTCGGCAGCTTCTGGTTCGGTGACATCGTGGGCTTCGACAAGGTCAACACCGCCGACCCCGACGGCCCCGACGGGCCGAAGGAGGCGCCCAAGCCGGAGACCGACAAGCTGGAGGGCCTGGAGGTCGTCGACGACCTCACCTTCAAGGTCACGCTGAGCGCGCCCGTCGCCGTGTTCCGCACCAAGCTCGGCTACACGAGCTTCGCGGCGCTGCCCGAGGCCTTCTTCAAGGACCCGAAGGGCTTCGCGCAGAAGCCGGTCACCAACGGTCCCTTCAAGTTCGTGCAGTGGGACCACAACTCGCAGATCATCGTCGAGGCGAACCCCGACTACCCCGGGCCGGAGAAGCCCAAGGTCAAGAAGATCGTCTACAAGATGTACAAGGACGACAACGCGGCGTACGCGGACCTGGTCTCCAACAACCTCGACTTCACCGAGCTGATCCCGCCGTCGGCCCTCGCCGGCGACAAGTGGAAGACCGACCTCGGCGACCGCGCGATCGACGGTCAGCAGGGCGTCATCCAGACGGTCACCTTCCCGCTGTACGACAAGGAGTTCGGCGGCAACGCGGACTTCCGCAAGGCCGTGTCGTACGCGATCGACCGGAAGACGATCACCGACAAGATCTTCAACAAGGGCCGCGTGCCCATCAACGGATGGGTCTCCCCGATCGTCGAGGGCTTCAAGGACGGGGCCTGCGGCGACCTGTGCACCTACAACCCCGCCAAGGCCAAGGAGTACCTCGCCAAGGCCAAGGCCGAGGGCTACACCCCGCCGGCCGAGTTCCCGATCTGGTCCAACGCCGACGGCACTCACAAGGAGTGGATCGAGGCCACGGTCAACAGCATCAACCAGGCCTTCGGTCCCGACGCCGGCGTGAAGTTCGTGCACAAGGACATGCCGACCTTCGCCGAGCTGCGTGACACCATCACCCAGCACAAGATCAAGGGCGCGTTCCGCACCGGCTGGCAGATGGACTACCCGCACATCGAGAACTTCCTGAACCCGCTGTACAAGACCGGCGCCTCCTCCAACGACGGTCTCTACAGCAACAAGGACCTCGACAAGAAGCTCCACGAGGCCGACACCGCCACCGACCCCGCGCAGGCCAACGCCCTCTACCAGGAGGCCGAGGCTATGCTTCAGCAGGACATGCCCGCGATTCCGCTGTGGTCGTACGGTCTGCAGGCCGGCACCTCCAAGTGGGTGACCGGCGTGAAGGTCACTCCCTTCGGCGTGCTCGACCCGCTGTCGATCGCGATCAAGGAAGCGTAGGGACAGCTCGTAGGTGAACCCCCGAGGCCGGTTCCCCACCGGGGCCGGCCTCGTGGGCTGTCCATTCGCGACTTCCCGTGTTGACCCACGGGGGGCGCATGTACGACCTTTAGCGTCAGATCGGAGGTGCGCATGGGCCGATACGCGATCCGGCGCCTGCTGCAACTCGTGCCTGTCGTGCTGGGCACGACCTTCATCATCAACTACATGGTCTGGCAGCTCCCGGGTGACCCGTTCGCCGGGAGATGCGGCCAGCGGCCCTGTCCGGACAGCTATGTCACGGCCATGCGCGAGCAGTTCGGCCTGGACCAGCCCATCCTGGTGCAGTACTGGAGCTTCCTGAAGAACCTGCTCACCGGCAATCTGGGCACCGACTTCAACGGCGTGTCCGTCGCGACCCAGCTCGGCGACGCCTGGCCGATCACTATCAGGCTCGCGCTGATGGCGGTGCTGTTCGAGGCGATCATCGGAATCGGCGCCGGCGTGCTGTCGGGGCTCAAGCGCGGCGGCTTCCTCGACAACGTGGTGACGATGTCCACGCTGTTCCTGCTGTCGCTGCCCATCTTCGTCACCGGTTACCTGCTGCAGTGGATCCTCGGTGTCCAGTTCCACATCATCGAGCCGACCGTGACGGACGAGGCGACGATCCCCGAGCTGATCGTCCCCGCGCTGGTGCTGGCCAGCCTCAACATGGCGTTCACCGCGCGGCTCACCCGTACGAGCATCGTGGAGAACCTGCGCGCCGACTACGTGCGGACGGCCGTGGCCAAGGGACTGAGCAACCGGCGGGTGGTCGGGATCCACCTGCTGCGCAACTCGCTCATCCCGGTGCTGACGTTCCTCGGCACCGAGGTCGGCTCGCTGATGTCCGGCGCCATCATCACCGAGGGCATCTTCAACATCCACGGCATCGGCGGCCTGCTGTGGCGGGCCATCAACGGCCAGGACTACACGATCGTGGTTCCCGTGGCCACGCTGCTCGTCCTCGTGTACCTGCTCTCCAACCTGCTCGTCGACCTCCTCTACGGCGTGCTCGACCCGAGGATCCGCTATGAGTGACCCGACCGCGACGCAAGACCTGATCAAGGGGGCGGACGAGCCGACCGCGAGCCCGGTCGCGGTCCGGGACGGCCAGCGCAGCCTCTGGCGCGACACGTGGGACATCCTGAAGCGGCGCAAGATCTTCTGGATCTCGCTCGTGATGCTGATCGTGTTCCTCCTGATGGCGGCCTTCCCGTCGCTGTTCACCCACAAGGACCCGGAGTACGCCACGCTCGCCAAGAGCATGGAGTTGCCGAGCGCGGACGCCTGGTTCGGCTACGACCTGCAGGGACGCGACGTCTACGCCCGCGCGGTGTACGGCGCCCGCACCTCGATCATCGTGGGTGTGCTGGCCACGCTGGCCACCGTCCTGCTCGGCGGCCTGACGGGCGTGCTCGCGGCCTACTTCGGGCGCTGGCTCGACGCGGTCATCTCCCGCGTCGGCGAGATGTTCCTCGGCCTGCCGTACGTGCTGGGGGCGATCATCATCCTCGGCACCATCGCGCCGGCCCAGTCGAATCCCGGCAAGGCGACGATCATGGCGGTCGTCATCATCGTGCTCGCCCTGCTGGGCTGGCCGATCCTGATGCGCATCGCCCGCTCGGCCGTCATCCAGGCCAAGCACCAGGACTACGTGCAGGCCGCCAGGGCGCTCGGGGCCGGACCTCTCCGGATCATCTTCAAGCACCTGCTGCCGAACTCGCTGGCGCCGATCCTCGTGTACGCCACGATCACGATCGGCAGCTACATCGGCGCCGAGGCGACGCTGTCGCTGCTCGGCATCGGCCTGCGCTCGCCGGTCATCTCCTGGGGTATCGCGATCGCCGACCACGCCTCGTACATCAGGACCGCGCCGCACGCCATGTTCTTCCCGGCCGGGTTCCTGTCCCTGTGCGTGCTGACCTTCGTCATGCTCGGCGAAGCCGTACGCGACGCCCTCGACCCGAAGCTTCGATGAGGAGGCACAGCGAGTGACGGAAGTGCTTTCCGAGCAGGTGGGCAGAGGCTCCCACGGCGGCGCCCTGCTGGAGGTGGACAACCTCCACGTCGAGTTCCGCACCCGGGCGGGCGTGGCCAAGGCCGTCAACGGCGTGACCTACAGCGTGGACGCCGGCGAGACGCTCGCCGTGCTGGGCGAATCGGGCTCGGGCAAGAGCGTCACCGCCCAGACCATCATGGGCATCCTCGACATGCCCCCGGGGAAGATCACCGGGGGCGAGATCCGTTTCCGGGGCGTCGACCTGCTCAAGCTCCCGGAGGACCAGCGCAGGAAGATCCGCGGAGAGGGCATCTCCATGGTCTTCCAGGACGCGCTGTCTTCGCTGAACCCGGTCTTCCCGGTCGGCTGGCAGATCGCCGAGATGTTCCGCATGCACCGCGGCACGTCGCGGGGGGAGGCCAAGAAGAAGGCCATCGAGCTGATGGACCGGGTGCGGATCCCGGCCGCCAAGGACCGGGTCAACGACTTCCCGCACCAGTTCTCCGGCGGCATGCGGCAGCGCATCATGATCGCCATGGCGATCGCGCTCGACCCGGAGATCCTGATCGCGGACGAGCCGACCACCGCGCTCGACGTGACCGTCCAGGCGCAGATCATGGGCCTGCTCGCAGAGCTGCAGCGCGACAGCAACATGGGCCTGATCCTGATCACGCACGACCTGGGCGTCGTCGCCGACGTCGCCGACAAGATCGCGGTCATGTACGGCGGGCGCATCGTCGAGAACGCCCCGGTGCACGACCTGTACAAGAACCCGGCCCACCCCTACTCGAAGGGGCTGCTGGAGTCCATCCCCAGGGTGGACCACAAGGGCCAGGAGCTCTACGCGATCAAGGGCCTGCCGCCCAACCTGCTGGAGATGCCGACGGGCTGCGCCTTCCACCCGCGGTGCCCGTACCGGCGGGACAACTGCGTGACCGACGTTCCCCCGCTGTACACGATCAGTGGCACCCGCGGCAGCGCCTGCCACTACTGGAGGGAGGTCATCGATGACGGCGAAAACTGAGTCGATCCTCGAAGTCCGCGACCTGGTCAAACACTTCCCGCTCACCCAGGGCATCGTCGTCAAGCGGCAGATCGGCGCGATCAAGGCCGTCGACGGGGTCTCCTTCGACCTGCACCGGGGCGAGACGCTCGGCATCGTCGGCGAGTCGGGCTGCGGCAAGTCCACTCTGGCCAAGCTGCTGATGGCGCTGGAGCGGCCCACGTCGGGCTCCGTGCGCGTCAACGGCAGGGACATCACCACGGCCAGGGGCGCCGAGCTCAAGCGGATGCGCCGCAACATCCAGATGGTGATGCAGGACCCCTACACCTCGCTGAACCCGCGGATGACCGTCGGCGACATCGTGGGGGAGCCGTTCGAGATCCACTCGGACGTCGTGCCGAAGGGCGGCAGGCGGCGCCGGGTGCAGGAGCTGCTCGAGGTGGTCGGCCTCAACCCCGACCACATCAACCGCTACCCGCACCAGTTCTCCGGCGGCCAGCGCCAGCGCATCGGCATCGCCCGCGGGCTGGCGCTCCAGCCCGAGATCATCATCTGCGACGAGCCGGTCTCCGCGCTCGACGTGTCGATCCAGGCCCAGGTCATGAACCTGCTGGAGCGGCTGCAGAACGAGTTCAACCTCGCCTACATCTTCATCGCGCACGACCTGTCGGTGGTCCGCCACATCTCCGACCGGGTCGCGGTGATGTACCTCGGCAAGATCGTCGAGCTGGGCAGCGACGCGGAGATCTACGACAGCCCGACGCACCCCTACACCCAGGCGCTGCTGTCGGCCGTGCCGGTGCCCGACCCCGAAGGCCGGGAGACCCGCCAGCGGATCATCCTGCAGGGCGACCCGCCCTCGCCGGCCAACCCGCCCTCGGGCTGCCACTTCCGCACGCGGTGCTGGAAGGCGCAGGACATCTGCGCCGAGCAGACGCCCGCGCTCGAGGCGCGCCCGGGCAGCGGCCACCCCAGCGCCTGCCACTTCGCGGAGGTCCGCGACGTGGTGAACGCCCAGTAGGACCGGCCGGGTCAGCGCCCGGGCGACAGCCGTACGTGCGCGCCCGGGGGCAGGCCCAGGCGGTCGGCGGCGTCCCCGGCGTTGATCGCCATCGCGACCAGGCCGGCGGAGTCGGCGAACGCCACCAGGTCGCCGGGCGGCACGGCGGTGAACGTCTCCCGGAACGGCACGGCGATCTGGCGGCGCCCGAGCCACACGGCGAGGGTGTCGCCGAGCCGTACGCCGAGCTCGGCGAGGTCGGAGGCGGTGATCGACAACTGGACGTTGCCGTGCCTGTCCACCGACAGCACCTCGCCCTCGGCCGCGCCGTCCCGCAACCGGCAGGTCGGCGCGGGCAGGGTCACCAGACGGTCCACCGGCATCGGCGGCCCCACGTCGGCGACCGCGCGTCCGGTGCACAGGTGGGCGGCCACCGGGGCGAACAGGTCCCGTCCCGGGAAGGTCGGTGAGACGCTGGCCAGGAACAGGTCCTTGTTCGTCAGCTCGTAGGCGGCGTCGGCGCCTCCTGCGGCGCGTACGGCCCACGAGAGGATGCCGTTGTCCGGGCCGAGGAACACCCGTCCCCCCGCCTCCACGGCGACCGGGCGCCGGTTGCCGCCCACGGCGGGATCGACGACCGCGAGATGGACGCCGGCCGGCAGGTAGGGCAGGGTCTGCGCGAGGATGGCCGCGCCGCGCCGTACGTCCCCGGCGGGGACGAGGTGACCCACGTCGATGATCCGAGCCTGCGGAGCGATGCCCGCGATCACGCCGTGGCACGCGGCGACGAACCCGTCCTCCAGCCCGTAGTCGGTCAGAAGCGTGATTACAGAGCTCACACCACGTGACACTACGTCCGTCTTGCCCGGCCTGAACACCCCGGGTTCGCCTCCCGGACTTGGCATTACCATGGGACGGGCCCGCGAGCCGATCGAGGAGGAGCGGATGGACACCGAACCGGCCGGCGGCGACGGGCTCGACCTCTCGGACCGCGACCGCGAGATGCTGGCGTTCGAGCGCCAGTGGTGGCGTTACGCGGGCGCCAAGGAGCAGGCGATCAGGGAGGCCTTCGGCATCTCCGCGACCCGGTACTACCAGTTACTCGGGGAGCTCATCGACCGGCCCGAGGCGCTGGAGCACGACCCCATGCTCGTCAAGCGGCTGCGCCGGATGAGGGCCGGCCGGCGGCGCGACCGCTCGGCCCGCCGCTTCGGACTGAACTCCTGACCCCCGTCGCTCTCCCCCTCGCATGCATGAGCCCCGCTCCCGGGGCATGAGGTCGTCGAGCCGTACGCACGTGACCCCCTTCGGAGTGAGGCCATGACCCTGCCCGCGCACGCAGGACTCGACGCGATCGTCGCCGATCCGGTCGGCGCCGTGATCGGGCTCGACTACGACGGCACGCTCTCGCCGATCGTGCCCGACCCCGCCGCCGCCCGGGTGCATCCCGGCGTGCCCGGCGTGCTGGCCGCCCTCGCCCCGCTGGTGCGCGCCGTCGTGATCGTCACCGGCCGCCCGCCGCGTACGGCGCTCGCCCTCGGAGAGGTCCCCGGCGGGCCGTCCCTCGCCGACGTGCCCGGCCTGGTGATCCTCGGCCACTACGGACTGGAACGCTGGGAGGACGGCCGCCTGACGGCCCCGCCACCGCCGCCGGGGCTCGACCTCGTCCGCGCCCGGCTGCCCCAGCTCGTGGGGGGCCTCGACGGCGTCTGGATCGAGGACAAGGACCGTGCCGTCGCCGTGCACACCCGGCGGTGCGCCGACCCCGCGGGGGCGCTGGAGGCGCTGCGCGGGCCGGTCGCGGCGCTGGCCGAGGAGGCCGGGCTGGCGGTCGAGCCGGGCCGCATGGTGCTGGAGTTGCGGCCGGCCGGAATGGACAAGGGGCGGGCCCTGTCGGCCTTCCTCGCCGAGCGGGACGCCCGCTCGGTCATGTTCGTCGGCGACGACCTGGGGGACCTCGCCGCCTTCGACGCGGTCGAGTCGGCCGGGATCCCCGGCGTACGGGTGTGCAGCGGGTCCGCGGAGGTGACCGCCCTGGCGGAGCGGGCCGACGTGGTCGTGGACGGGCCCGACGGCGTCGTGGCCTTCCTCGGCGACCTCGTGGCAACGCTCGGCAAGCCGTCTGCAAGCGGCCGGGCGTAACGTGCCGGGCATGAGGACAACGATCTCGGCCGCGGCGGCCGGCCTGGCCGTGCTGGCGGTCTCCCTGGCGGCTCCGGCGGCGGCGTTCGCGAGCGACAGCGCGGCCACCAGGACGCTGCACCTGCGCAAGGGCCTGACCCTGACGATTCCCGCGTCCTGGAAGGTCGACGACAGCCGCAAGGACTGGCTGCGGGTCATCACCGGCTCGTGCCCGACCAAGGGCACGGACACGTACGGCTTCCGCGACTCGGGGTGCCACAGCTTCTGGGTCATGGGGCCCAAGGCCATCAAGATGGGCCACGAGCTGTTCCAGGCGTACACGCCGGACGGCCCGTTCTATCCGGCCACCGACGTCGGGCCCTGCCCGGTGAGGAAGAACCTCTACCTTCACCGGACCACGCTCGCCGAGAAGGGGCTGCGGCAGGTGGGGCCGGGACACAAGGCGTACTACCGCGACTGGGCGGGCACCTGCGGGACCATGACCTCGGGCAAGGTCAAGGCCCGCTTCAACCAGCGCGAGTGGTATCTGCCGACGTCGAAGATCCTGGTGATCGACCAGTGGAGGACCCCGGGCCTGAGCACGATACTCAAGAACGCCACGTGGAGCTGACGCCGCATTCGGCGATCTTCTGTCTATCCGGCCGCAAGTCGTCCGCAAGCGAGCGCGCCTAATGTGCCGGACATGTTCAGAAAGACGATCTCGGCCGCGGCGGCCGGCCTGGCCGTGCTGGCGGTTTCCCTGGCGGCTCCGGCGGCGGCGTTCGCGAGCGAAAGCGGCGGCACCAAGAAGGTCCACCTGCGGAGCGGCCTGACCCTCACGATCCCCACGTCGTGGAAGGTGGCCAAGGACGACAAGGACTGGGTGCGCGTCATCACCGGCTCGTGCCCCACCTACGGCACCGAGGACTTCGGGTTCCGCGACTGGGGGTGCCACAGCTTCTGGGTGCTCGGCCCCAAGGCGCTCAAGATCGGGCTCCGCACCTTCCAGGCGTACAAGCCGAAGTACGGCTACGACCCGGCGACCGACGTCAGCATCTGCCCCAAGAGCTACAAGCTGTACAAGGGCGAGTGGAAGCTCGCGGACAAGGGACTGCGGCAGGTCGGGCCCGGTCACAAGGCGGACTACCACAAGTGGGCCGGGACCTGCGTCGACAAGAAGTGGCGGGTGAAGCTGCACTACAACCAGCGCGAGTGGTATCTGCCCACGTCGAAGATCCTGGTCCTCGACCAGTGGGACAACCCGCAGCTGAGCGACATCCTGAAGAACGCGACCTGGAACTGACCGGCCCAGGGAATCTAGGAACGCGTCTAGGAACGCGTCCTCGACGCGGCCGCTCCTCCCGCGGCCATCGCGATCAGGGCGGGCGCGAGCAGGAACGCCGTGTGCGTCCCGAAGCCGTCGCCCAGCGCGCCGAGCACGAACGGCCCGCTGCCCGAGCCCACGCCCGCCCAGATCGAGGCCGTGCCCGACGCCTGGTCCGGCCGGCCTCCCGACACCTCGATCATGCGAGTGAGGCCCATGGGGAACTGCACCGAGATGCCGAGCCCGCTGAGCGCGAGCCCGGCGTAGCAGACCGGCGCCGAGGTCCCGGCCCAAAACAGCGCCCAGCCCGCCAGGGTCACCCCGAGCGAGCCCAGCAGCACCGATCCCGGCGCGAAGCGCAGCGCCAGCCGGGCGCCGCCGAACCGGCCCGCGGCCATGCCGGCCAGCATCGCGGTCAGCCCGGTCGCCGCCAGGCCGGGCGACAGCCCGGTCCGCTGGGAGAGCAGCTCGGCGGCCCACAGGTTGAAGGCGAACTCCAGGGCCACGCAGCACAGCAGGACAACCCCGGCGGCGTGGAAGCGCCAGCCGTACGGGATCGTGCCGGAGGTCGCGGACAGCGACGGCGGCGGGGCGGGCACCGGCGGCACCCAGACCCGGCCCATGAGCAGGGCCACCAGGAGGGTGGAGGCCACCGGCACGAACAGTGCGGGCCGCCAGCCTGCCGGCGACTCGGCCACCACGCTGAAGGCGTAGGTGGTGGCGATCCCGGCGATGACGGCGACCGCGTTGGCCTCGCTGATGACGGCCGCCCCTGCCGGGCCGTGGTGGTCGCTGAGCACCGCCATCATCACGTACAGCGCCGTCGAGCCGCAGCAGCCGGCGAGCGTGAAACCGGCCAGCGTGAACGGGAGCGCGTGCCCGAACGCGACGAGGAGCACCCCGGCGTTCATCCCGGCCAGACCGGCCCAGGTGACGGCGCGGCGCCCGAACCGCCTGGTCAGCGCGGGCAGGGCCAGGCCGCCTGCGATGCCGCCGAGTGCCATCCCGGTGCCGTGCAGCCCGCCGACGGCCTGGGACACGCCGAGCTCGGCGCGCAGCAGGGGCAGGGCGGCCGACAGGCCGTAGAGGTAGGTGGCGAAGGTGGCGAGCTGGAGGTAGATCAACCAGGTGGGGCTGTCCCTGATGACCTTTATGTTGCGGTCCAAAACCAGGCAAGGGTAGCGCAACAGGTCACGCGCGCCTGGCCTGGGTCAGCGCAGCGCGGCGAGCTGGTCATCGAACCAGCGCTGGGGCGGCAGGGCGGTGGCGGCCTCCCTCAGCCGCAGACCGCGCGTGAGCCGCTCCTGCTCCGGCAGCGTCAGCGCCTCGTGCAGCGCCGCCGCCGTGCCGGACACGTCGTAGGGGTTGACGAGCAGGGAGTCGGCCCCCAGCTCGGCCGCCGCGCCCGCCTCGCGGGACAGCACGAGCGCGCACCGGGGCGACAGGATCGGGCCCTCCTTGGCCACCAGGTTCATGCCGTCCCTGATCGGGTTGACGAGCAGCACGTCGGCCAGCCGGTAGGCGGCCAGCGAGCGCGGGTAGTCGTCGTTCACGTTGAGGATCAGCGGGTCCCAGTCCTCGGTCGCGTACTCGTCCTCGATCTCCTTGGCGCAGCGCTGCACGGCCGCCGTGTACTCGCGGTACTCCGGCAGGTCGTGGCGGGAGGGATAGGCGAACGCGAGGTGGACGACCCGGCCGTGCCATTCGGGATGGGCGGCCAGGAACTCCTGGTAGGCCCGCAGGCCGCGCACGATGTTCTTGGACAGCTCGGTGCGGTCGATGCGCACGATCAGCTTCCGGTCGCCCACCAGGTCCCTGATCACGGTCATGTGCGACTCGACGTCCTGCTCGGCCGCCCGGGACAGCAGCGCCTCGCCGTTCACGCCGAGCGGGTGGACGCCGATCCTGGTGGTCCGCCCGTCGTGCGTGACCGTACGCGCGGCGTGGTCCACCCGGGCCCCGAGCAGCGTTTCGCAGCAGTCCATGAAGGCGCGGGCCCAGCGCGCGGTGAGGAACCCGGCGTGGTCGGCGCCGAGGATGCCGGTCAGCACCTCCGCCACGACGTCCTCGGGCAGCAGCGCGAAGTATTCGGGCGGCGCCCAGGGCGTGTGCGAGAAGTGGGCGATGCGCAGGTCGGGCCGCTCGACCCGGAGCATCGCCGGGGTCAGCGTCAGGTGGTAGTCCTGCACCATGACGCGCGCCCGGTGCGCCGCCTCCTCGGCCAGGGCCAGCGCGAAGGCGCCGTTGTACGTGCGGTACGACTCCCACTCGCGGTGAAACCGGGTGCCGAACTCGGGGGAGAAGGGCGTGTTGTAGAGCAGGTGGTTGACGAACCAGAGGGTCGAGTTGGCCACGGCGTTGTAGGCCCGGTGGAAGACCGCGGGCGGGATGTCCAGCATGCGGATGGGCCCCGTCTCGAAGGCCCGGTCGAGCCGCCCGCCGGGCGCCTGGCGCACCGCGCCCCGGTCGCCGTCCGACAGGGCCGCGCAGACCCACAGGACGTCGGTGTCTTTGACCACCTCGGACAGGCCGGAGACGAGCCCGCCGCCGCCCCTGCGCATGGTCAGGCCGCCGTCGTCCGACAGCGTGAAGGACACCGGGCCCCGGTTGGACGCGATCAGAACGGTGCTGCTCATCTTGGGGTTCCCTCGATCAGAGCGGGCGCGCATGCCGGAAGATTAATAAAAGCCGACCTCCGTCAATAGGATGTCAACCGATCGCGGGAGGGCTGGATACGGCATGGCACTGGACGACACGACCGAGGACCTGGCCCGATCGGCTGCCCAGGGGGACCATCGCGCGCTCGGCGAACTGCTGCGGCGCATCGAGCCCGACGTGCTGCGGCACTGTGAGCGGCTTCTACCGTATCGGCAGGACGCCGAGGAGGCCGCGCAGGACACGCTGCTCGCCGTGGCGCGCAACATCGCGAGGTTCGAGGGGCGGGCCAAGTTCAGCACCTGGCTGCACATCGTGACCGTGAACTGCGCCAGGACCACCTACCGAACGCTCAAGCGGCGCTCGTCGGAGCAGGCGGAGGAGCTGCCCGAGCAGCGGCCCGATCCCCGGCGGGTGAGCGTCATCGCCGGGTCGCGGCTCGACCTGCTCGACGCGATGGAGGCGCTGGAGGCCGAGCGGCCCGACCTCGCCCAGGCGCTCGTGCTGCGCGACATCTGCCAGCTCGACTACGCGGAGGTCGCCGAGCAGCTGAAGATCCCCCTCGGGACGGTCAAGTCGCGTATCCACCAGGCGCGCAAGTACGTGCAAAGTGCCCTCGGCGAGGCCTACGGCTGATACGAATCGTCTCGCCATGCGAGACGACGGAACGGACACCGGGGACGCCGGGGTACAGTGCTAGGGACCTTCCTCGGAAGGTCCTACAACTGAACATGCTCATCCAGAGGGGTGGAGGGACCGGCCCTGCGAAGCCCCGGCAACCTCCCCGGTGTCGAACTCGTGCCCCACGAGGCCCGGCCGGGACAGGTGCCAATTCCGGCTCGCGGCCAGGGTGGTCGCGAGCGAAGATGAGGGAAAGGCCTCGCTTCATGGCGCACACCAGCACTGCCGCGAACACCGTCGAGTTCGGCCCCGCCACCGGTCTTTCGTGTCGCGAATGCGGCGCTCTTTACGACCTCGGCCCGATCTTCGCCTGTACGGAGTGTTTCGGCCCCCTTGAGGTGGCGTACGACTTCGGCGAGATCCGCCGGGAGGACATCGAATCCGGCCCGGCGAACATCTGGCGGTACCGCTCCCTGCTCCCCGTTCCCCCCGGCGTGACGGCCAAGCCCAACCTCCAGCCCGGCTGGACCAAGCTCGTTAAGGCCGACAGGCTGGCGGCCGAGCTGGGCCTGCGGTCGCTTCACGTCAAGGACGACTCCGGCAACCCGACCCACTCCTTCAAGGACCGGGTCGTCGCGATCGCGCTGGAGGCCGCGCGCAACTTCGGCTTCCACACCCTGTCGTGCTCCTCCACCGGCAACCTCGCCGGCGCGGTGAGCGCGGCCGCCGCGCGGGCCGGGCTGGAGTCCTGCGTGTTCATCCCCGCCGACCTGGAGCCGGCCAAGGTCACCATGGCCGCCGTGTACGGCGGCCGCCTGGTCGCCATCGACGGCAACTACGACGAGGTCAACCGCTTCTGCTCCGAGCTCATCGGTGACGAGCTGGGTGAGAAGTGGGGCTTCGTCAACGTCAACCTCCGGCCCTTCTATGCCGAGGGCTCCAAGACGCTGGCGTACGAGATCGCCGAGCAGCTCGGCTGGCGGCTGCCCGACCAGATCGTCATCCCGGTGGCGTCCGGCTCCCAGCTCACCAAGATCGACAAGGGTTTCCGTGAGCTGATCAAGCTGGGGCTGGTCGAGGAGCGTCCCTACCGGATCTTCGGGGCGCAGGCCGAGGGCTGCTCGCCGGTCTCCCGGGCGTACAAGGCCGGGCAGGACGTGGTGCAGCCGGTGCGGCCCGACACCATCGCCAAGTCCCTGGCCATCGGCAACCCGGCGGACGGGCCGTACGTGCTCGACATCGCGCGCCGGACGGGCGGCGCGGTGGAGGACGTGAACGACCAGGAAGTGGTCGAGGCGATCCGCCTGCTGGCCAGGACCGAGGGCGTCTTCGCCGAGACCGCGGGCGGTGTCACGGTCGGTGTGCTGCGCAAGCTGGTGCGCGAGGGCCGCCTCGACCCCGACGCCGAGACCGTGGTGCTGAACACCGGCGACGGGCTCAAGACGCTCGACGCGGTGGCCGAGCACGCCCGTCCCGCCGCCGTCATCCGTCCCTCTCTCGACGCCTTCCGTACGGCATTCGCCAACTGAAAGCGTTTCAAAAGGCCCATCGGCAGTAACGAAAGCGAGCGAACAATGAGCGTTTCCGTGCGGATTCCGACGATTCTCCGGACGTACACCAACGGAGCCGCGGAGGTGAGCGGGGAGGGGGGAACGCTCCGCGAGGTCCTGCAGAAGCTGGACGCGGACTACCCCGGCATCGGCGGGCGCATCCTGGACGAAACGGGTAAGATTCGGCGTTTTGTCAACGTCTACGTCGGGGAAGAGGACGTCCGATTTGCCGACGGTCTGGACACCGCCACGCCGGACGGGGTGCAGATTTCGGTCATCCCCGCCGTAGCCGGAGGCTGAGCCGCCGCGCCGGGAGTCGAGCACCTGACATGCACTTCTATCGGATGAAGAAGCATGCGATGGCATGGCAAATGGTGCAGCTCTCAACTATTCAACAGCAAAGTGAATATTCTCCGATCCTGCTTTGAGCGAACGCCAAGTAGTAGTTTGCGGATTGACTCTGTTGTCCTACGCCTTGACACGGGTATGGTCGAGGACGATCGACAAAACCGGGGGCTTCTTGGGTGTGGTCCCCAGCCCAGCAAGAGGAGTCGGAAGTGGCGCAGGGCACCGTCAAATGGTTTAACGCGGACAAGGGCTACGGCTTCATCGCGGTAGACGGTGGTAAGGACGTGTTCGTCCATTACTCGGCAATCCTGATGGACGGCTACAAGGCCCTCGAGCAGGGTCAGCGGGTTGAGTTCGACATCACGCAGGGTCAGAAGGGCCCGCAGGCGGAGGCCGTACGGGCCGTCTGATCCCGTCATCGACCTTGGAGGGCCCGGCGCGCGGATCCGCGCGCCGGGCCCTCCGTCGTGTTCCCCGCTGCGCTCGCCGAGGCGCTCTTATCCGCGGGGTCGTGCCGGAGGCGCGCCGGGAGCACAGCCCTCGTCACGTGCTCGCTCGTGCCTCGCTGCGCGCGTTCCTCGGTCCAGACACCGGCGCGCCCCGACGGCTTGCTCGGTGTCGCCCGCTGCGCTCGCCGAGGCGCTCTTATCCGTTGTCTTCCCTCGTCACGTGCTCGCTCGTGCCTCGCTGCGCGCGTTCCTCGGTCCAGACGCCGGCGCGCCCCGGCGGCTTGCTTGGTGTCGCCCGCTTCGCGCTGTTCTGGACATGCCGTCCAAGCTGGTCAGCACGGCTTCCGCTTGCACTCTCAGGGGGAGAGTGCTAAATACTTGTTTGGCACTCTGAGGTCGAGAGTGACAACAACCGGGATCGGGGCGATGGGGCCCGCGCAGGGATAGCGGGTCCAAGCCGTCGCGGGCGTCGGCTCGGTCCGTTGAAGACACCCTGCTACTGGGAGGTCTAGCCTAATGGCAGCCAAGATGATCGCGTTTGACGAGGACGCCCGGCGCGGTCTCGAGCGCGGTATGAACCAGCTCGCCGACGCCGTGAAGGTGACCCTCGGCCCCAAGGGCCGCAACGTCGTGCTGGAGAAGAAGTGGGGCGCCCCCACGATCACCAACGACGGTGTCTCCATCGCGAAGGAGATCGAGCTCGAGGACCCGTGGGAGAAGATCGGCGCCGAGCTGGTCAAGGAAGTCGCGAAGAAGACCGACGACGTCGCCGGTGACGGCACCACGACGGCCACCGTGCTCGCCCAGGCGCTGGTCCGCGAGGGTCTGCGCAACGTGGCCGCCGGCGCCAACCCGATGGCGCTGAAGAAGGGCATCGAGGCCGCCGTCGAGCGCGTCAGCGAGGAGCTGTCGAAGCTCGCCAAGGACGTGGAGACCAAGGAGCAGATCGCCTCCACCGCCTCCATCTCCGCCGCCGACACCGAGATCGGCGCCCTCATCGCCGAGGCGATGGACAAGGTGGGCAAGGAAGGCGTCATCACCGTCGAGGAGAGCAACACCTTCGGCCTGGAGCTGGAGCTCACCGAGGGCATGCGCTTCGACAAGGGCTACGTGTCCGGCTACTTCGTGACCGACCCCGAGCGCATGGAGGCGGTCTTCGAGGACCCGTACATCCTGATCGTCAACTCCAAGGTCTCGGCGAACAAGGACCTGCTGCCGCTGCTCGACAAGGTCGTGCAGTCCGGCAAGCCGCTGGTCATCATCGCCGAGGACGTCGAGGGCGAGGCCCTGGCCACCCTGGTCGTCAACAAGATCCGCGGCCTGTTCAAGTCCGTGGCAGTCAAGGCTCCGGGCTTCGGCGACCGCCGCAAGGCCATGCTGGGCGACATCGCCATCCTCACCGGTGGCCAGGTCATCTCCGAGGAGGTCGGCCTCAAGCTCGAGAACGCCACCCTCGACCTGCTCGGCCGCGCCCGCAAGGTCGTCGTCACCAAGGACGAGACCACGATCGTCGACGGCGCCGGTGACGCCGAGCAGATCGCCGGCCGGGTCAACGAGATCCGCGCCGAGATCGAGCGCACCGACTCCGACTACGACCGCGAGAAGCTCCAGGAGCGCCTCGCCAAGCTGGCCGGCGGCGTCGCCGTCATCAAGGCCGGCGCGGCTACCGAGGTCGAGCTCAAGGAGCGCAAGCACCGCATCGAGGACGCCGTCCGCAACGCCAAGGCCGCGGTCGAGGAGGGCATCGTCCCCGGCGGTGGCGTGGCCCTGCTGCAGGCCGGCGCCAACGCGTTCGACAAGCTCGAGGTCAACGGCGACGAGGCCACCGGTGCCGCGATCGTCCGCAAGGCTCTCGAGGAGCCGCTGAAGCAGATCGCCGTCAACGCCGGCCTCGAGGGCGGCGTCGTAGTGGAGAAGGTCCGCAACCTCCCGGCTGGTGAGGGCCTCAACGCCGCGACCGGCGAGTACGTCAACATGTTCGAGTCCGGCATCATCGACCCGGCGAAGGTCACCCGCTCGGCGCTGCAGAACGCGGCGTCCATCGCGGCGCTGTTCCTGACCACCGAGGCCGTCATCGCCGAGAAGCCCGAGAAGGAGAAGGCCCCCGCCATGCCCGGCGGCGGCGACATGGACTTCTGATCCATCTGCCTGCTTCGTCTCAACGGAAGGGCGGTTCCCCCTCGGGGGAGCCGCCCTTTCCCGTTGTGCGACTCAGGTGAGGCGCCTGACCCAGCGGGCGCAGTCGGTCTGCATCGCGTATCCCGCCGCCGTCCACGCGTGGTGCGCCAGGGCGTTGTCGTGCAGGACCATCGCGTCCGCGCGGAACGCGCCGAACTTCCTGAACCGCTCCTCGGCGGCCTGGATCAGCCGCGATCCGATACCCATGCGCCGGTGGGCGGGGTCCACGGCGAGCCGGTAGAGGTGGGCGCGCCAGCCGTCCCATCCGGCGATGAGCGTGCCGACCAGGCGGCCGTCGATCTCGGCGAGGAGCAGCGCCTCGGGATCGCGCTCGATCAGGGCCACGACCTTGCCGGCGTCGTCGTGCCTGTCGGTGTTCTCCGCCGCTTCCAGCCAGAACCGCAACACGGACGGGACGTCGTCGAGCCCCCCGTGACGGACGTGCACGTCGGGCGAAGTCATCGCAGCTCCTCGGGAAGATCGCGGCTGTGCAGGACGGTCAGTGACGTTACCGCCCGGGTGAGGACCACGTAGAGGCGGGCGAGGCCGCGCTCCTCGGCCTCCGCGATCGCGGCCGGCTCGGCGACGATCACGTGGTCGTACTCCAGACCCTTGGCGAGCGTCGCCGGCACCAGCAGCACCCGGTCGTCGCCCGTCGAGTCGGGGCCGAGCACCGTGTGCGGCACCCCGGCGGCCTCCAGGGCCGCGGAGAGCGAGGGAAGGCCGGAGTCCGCCGCGATGACCCCGATGGAGCCCTCCTGCGCGAGGGCCTGCCGTACGGCCTCGGGGAGGGCGGCGGCGACGTCGGTCTCGCGGCGCACGGACAGGGAGCCGGCGCCGGGACGCAGCGAGCGCGGCGGGGCGAGCTCCGGCGCGACCGAGGGCAGCAGCCGCGCGGCGAAGTCGAGGACCTCCCGGGGCACACGGAAGCCGAGCGTGAGCTCGGTGACCTCGCCCGAGGGCTGACCGAGGTGGTCGAGCACGGTCTTCCACGAACGCGCCGACCAGGGCGTCGTGCCCTGGGCGAGGTCGCCGAGCACCGTCGCCGAGCCGGTGCGGCAGCGGCGTCCGAGCGCGCGCAACTGCATCGCCGACAGGTCCTGCGCCTCGTCCACCACGAGGTGGCCCTGCGACGGCGTCCGCTCGATCAGGTCGCCGAGTTCGTCCAGCAGCGCCGCGTCGGCCGCCGTCCACTTGGCCGACCGGTGCGACTTGTACGGCTTGCGCCACACGATGAGCTGCTGCTCCTCGGGCGAGAGGTCCGACCGGGCCGCCTTGGCCAGGAACTCGGGGTCCGACAGCAACCGGAACAGCACCTGCTCGGGGGTGAGCTTCGGCCAGGCGGCGTCCAGCACGGCCTTGACCGGCTTCGACCGGGCCACCGCGTCCTGCACCCGGTCGTCGGGCGACTCGCCGCGCCGTTCCATCTGGACGAGCACGGCGTGGGCGAGCCGCTGGGCCAGGGTGGCGCGGCCGGGGCCGTACCTCGTCGTGCCGCGCAGCGAGGCGACGATCTCACGCACCTCGTGATCGGGCACCCGGTAGCGGTTGATGCCCTTGGTGAACAGCACCCCCTCGGCCGGCTTGGTGACGTGCAGCCACAGCGCCCGCTTGACGACCTCGGCCATGCGGGCGTCGCCCTTCACGGCCGCCGCCGCGGGGTCCTCGGGGTGGGCGTGGTCGCCGAGGACACCGGCCACCGTCGTCTGGTCGACCTTCACCTCGCCGAGCGCGGGCAGCACCGAGGAGATGTAGGAGAGGAAGGCCCGGTTGGGCCCGACGATCGTCACGCCCGAGCGCGCCAGCTTCTCGCGGTGGGTGAACAGCAGGTAGGCCGCGCGGTGCAGGCCCACGGCCGTCTTGCCGGTGCCGGGCGCGCCCTGCACGCAGACGGTCACGCCGAGGTCGGCGCGGACGATCTCGTCCTGGTCGGGCTGGATGGTCGCCACGATGTCCCGCATCGGGCCGGTGCGGGGCCGCTCGATCTCCTCGGTCAGCAGCCTGCTCTGCCCGAGCGCCCTGCCGTCGAGCGGTTCGTCCTCGTACGCGGTGAGGTCGCCGCCCTGGTAGCCGAACCTGCGGCGCAGCGCGACCCCCATGGGGTCGGCGGGACTGGCCTGGTAGAAGGCGCGCGAGATCGGGGCGCGCCAGTCGATCACGAGGGGCCGGCTGCTCTCGTCGTGGACGTGCCTGCGGCCGACGTAGACCGTGCTCGGCAGGTCGTCGCCGGCCTCGCGATCCAACCGGCCGAAGAACAGCGGCGCGTCGGGGTGGTCGGCCAGCGCGGCCACCCGCTGGTCGAGCAGGCCCTGCAGCACCTGCTGCGACACCCAGTCGCCTGCGGCGTCCGCCGACAGCGACTGCGCGTGCTCGCGCATCGCTCGCAGCGCGGCGCGGGAGGCCGCGAGATGGGCGCGCTCGGCTTCGAGCACATTTCCGGGCATGCGGAAGCTCCTCCGGGCATGACGGGGACAGGACTTGTGGAAGCGGGAAGCACAAGAGCTTAGCGATGGACGGCGCGATGCCGAAACGGTATTTCTCTCGCGTGTCGCCGTTTCCCGGGGCGGGTATCTGTACCCGGGTGACGCGCACCGTGGTTCCTCCGGCGATCCCGGCGGCGGCGAGCCTGCTTCTCGCCACGCTGTGGGGGTTCGCGGTCTTCGGCGACTGGAGCAGACAGGCCTTCTGCATGACGAGCCTGGGACCGGCGCCGGACTGCGCCGACCGGATCGCCTCGGTGATCGCGCTGTCCGTGATGGTCGGGGTGGTCGCGGCATGCGTCACCGGGGTCGCCTGGCTCGCCAGGCGCGAGTCCCTGTACGGCGTCGCCGTGGCGGCCTGGGTCGTCGCGCTGGTGGTGCTGTTCGTCGGCGGCCTGGCCGCCCAGTGACCGCCTCCCGATGACCGGCACGGAAAGCTCTCCGGCGGAGGCGATGGAGCGCTCCATCGTCGGGCCGCCGGAGAAACGGCATGCAGTAGTGGGGTGATTTGTCCTGATATGCCGCGTTGTGTGAGCCGCAGGTGCTCGCCGGCGCGCGAGGCAATGGCAGCGACAAACCAGGAGCAAGACGAAAAATGCGTATATTGCGTGATTCGCCTTATCTGCTGGGTATTGCCGCCATCACGACTGCATCATGTGAGGGTAGGACGCGAGGGGGTGATGTGGTGACAAGGCCCAAGGGCATCTCCTGGACCTAGGGTTGTCCGCGCACGTCAACCGGGCTTGGAGAGTGGAGCGGGCTTCGCGAGGACCGGAGGTCTCTTCCGGCGCGGCGCCCGGCCCGGCCGACGTTCGTGGACACCCTGCCGAGTGCCGGCCGCGCGCGTGGCCGGCCGCCCCTCACCTCACGCGGGGGCCTGGATCTTGCCGATGCCGAGTGTGTTGACAGCGGGCAGCAGGCCCGACTCGAACACGGCCCCGAGCAGCGGCCGGTTGAGCTCGGCCAGCCGTTCGGCCCCCGCCTCGCCGAGCGCCCGCCATGGAGCCGCCGCCAGCTCGTCGGTCATGCGCTCGACCTGGTCGCGCAGCGCCCGCCCCGCCGCGGTGGCCGTTCCCTCGCCGTCGATCAGTCCGCGTGCGGCGAGCCGGTCGCGTGCGGCGGCCCATTCCTCGTCGCTCCAGCCGCGGCCGGCGAAGTTCTCCGCCGGGGCCGCCCCGACGGCGGCGAAGGAGACCTGGGCCTCGCAGGCGTCCAGACCGGCGGCGTGCAGGGCCGTCAGGTGCCCGTCGCCGCGGTGCTCGCGCAGCACCGTGTAGGCCTGCCACAGCGCGAGGTGCGGCTCCTGCGGCCAAGGAAGGTCGAGGTTGGCCGCGGCGAGCGGCCGGTGGACGACGTCCACGCCGCCGACATGGGCACCGCGCCGGCCATGGTCATCGAGGTCGGTCAGGGGAAGCGGCTCGGCGCGTGCCAGGCCGCGACGTGCTCCCTGGTCTTCTTCGACACCACGCGCAACGCCTCGCGCCGCTTCTGCGATCTGTCGTGCCAGAACCGGGCCAAGGCCAGCGCCTACCGCGCCCGGCGCCGTACGTGACCGGGGAAGGTCAGCGCGCCGGGTCCTCCTCGCCCACGTCGTCGGCGTCGATGATGTGGTAGGCGTACCCCTGCTCGGCCAGGAACCGCTGCCGGTGCGCGGCGAACTCCTGGTCGACGGTGTCGCGGCTGACCACCGAGTAGAACCGCGCTCCGCCGCCGTCCGCCTTGGGACGCAGCACCCGGCCGAGCCGCTGGGCCTCCTCCTGGCGCGAGCCGAAGGTGCCGGAGACCTGGATCGCCACGGCCGCCTCGGGCAGGTCGATGGAGAAGTTGGCGACCTTCGAGACCACCAGCACCCGGATCTCCTTGTCGCGGAACGCCTGGAACAGGCGCTCGCGCTCCTTGACCTTCGTCTCGCCCTTGATGACCGGCGCGTTCAGGTGCTCGCCCAGCTCGTCGAGCTGGTCGATGTACTGCCCGATGACCAGCACCTGCTCGTCCGCGTGCCGCCGCACCAGCGCCTCGGTCACCCTCGTCTTGGCGGGCGTGGTCGAGCAGAACCGGTAGCGCTCGTCGCTCTCGGCCATCGCGTAGGCCAGCCGCTCGTCGTCGCTGAGCGTCACCCGCACCTCGACGCACTCGGCGGGGGCGATGTAGCCCTGGTTCTCCATCTCCTTCCAGGGCGCGTCGTAGCGCTTGGGCCCGATGAGCGAGAAGACGTCGCCCTCCCGGCCGTCCTCGCGCACGAGCGTGGCGGTGAGCCCGATGCGCCGGCGAGCCTGCAGGTCGGCGGTCATCCGGAAGATCGGCGCGGGCAGCAGGTGGACCTCGTCGTAGACGACGAGCCCCCAGTCGCGGGCGTCGAACAGCTCGAGGTGCCGGTAGGTGCCCTGCCGCCGGGTCGTCATGACCTGGTAGGTGGCGATCGTGACCGGGCGGATCTCCTTCTTGGTGCCGGTGTACTCGCCGATCTCGTCCTCGGTCAGCGAGGTGCGCCTGAGCAGCTCCTGCTTCCACTGGTGGGCCGAGACCGTGTTGGTGACCAGGATCAGCGTGGTCGCCCGGGCGTGCGCCATCGCCGCCGCGCCCACGATCGTCTTGCCCGCGCCGCACGGCAGCACCACGACGCCGGAGCCGCCGTGCCAGAACGCGTCGGCCGCCTCCTTCTGGTACGGCCGCAGCGACCAGCCGTCCTCGCGCAGGTCGATGGGGTGGTGCTCGCCGTCGACGTAGCCGGCCAGGTCCTCGGCCGGCCAGCCGAGCTTGAGCAGCGTCTGCTTGATGTTGCCGCGCTCCGAGGCATGCACGGCCACGATGTCGGCGCCGTAGCGCTCCCCGACCAGCGGCTGGATCTTCTTGGAGCGCAGCACCTCCTCCAGCACGGCGCGGTCGGTGCTGGTGAGCACCAGGCCGTGGATGGGGTGCTTCTCCAGTCGCAGCCTGCCGTACCGCGCCATGGTCTCGGCGACGTCCACGAGCAGCGCGTGCGGCACGGGATAGCGGCTGAAGCCGATCAGCGCGTCGACCACCTGCTCGGCGTCGTGCCCGGCGGCCCGGGCGTTCCACAGCGCGAGCGGGGTGACGCGGTAGGTGTGGACGTGCTCGGGCGCGCGTTCGAGTTCGGCGAACGGTGCGATGGCCTTGCGGCACTCGTCCGCCCTCGGGTGGTCGACCTCCAGCAGCAGCGTCTTGTCGGACTGGACGATCAGCGGCCCGTCACTCAATGCCTGCTCCCCCTCGTACGGCTACCGCATATCAAACACGAGGCCGGGCCGAATCAGTCCCGATCGCGGGAATCAGTCCAGGTAGCCGTTGACCCCGGCCCAGATGACCACGCCGAGCCCGATCACGAACAGGGCGACGTTGATGCCGATGGCGATCCACGTCCACTTCAGCAGCGTGCGCGCCCGGTCCGGCTCGGTGTCCACCTTGCTGAGCGCGATTCCGGACAGGATCGCCCCGGTGATGCCGCCGAGGGTGATGTAGCAGCTCAACCCCAGCACGATGCTGATGACGAGGGCCACGATCGCGTGCGTGCGCGGGCCCTCCTGCCTCGGCGGGTAACCGCCCGGCGGGTAGTAGCCGTACTGCTGCTGGTAGGAGTTCGGCCCCGGCTGGCCGTACTGGCCCGGCTGGCCATACTGACCAGGTTGCCCGTATTGCCCGTATTGACCGTACTGCTGGTTCGGGTCGGGCCCCGGCGGCGGGCCGTACGGGCCGTACTGCTGCTGCTGTCCGTAGGGGTTGGAGCCGGACGGCGGTCCATAGGGATTGGACGGGGTCTGCCATTCCTGGGGTCCCTGCCCCGGCTGCTCTGGAGTCGTCACCCTGAAATCCTTTACTACGGGGGGCCTCAAGGTTTACCACGGATATGTCATCGGCCGATCTCGGCGATGCCCGTGATGCGGTGCAGGGCGAAGCGGTGGACGGTCGCCCGGGTCTCGTCGTAGGCGGTGAGGTAGCCGCCCTCCATCCGGGCCGGTTCGAGAATGCGGCTGGTGGCGTGTCCCTGCGAGTCGAGGTAGCCGATCCACACCCGCGACCCCTGCCGGATGGCCTCCTGGAGCGCGGTGATCGTGGCGGTCGCGGGGGAGCGGGGCACCTGGCCCTCCGGCGCCTCCACGGGCCGTCGCCGCGAGTCCCCCGCCCGCATCGCGCGCACGGCCGCGGCGAGCACCTCCGGGTCGGGCGCGGTGCTCGCGGCCACGCGGGCGGCGAGCTGACCCTCGGTCCGCCGGGCGTCGGCCCGCGCGACGACCACGTCGCCCTCCAGCGACTCGGCCACCGGCGCGTAGCCCATCGCCCGCAGCGAGTCGACCAGCGCGGCCCTGGACGTCTTGGAAGCCAGCACGGTCGGGGCGAGCCGCCGCAGCCGCAGCAGGTGGGCCCGCTTGTCGGCGAGCACCTCGTCGAGCAGGGCCGGGTCGTCGCACCGGATGTACGCCGATGCCGTGCCGACGCGGATGCGGCCGTGACGGCGGGCGACATCGGTGACCAGATACCTCAGCGGCTGCGGGACGGGGGTGGCCGAGTGTCGTTCCAGTACGGCGAGCAGGTCGTCGGCCGAGTGCCCCGCGTCGAGCGCCCGGCGGACCGACTGCTCGGAGAAGCGGTACACCGTCGCCCCGCCCTTGCTCTCCACGTCGGCCGTCAGCGCGAGCCTGCGCCCGAGGTCGGTGGTCAGCGGGCCCGGCGCCACGGCCGTGAGGTCGGCCTGCAGCAGCACGTGGTCGACCGGCTCGGGCAGCAGCGGCGCCAGCAGGCCGGCCGCCGTGCCGTCGCCCCGGGCCACCGCCCGGCCGTGCGTGGCCGGCACGCCGAGCCCGGTCATGCCGATGTGCTCGGCCTCGCGCAGCGCGAAGCGTACGAGCCGGTCGCGCAGAGCGGGACGGCGGCGGGGCTGCTCCCAGGCGAGCCGGGCCAGCACGGACTCGGGCGTCGGCGCGAGGCCGGGCGGGGCCGACTCCAGCACGGCGAGCGTGCGCGCCCGCGTCTGCGCGGCTCCCGGCCTGCGCAGGTCGGGGTGGAGGGCGTTCAGCGGGCGGTCGCGGTCGTCCCGTTCGCCGATCAGGCCCGGGGCGCGCTCCATCGCGGCCCACGCGTCGGCGAGCACGGCCCAGCGGTCCTCGGTGGCCTTGATCCGCCAGCCGTCGTAGCCGCCCGTCGGCAGCCATTCCCCCTCGCCGGCCGCGACCAGGCCGGCCGCGTGCGCGACCTCGACCACCAGCCCCGCCGCCCACTCCGGCAGGTCGAGGAGCTGGGCCGTCCGCCTGAGGTCACGCACGGCGAGGCCGCCCGCGCGCAGCACGCCCGGCGGGTCGACGCTCCACACCTCGCACAGCTCCTCGACCGTGCGCACGAACGTGAACGCCTGCCCGGCGGCCGTGCGGTCGGCCAGGTCCTGGTCGCGTACGGACCCCTCCAGGGCGGGCGGGCCGGGGGACAGGTCGCGGTGCACCCGGCCGTCGCGCAGCACGAGGGCGACCTCGCGGGGGAGCGCGACGGTCTCCTCCCCGGTCGCGCCGAGCAGTCCGCGGGCCAGCAGCTGCTCGATGGGCGACTGGGCGCTCGCGGTGTCCACCTCGCGGCGGGCGTTCGGCAGCCGTCCGCTCGCCGGGCCCCAGACGAGCTCGTGCAGGGCCGCCCTCGCCTGCGGGGAGACCTCGCCGACGAGGCGCGCGACCGTCACGGGGTCGGCCAGCAGCGCCGCGAGCCGCTCCCTGGCCGGCCGCCCGCCGTCCGGCCGTTCGTCGTCCGCCCGGCCGCCGCCTTCGTACGCCGGGTCGATGTCGCGCAGGAGCACCTCGAGCCGTTCCTGCGCATGGTGGCGGAACACCTCTGCGGCCGGCGGTCCCAGGGCGGCCGGGGGTTCGAGCGCCTCGGCCACGCCCGGCGCGGGCAGCAGCGCGTCGCCGGGCCCGTAGACCAGGGCGCGCGTGGCCAGCAGGTCGAGCGCGGCGTCGAGGGCGGACCCGAGGGCTTCGTCGTCCCGATCACCGGGAACGGCACGGCGGAGCAGGGACAGCAACGTCGCACGATCGGCGGGGCCGGGCCGCAGGGCCAGCGTCTCCAGCACGGCGAGCGAGAACCGGTCGAGCCGGTCGAGCGCCCGGCCGATGGCCGAGGGGCTGCAGGCGCGGGCGGCGAGACCGTCGATGTGCGCGGGGACGGGCGTCACGAGTTCGGGCCGCGCCGCCACGAGCGCCCGCAGTCGCTCGTCGGAACAGCCGCGCAGCCACTCGCTGAAGTCCGTGCCCGTCATTCTCTCCATGGTAGGGCGGGGCCTTCATCCGGCCGCCGGAGCGCCCGTGCGGCAGGGGTTTCGCGCGTTCGCGCGGCGTCTCGGCGGAAGATCCACACGAATCTGGTCATGGGACGCTTCAATCGCCTCTGGGTGGGTCCACGCGGCCTGTCTGTGGGCATAACCTACATCCATCACCTTCACGACAGTCTGAACGAGGTCACCCCTGTGCCGAGTGGCAAGGTCAAGTGGTACGACGCCGACAAGGGTTTCGGCTTCCTCACCCGCGACGACGGCGGTGAGGTCTTCGTGCATTCCTCCGCTCTGCCCAAGGGGGTCGAGGCGCTCAAGCCCGGGCAGAAGGTCGAGTTCGGTGTCGCCGAGAGCCGCCGCGGTCAGCAGGCGCTCTCGGTGCGGGTGATCGACCAGCCCCCGACGCTGGCCAAGACCGCCAAGGGCAAGGTGAAGCGGAAGAAGCCCGACGAGATGGTCGTGATCGTCGAGGATCTGATCAAGCTGCTCGACGACATCTCGAACTCCTACCAGCGGGGCAAGCACCCGGACGCCGCGCACGCCAAGAAGATCGCGACCGTGCTGCGCGCCGTCGCCGACGACCTCGACGCCTGACCGCCCGCGTCCCCGCCGCCCGTTCCAAGCGGCGGGGGCCGCAGTCAGGTGGCCGTGGCGGCGCGGGCGGCGAGCCTGCGGCGGCGGAGCATGACGAGGCGGCCGAAGGACAGCGCGAGGGCGGCGGACATCACGCCGAGCCCGGCGGGACCGGCCACGAACAGCGACATCACCAGGCCCAGCAGGCCGCCGAGGACCCAGGCGATCTGGAGCAGCGTCTCGGCGACGCCGAAGGCCGAGGAGCGCACCTCCTCGCCGATCTCGCGCTGCACGATGGCGTCGAACGCGAGCTTGCCGAGGCCCTGGGCGAACGCGCCCACGAGGGCCACGACGGCGGCGGTCCACACGTCGAAGAAGAACGCCGCGGCGACGGTGGCGAGCGTGGCCAGCGCCAGCGTGGCCATGACGGTCAGGTGCGGCGACCGGGAGCGGGACCAGGACCCGGCGGCTGCCCCGGCCAGGCCGCCCGCGCCCGCGGCGGCGGCCAGCAGCGCCAGCGCGACCTTCGGGTCCACGCCGCGCAGGTGGCCGTCCTGGACGAGGAACAGCAGGAAGAACACGAGGAAGCCCGACTGCACCCGGATCGCGGCGTTGGCGCCCATGGCCTCGCCCACCACCGGGCCAAGGTTGAGCACGGTGCGCCATCGGGGGCGCGGCTCGGCCTCCTCCAGGTCGGGCGCGTCCACGTGCCGCGGGAGCCGTACGGCGAACATCCCGGACAGCAGGAACAGCGGCACGGCGCCGCGCAGCACCCAGTCGGCCCCGGCTGCGGCGGACAGGCCGGTGGCCACGCCGGCCCCCACCCCGGCGGACACCAGCGCGAACAACGCGACCCTGGCGTTGGCCGTCACCAACGGGATGTCGGCGGGCAGCACGCTCGGCATGATCGCCGCCCGGGACACGTTGTAGGCCTTCGACAGGACCAGCACGGCGAGCGCCGAAGGGAACAGCGTGACGGCGTCGGAGGTGTGGACGGCGCCGGCCATCCCCCAGCACAGCAGGCCCCGCGCGAGCAGGGTGCCGGCCATGATGTAGCGGCGGCCCGAGCGGAGCCGGTCGAGCACCGGCCCCACGAAGGGCGCCACCACCGCGAACGGCAGCATGGTGATCAGCAGGTAGGCCGCGACCTGGCCGCGGGCCTGGCCGACCGGCAGCCCGAACAGCAGCGCCCCGGCGAGGGCCACGGTGACCAGCGCGTCCCCGGCGGAATGGGCGGCCGTCAGCTCGATGAGGTGGCCGAGACCGGTGCGGCCCGCTCCCTGGGCGTGCGTCAGCCGGCGCGTCGCCCGCGCCGGCGCTCTCACAACACGCGTAACTTTCGCCCAAATCTTCACCATAGGCACCGAGGGTCCTTCCATGATTTGCCCATCGAGCCGGTGCGGTCCGCTCGCGGCGTGGGTGAAAATGGAGTGTGAGTCGTACCCGAATCCGTAGCACTCCAGTCGACCAGGCCTGTGCGGCGGCGGTCGACCTCGCCCGCCGGGCCGCGGAGGACATCGCGCGCCCCGGGGAGGTGGGAGAGCACCTGGGCTTCGACAACGAGGGCGACCGGGTCGTCACCCATTACTTCGAGTGTCTCGACCGCGCCTACCGCGGCTGGCGCTGGGCGGTCACCGTCACCCGGGCCTCCCGCGCCCGCATCGTCACCGTGAGCGAGACCGTGCTGCTGCCCGGCTCGGGCGCGCTGCTCGCGCCCGCCTGGGTGCCGTGGAACGAACGGCTGCGCCCGGGCGATCTCGGCGTGGGCGACCTGCTGCCCGCCGAGGCCGACGACGACCGGCTCGTGCCCGGGTTCGCCTCCACCGACGAGGACATCGACAAGCAGGCGGTCTTCGAGCTGGGCCTGGGACGCGCCCGCGTCCTGTCGGTGCTCGGCCGCGACCTCGCCGCGCGGCGCTGGCGTGCCGGTGAGGCCGGACCGCATACGCCGATCGCGCACGCCGCCCCCGCGCAGTGCTCCACCTGCGGCTTCTACTGGCCGCTCGCCGGGGCGCTGGGCCTCGGCTTCGGCGTCTGCGCCAACGAGTACGCGCCGGACGACGGCCGCGTGGTGTCCGCCGACCACGGCTGCGGGGCGCACTCCGAGGCGACCACCGTGCCCTCGATGGTCATGGACCCGGCGCCTCCGATCCTGGACGACATGGGATACGACATCATCGAGTCGGGCTCCGTGGACGAGGCCGGCTCCGAACCCCTGGGCCACGCCTGATCATGTTCGATACCGCGCGCCTGCGTGACACCGTTCTCGCGGCCTGGACGGCCTCGCCTGCCCGCTTCCGCGAGGACGCCAACGCCGAGGAGGACTTCGCCCTCGGCGGCTACCGCGACCGGCTGGTCGTGGAGCTCGCCCAGAACGCCGCCGACGCCGCCCTGCGGGCCGGCGTGCCGGGCCGCCTGCGGCTGACGCTCGCCGACGGCGTGCTGCTGGCCGCCAACGTCGGCGCGCCGCTCGACCAGACCGGCGTCGAGGGTCTGTCCACCCTGCGCGTCTCGGGCAAGAAGGACGAGGCGGGAGCGGCCGGCCGGTTCGGCGTCGGCTTCGCCGCCGTGGTGTCGGTCACCGACGCGCCTTCGATCGCCTCTCGCGCCACCGGAGGAGTGCGCTGGTCGCGTGAGGAGACCGCCGCGCTGGTCGCCGGCCGGCCGGAGCTCGCCGCCGAGCTGGAGGGCCGCGAGGGGCACGTCCCGCTGCTGCGGCTGCCGTTCTCCGACGATTCCCTCGACGTCCCTGAGGGATTCGACACGCTCGTCCGGCTCCCGCTGCGCGACCAGGCCGCCGAGCAGGCCGTACGGCGGATGCTCGAGGAGGCGGGGCCCGCGCTGCCGCTGTCGATGCCGGCGCTGGAGACCGTCGAGATCGAGGTGGACGGGCGGACTCGCACGATCTCGGCCGAGGGCTGGCACGTGGTCGCCGAGTCGGGCACGTTCGGCCCCGAGCAGGTGGCCGAGTTGTTCGCCGACCGGCCGACCGAGGAGCGGGCCCGGCCCTACTGGGAGGTTCGCTGGGCCGTCCCCGGCGACCGCCGCGACGTCCGCGGGGTCGTGCACAGGGTGGTGCACGCGCCGACGCCCAGCGACGAGCCGCTCGACCTGCCCGCCCTGCTGATCGCGTCGTTCCCGATGACCACCGACCGGCGGCACGTCGCCCCCGGGCCGCTCACCGACTTCCTGGTCGCCAGGGCCGCCGAGGCGTACGTGCGGCTGCTGGGGGAGCTCCCGGCGACCCCGGACCTGCTCGACCTCGTGCCCGGCCTGATGGGCAAGGGCGCGCTCGACGCGGCGATCAGGCGGGAGATCGTCAAGGCGCTGCCGGACACGCCGCTGCTGCCGACGATCAGCGAGGGCGTCGTGCCGGGCGACCAGGCACGGGCGGTCGAGGGGACGGCCGAGTTCCTGGCGAAGATCGCCGGCATCGTCCCCGGGCTGCTGCCGGCGGGCTGGCCCTCCCGGCACCCGGCCCTGACCACGCTCGGCGTACGCCGGGTCGACCTGGCCGACGTCGTGGACATGCTGTCCGGCGAGGCGGTGGAGGACAAGGACCCGGCGTGGTGGCGGTCGCTCTACGAGGTGCTGCCCGCCGACGACCCGGAGGCGATCGGCGCGATCGCCGTGCCGCTGGCCGACGGCCGCCTGGTGCGCGGCCCGCGGGGCACGCTCGTGCTGTCACAGGAGTCGGGCACCCTCGACCCTGCTCTGCTCGCGCCGCTCGGGCTGCGGATCGTCCACCCGGACGCCGCGCACCCGCTGCTGCTGCGGCTGGGCGCGGCCGAGGCGACCCCGCGCACGGTGCTGGAGGACCCGCTCACCCATGCGGCCGTGTCCGAGTCGCTGAACAGCGCCGACCCCGAGCCGGTGGCCCAGGCCGTGCTGGCCCTGGTCGACGCGGCGGGCCTGACCGCGGGAGAGGCCCCCTGGCTGGCCGACCTGGCGCTGCGCGGCGCCGACGGCGAGCTCTACGCGGCGGGTGAGCTGCTGCTGGCCGGGGGCTCGCTCGCCGGGCTCATCGACCCCGAGGTGCCGTTCGGCGTCGCCGCCCCCGACCTGGTGGAGAGGTTCGGCCCGCACGTGCTGGCGGCGGCCGGGGTGCTCGACGGCTTCGCCGTCGTCAACGACTCCGACGTGCTGCTCGACCCCGCCGAGTGCGACCACGACCTCGACCTCGAGGACGAGTGGCTGGAGGCCGTGCTCGATCTGCTGCCTGATCTCGACGTGCCGCCGGTGGTCCGGGAGTTCACCGCCGTACGCGACCTGGAGTACGTCGCCGACTGGCCGAACGCGCTCGCGGTGCTGTCGCGGCCCCCGCTGCGCGCCGCCCTGCGGCCCATGCGGGTGCTCGCGGCCGGGGAGACCGTCGAGGTGCCGTCGTACACGGCCTGGTGGCTGTCGCGGCACCCGGTGCTCGGCGGGCGCAAGCCGACGGAGCTGCGGCTCCCGACGGGCGACCCGCTGCTGTTCGGCCTGTACGGCGAGGCGCCGGCGGGGATCGACGAGGACGCGCTGAAGATGATCGGCGTCCGGTCCACCCTCGCCGAGCTGCTCGACTCGCACGGCGGCCCGGAAGAGCTGCTCGACCTGCTGGCCGACGCGTCGCTCGAGGTCGACCGGGCCCAGCTGCGGTCCCTGTGGATCGCGCTGGCGGCCGTCGATCCCGCCCGGGTGAGCCCGCCCGAGGCCGTACGCGCCGTGCTGAAGGGCACGGTCACGGTCGCGGACGTCGAGGACGGGCCGGTCGTGGTGGAGGCGCCCGACCTGCTCGCCCTGGTCGAGGACCGGCCGCTCGTGCTCGCGCCGTTCGACCTCGCCGAGGCGCTGTCGGAGGTGCTCGACCTGCCGCTCGCCGGCGAGGTGGTCACCGGCGCGGTGACCTCGGCCGGCGCCGAGAAGCCCGTGCCGCCCGAGGTGCGCTCGCTGCTGCCCGGCGCCCCCGTGACGTACGTCGAGCACGACGAGCTGCTGGTGGACGGCAGGCCGGTGCCGTGGCGGTTCTTCGAGGGAGTGGTGCACGCCACCGGCGTCGACGGCCTGGCCCGGGGCCTCGCCTGGGCGGCCGGCCAGTGGGGCGACCGCCTCGCCGTGGCGGCCCTGCTGCGCGACCCGGCCCGGGTCCCCCTGCTGCTCGCCGAGGCCGACCTCGACCCCACGGCCTCGATCTAGGCGGGGTGCCCGGGGACGTCGGAGGAGGCGTGGCCGGGCGTGGTGAAGTACGCGGCGCTCTCCGCGTCCGCGGGATAGTAGGACTCGATCGCGACCTCGTCCAGGGTGACGTCCATCGGGGTGCCGAACGTGGTGGTGGTCGAGAACAGCCGCAGTTCCCGTCCGCCGAAGCGGAAGATCATCGGAACGGCGATCTCGGCCTCGATCGGGTGCCGCGCGTCCTCACGGCCCGCACCGGGTGCCAGCAGCTCCTCGTAGAGCGCGGTCAGCTCGGCGCTGGGAGCGATGACGAGCTGACGCCCGATCCGGATACGGAGCAGCGCACGCACCTCGGCCAGGTTGACGATGTGCGGAGCGAGCCCGCGCGGGTCCAGCCCGAGCCGCACCATGTTGACCGGCGGCCGCAGCAGATCAGGCGCGACGTGTGCGAGGAACGGGTCGAGGGCGCTGTTGGCCATCACGATGTTCCACCGGCGGTCGACGACCAGCGCGGGGTACGGCTCGTGCGCCCGCAGGACCCTCCCGATCGCACTCCGGGCGGCCGACAGCGCGTCCCCGTCGAGCGGCCGCTCGGCGTAGCGGGGCGCGAAGCCGGCGGCGACCAACAGCCGGTTGCGCTCGCGCAGCGGCACGTCGAGCTGTTCGGCGAGCCGCAGGATCATGTCGGCGCTCGGGTGGGACTTGCCGGTTTCCACCAGGCTGACGTGGCGAGCCGAGACGTCGGCGGCGATCGCGAGATCCAGCTGGCTGAGCCGCCGGTGATGCCGCCACCGCCGCAACAGTTCCCCGACCGTGTGCATGGCCGCCGATGCTACTCCCGGGCGAGCCGTACGCCGATGAAATGCCATTTCATCGACAATCCACGCCGACGGCGGAAACACTGCCGACCATGCCAACCGAGGACATGACCACAGACAACACGAGCATCGTGCGGCAGGCGCTGGCGGCACTGATCGCGACCGGTGACGTCGACGCGCTCGCGTCGTCGCTGAGCGACGACTTCGTCCACCACCGGCCGGACGCGACGAGGACCAAGGCCGATTGGCTCGCCGAGGTCCGCGCCGCGCTCGTCCCGCTCGCCGGCATGCAGGTGGAGATCCGGCACGTGCTGGCCGACGGCGATCACGTGGTGATGCACTCGCGGCGCCGCCTGCCCGCTGCCGGGCCGCAGATCGCGGTCGTCGACATCTGGCGGCTCGACGACGGGCTGATCGCCGAGGCATGGGAGATCATCGAGCCGGTGGCCGAGGCGACCGCCCACCTGACGTGGTGGGAGCGCCCCTCAGGGGCGGCGGGGTTCTGACTCGCCGGCTTCGGCGACGGGGACGGACTCGCGCAGCCGGGCGTCGCGGCGGCGGATGTACAGGATCCCGAACAGGCCGAGGCCGATCCCGGCGACGCAGACCCAGACCGGCCGCGGGTCGGCCGGTCTGACCACCAGCAGCACGACGGCCAGGGCGATCGCCCACAGGGCCGTCCCGACCAGGATCGTGACGGTGTCCCTCGTCCTGAGAGGCATGGGGTCCGGCCGGCGCTCGCTCACGCCAGCCAGCTTAGAAGGTTAGGGCAGCGAGCCGGTATCTTCATGACAAACCGGTCACGAAAGGACAACGCTGCTCCCCTGGCTCTTTCCGCGGATGGTAAGGGCCTGCGACTCTGCGCGCGTGAATGCGAACCCCATGAACACCCCTAATTTTCTCGATCGATACTTCTCCATCTCAGCCCGTGGTTCCTCCGTCGGACAGGAGGTCCGCGGCGGCTTCGCCACCTTCTTCACGATGGCCTACATCGTGGTGCTCAACCCCCTCATCATCGGCACCGTCGCCGACAAGACGGGCCAGTTCCTCGGTGACGGGAAGAACCCCAACATCGCGCTGGTCGCCGCGGCCACCGCGTTCGCCGCCGGCATCCTCACGATCATCATGGGCGTCTTCGGCCGGGTGCCGTTCGCCCTGGCAACCGGTCTCGGCCTGAACGCCTTCCTCGCCTTCGGCATCGCCAGCCAGATGTCGTGGGAGGACGCGATGGGCCTGGTGGTGCTCGAGGGCATCGTCATCGCGATCCTCGTGGTGACGGGCTTTCGGGTGGCGGTGTTCCACGCGATCCCCGCCCAGCTCAAGACCGCGATCAGCGTCGGCATCGGCCTGTTCATCGCGCTGATCGGGTTCGTCGACGCCGGGTTCGTCCGGCGCATGCCGGACGCGAGCAACACCACGGTCCCGGTCAAGCTCGGCGCGCTGGGCAACGGCTCGCTGACCGGGTGGCCCACGCTCGTCTTCGTCGTCGGCCTGCTCGTGACGGCCTTCCTCGTCGCCCGCAGGGTCAAGGGCGCCATCCTGCTCGGGATCGTCGGCACGACCGTGCTCGCCATGATCGTCGAGGCGATCGGCAAGATCGGGCCGCAGACCCCCGACGGGAGCAACCCCAACGGGTGGTCGCTGAACGTGCCCGCGTGGCCGAAGAACTTCATCGAGCTGCCGGACCTGTCGCTGCTCGGCCAGTTCAGTCTGTTCGGCAGCTTCGCCAAGATCGGCGGCCTGGCGGCCGTGATGTTCGTCTTCACCCTCATGCTCGCCGACTTCTTCGACACGATGGGCACGATCGTCGGCGTGGGCCGCCAGGCGAACCTGGTCCAGGAGGACGGGACCGTCGAGCGCACCAAGGAGATCCTGCTCGTCGACTCGCTCGCGGCCGCGGCCGGCGGCGCGGCGAGCGTCTCGTCCAACACCACCTACATCGAGTCGGCCGCCGGCGTCGGCGAGGGCGCGCGTACCGGTCTGGCGAGCATCGTCACCGGCGTGCTGTTCCTGCTGGCCATGTTCTTCGCCCCGCTGACGGAGATCGTGCCGTTCGAGGCGGCGACCCCGGCTCTTGTGGTCGTCGGCTTCCTGATGATGACCCAGGTCAAGGAGATCGACTTCAGCGACTTCGAGACCGCGATCCCCGCGTTCCTGACCATCGTGCTCATGCCGTTCACGTACTCGATCACCGCCGGGATCGGCGCGGGCTTCGTGAGCTACATCGCCATCAAGCTGTTCCGCGGCAAGGCGCGCGACCTCCATCCCCTGATGTGGCTGGTGGGCGCGCTGTTCGTCGTGTACTTCGCGCTGGAGCCCATCAAGGACCTGCTCGGCCTGAGCTGATCCGCGCCGTACGGAGGCCGCCGTGGCGACGCCGCGGCGGCCTCCTGCGTGCCGGCGGGCGAGGACCCGCCGGGATGTGTCGGAGCCGGGCGCTAGTGTCGTGACGTGGCCGTGAGGGGACAGCGGACGGTGCCGGCGGAGTTGCTGCCGCGGCTGCGCCTGGCCAGAGACCGCATGGACCGCGACTACCAGAGCGAGCTCGATCTCGATCGGCTCGCGGCCGTCGCCGGGGTCTCCAAGTTCTACTTCGTCCGCTGCTTCGAGGCGGCGTACGGCGAGACGCCGATGCGCTACCTCACCAGGCGGCGGCTGGAGCGCGCCCAGGACCTGCTGCGGTTCGCCAACCTCACCGTGACCGAGGTCTGCATGACCGTGGGGTTCAGCAGTCTGGGGTCGTTCTCGGCCAAGTTCCGCCGGATGGTGGGGGAGAGCCCGACCGAATACCGCGACCGGTGGGCGGCGCGCGGCGGCCCCCGCGTCCCCGGCTGCTACCTGTTCATGAACGGAGTGCTCCACCTGGGGGGCGCGCCGGAGCGGGACGACGATTGTGCAATTTTGGAGAAGCCCAGGTCAGAGGGGTCGAAGTAGCGTCTTCCGCATGATTCGGAACGTCTCCTTGATCACGCTCTACTGCCGGGACCAGGACGAGGCCCGCGACTTCTATGTGAACGTCCTCGGCTTCGTCTCCAACACCGATGTCCAGATGGACGGGTTCCGCTGGGTCACCATCAACCACCCGGACCAGCCGGAACTCGAGATCACGCTGATGAAGCCGGGGCCGCCGCTCGACGACGAGGGCACCGACTTCTACCGCAGGCAGCTCGACAAGGGCCAGGCGGGCGGCCTGGGGCTGCGGGTGGACGACTGCCGCAAGACCTGCCAGGAGCTCACGGCCAAGGGCGTGACGATCCTCCAGGAGCCCTCGGATCGGCCGTACGGGGTGGAGGCGGTCATCCGCGATAACCAGGGCAACTGGCTCGTCCTGGTCGAGCCCAAGGAGTTCACGCCGGAGGACTTCGCCTGACGCGACGCACGTACGAGGCCCGGCCCCCACGCGGGGGGCCGGGCCTTGATCGTTCACGGCACGGATCGCGCCGGTACGGTGTGTCGCGTTCACCGTGCAGAGTCGGGCGATTTGGAGGAATGCGGACATGCGCCATATAGTTAGCAAAGGTAATGAGTCATGCTAACGAACGCCCAGAACTTGCGCAGCGACGCCGCTCTCGCGTCCGCCTTGCGCGTGTCCCTCGCCCGGCTGACGCGACGGATGCGCAAGCAGGCCGCGCACCACTCACTGACGCCCACACAGCTCGCGACGCTCGTCGCCGTCGAGCGCCACACCGCAATGACCCCCGGCGAGCTCGCGGAGCACGAGAAGGTGCAGCCGCCCTCGATGACCCGCGTGATCGCCAAGCTGGAGGCCCGGGGTCTGCTGGAGCGCACACCTCATCCGACCGATCGCCGGCAGGTGACGGTGAGCGTGACGCCGCAGGGGGCGGCGCTGCTGAAGGAGGAGCGCCGAACCAAGGAAGCCTGGCTGGCGCAGCGGCTCAAGGACCTGACGCCGGAGGAGAGGGCGACGCTGCGAGCGGCGGCGCCGATCCTGGAGAAGCTGTCCACGATGTAGGCGGCATGTTCCGCTCGCTGCGGAACTACAACTACCGCCTGTTCGCCTCCGGCGGCGTGATCTCCAACGTCGGCACCTGGATGCAGCGCACCGCCCAGGACTGGCTGGTCCTCGATCTCGCGCACGGCCGCGGCTCGGCGCTCGGCGTCACCGTGGCGCTGCAGTTCCTGCCGACGATGCTGTTCGGGATGTTCGGCGGGGTGATCGCGGACCGCTACCCCAAGCGCCGGATCCTCATGGTGGCCCAGACGCTCATGGGGCTGCTGGCGCTCACCATGGGCCTGCTGGTCCTCACCGGGACGGCCCAGGTCTGGCACGTGTACGCCATGGCGTTCACGCTCGGCCTGGTGTCCTGCGTCGAGGTGCCCACCCGGCAGTCGTTCGTGGTCGAGATGGTGGGCCGGCGGGACCTGCCGAACGCCATCGCGCTGAACAGCTCGACCTTCAACCTCGCCCGGGTCGTCGGCCCGGCGGTGGCCGGTCTGCTGATCTCCTGGATGGGCACCGGCCCGATCTTCGTGCTGAACGCCGCGTCGTTCGCCGCCGTGATCACCGGGCTCGCGCTCATGCGCGGGTCCGAGCTGCGCTCGCCGGAGCCCGTGCCGCGGGGCAAGGGCCAGTTGCGGGAGGGCCTGCGCTACGTCGGCGGCCGGCCCGACCTGCTGCTGCCGCTGCTGCTCGTGGCGTTCATGGCGATCTTCGCCCAGAGCTTCTCCACCAGCATCGCGCTGATGGCCAAGCAGGCGTTCGGCGCGGGCGCGTCCTCCTTCGGCGTGGCGTCCAGCGCGTTCGCCGTCGGGGCGTTCGGCGGGGCGCTGCTGGCCGCGCGCCGGGTCAAGCCGAGCCGCAGGTTCCTGATTGCCGGGGCGCTGTGCTTCGGGCTGTTCCAGGTCGCCGCCGGGCTCGCGCCCGCGTACGCGGCGTTCCTGCTGATGCTCGTCCCCGCGGGGATGGCGATGATCACGGTCAACACGACCGCGAACACGATGGTGCAGCTCGGCGCCTCTCCCGAGATGCGCGGCCGGGTCATGGGGATCTACGTGCTGGTCTTCACCGGGGGAGCGCCGATCGGGGCGCCGCTGGTGGGCTGGCTCTCCGAACTGGCCGGTCCCAGGATCTCGGTGGTGGCCGCCGGCGTGCTGAGCATGTGCGGCGTCTGCCTGGCGGTGCTGGTGACCCGGATGGTCGCGGCACGCGTGGCGCGCAGGGAAGAATCGGCACGTGAGCAGATTGTTCGTGGCGCTGCTGCCGCCGCCTGAGGCGCTGGCGGAGATCGCCACGGCGGTCGAGCCCGTACGTGCCGAGTGGTCGGAGCTGCGGTGGGTCGATCCCGCGCTGTGGCACGTGACCGTGGCGTTCCTCGGCGAGGTGCCCGACGATGTCCTGCCCGAGCTGCGCGTACGGCTGGCCCGCGCTGCCGCCCGGTATTCCCCCGAGACGGTGTCGTTCGGCGGCGCCGGAGCCTTTCCCTCCGCCTCCCGGGGGCGCATCTTCTGGGTCGGCCTGGACGCCGGGCCGGCGCTGACGAGACTCGCCGGGTCGGTTGCGGCAGGCGCCCGGCGGGCCGGGGCGGCGGAGACGGACCGCAAGCGGTTCCATCCCCACCTCACCCTGGCCCGCTCCAGGACCCGGTCACGTCACGGCGACGACCTGCGACCCCTGGTCGGCGCCTTCAGCGCCTTCGGCGGGCGGCGCTGGGAGGTGTCGTCGGTGCACCTCGTCCGCAGCCACATCGGGGCGAGCGTGCGGTACGAGCAGGTCGAGGCGTACCCATTGGCAGTCCGCGACTAGGCTCCATGGCGTGGATCGTCCTCGTCGCTGGCTGTTGCCCACGGTGCTCGCGCTGCTCGTGCTCATCGTGATCGTCGGCGCGCTCATCAACAACGCCTGATCACCAGGCGTACTCCTCAGGGGCGGTCTTGAAGCCGGGGAAGATCTCGTCGAGGCGGGCGAGCGCCTTGTCGCCCAGCTCGATCTCCAGCGCCCGAATCGTGCCGTCGAGCTGCTCGACCGTGCGGGGGCCGATGATCGGCGCGGTGACCGCCCGCTGGTGCAGCAGCCACGCCAGCCCGACATTGGCCGGGTCCTCGCCGAGCTCGTCGCAGAACGCCTCGTACCGCTCGATCTTGTCGCGGTGCTTGTCGAGCTGCGCGACGATGTGGTCGGCCGCCGAGCGGCCCTTGTCGATCTTGCGCAGGATGCCGCCGAGCAGGCCGCCCGCCAGCGGGCTCCACGGGATCAGCCCGAGGCCGTAGTCCTCACACGCCGGGATGACCTCCAGCTCGGGTGCGCGGACGATCAGGTTGTAGTGGGACTGCTCGCTGACCAGGCCGAGGGTGTTCCGGCGGCGGGCCGACTCCTGGGCCTTGGCGATGTGCCAGCCGGCGAAGTTCGACGAGCCGACGTAGAGGATCTTGCCCTGCTGCTTGAGGATGTCCATGGCCTCCCAGAACTCCTCGAACGGGGTGTCCCGGTCGATGTGGTGGGCCTGGTAGACGTCGATGTAGTCGGTCTGCATCCGGCGCAGCGAGGCCTCCGCCGCCCGCCGGATGTTCAGCGCGGACAGCTTCTCCTCGTTCGGCCAGTCGCCCATCGAGCCGTACAGCTTGGTGGCGATGACCGTACGCTCACGACGGCCGCCGCCCTTGGCGAACCAGCGGCCGATGATGTTCTCGGTGATCCCCTCGCCCTTGACCCAGCCGTACACGTTGGCGGTGTCGAAGAAGTTGATCCCGAGCTCGTGGGCGCGATCCATGATCGCGAAGGAGTCCTCTTCCGTGGTCTGCGGACCGAAGTTCATGGTCCCCAGGCAGAGCTTGCTGACCAGCAGGCCGGTGCGGCCAAGGTGTCCGTATTCCATGCCCTCCACCCTAGGTACCTGGAGTGGACTCCAGGCGAGCCCGGCGCGCGTCAGATGCGGAAGTCCCAGGTGAGGCGGCCCTCGCTCAGGTCGTCGGCGAGGCCGCGCACGAACTCCAGCTCCGTGGCGACCTGAGCCCGCTGATACTCGGACTCCACGAGGAACAGACGGGCCACAAAGCTCAGGCTGTCGGCCATCTCGGCGTCGAGCGCGGACAGCCGTGCCTCCAGCGCCGCGATCCGCTGCCGCAGCGCCGTCAGCGCCTCCTCAGGAGTCACCACGGACAGGAAGGCGAGCGCGGCGGGAAACTCGGGGAACTCCCTGGCCGGGGTGGACAGCATGGTGCGCATCCACTGCTTGAGCGTCTCCCGGCCCGTCTCGGTGGCCTCGTAGACCGTCCGCTCCGGCCGGTTCTCCTCACGGGTGGTCTCGCGGACCGCCAGCAGCCCGTCGCGGAGCAGGCGCTCGATCGTCTGGTAGACGCTGTTGCGCTGCGCGACGTTGACCACGTCGTCCTGGTGCCGCTCCTTGATCAGCTGCTGCATCCGGTACGCGTGCATCGGCGATTCGCAGACCAGGGCGAGCACGGCCGTGGCCAGGGGAGAGCGCCGTGTCGACATGGCGCCCATCATAGGGGGCTTGCCAGCAAATAGTCATAATATGTATAGTCATTGCATGACCAGAAAAGCTCTGATCGTCGGCGGTGGGATCGCGGGTCCCGTGACGGCCATGGCGCTGCAGCGCGCCGGAATCGACAGTGAGGTCTTCGAGGCCTACGACAGGGGTGCCGAGGGCGTCGGCGCCTTCCTCACGCTCGCGGTCAACGGGCTGGAGGCCCTGCGCCTGCTCGACCTGCACGACCTCGTCTGCGATCTCGGCATGGACACGCCGGTCATGGAGATCCGCAACGCGCGCGGCAAGCTGCTGGCGACCACGAGCCAGCCGAGCCGTACGCTCAGGCGCGCCGACCTCTACCAGGCGCTGCGCGACGAGGCCGTGCGGCGGGGCGTGCGGATCCACTACGGCAAGCGGCTCGCCGACGCCTCGGCCACCTCGAACGGGGTGCGGGCGGTCTTCGCCGACGGCGGCGAGGCCGAGGGCGACCTGCTGGTGGGCGCCGACGGGCTGCGTTCGCGCACCCGCGCCCTCATCGACCCCGGCGCCCCCCGCGCCCGATATGTCGGGCTGCTGAACACCGGCGGCTTCGCCGAGGGAGTGCGGGTGCCGGGCAGGCCGGGGGTCTGCAACTTCATCTTCGGCAGGCGGTGCTTCTTCGGCTACATGATCCATCCCGAGGGGCAGGTGTGGTGGTTCGCCAACCCGCCGAGCCGCAGGGAGATGACCCCCGAGGAGCTCGCGGCGATCACTCCCGAGCGGTGGCGGGCGAGGCTCATGGACCTGTTCGAGGGCGACACGGGGCCGATGCGGGAGATCATCGCCGCGACCCCGCGCATCGTGCCGGCCTGGAACACCTACGACTTCCCCAGGGTGCCGAAGTGGTTCGGTGAGCGCATGGTCATCGTCGGAGACGCCGCCCACGCCACCTCGCCGTCGTCCGGACAGGGCGCGTCGATGGCCATCGAGGACGCCGTGGTGCTCGGCAAGTGCCTGCGCGACCTGCCGGACACCGCGGACGCGTTCGCCGCCTTCGAGCGGCTGCGGCGCGAGCGGGTCGAGCGCGTCGTCGCGCAGGGCAAGCGCAACGGGGACGGCAAGGCGCCGAGCGTCGGCGGGGCCTTCGTCCGCGACCTGATCCTTCCCGTGATCATGCGGCAGGTGGAGAAGCGGAACGCGCTGGCCTGGATGTACGACCACCGCCTCACCTGGGACGACCGCGTCTCGGCTTAATTGACCGATCGTTTCCGAATAGTCTAAGGTCGAGGCCATGGCGAGGACCAAGGAGTTCGACCCCGACGTCGTGCTGGCGCGGGCCCTGGACCTGTTCTGGCGGCGCGGCTACGAGGCCACGTCGATGGCCGACCTGGTCGAGCACCTCGGCATCGGCCGCGCCAGCCTGTACGCCACCTTCGGCGGCAAGCACGACCTCTACGTGAAGGCGCTGGAGCGGTACGCGCAGACGCGCGACCCCGACGTCGTCGAGCTGCTGTCGCAGCCCGGCCCCGCCCTGCCGGCCGTGCGAACCCTGATCGAGCGCTACACCGAGGACTCGATCCGCGACCGCGACCGGCGGGGCTGCATGATCGTGAACGCGGCGGCCGAACTCCTGCCCGACGACGAACCGGTCGCCCGGCTCGTCGAGACCAGCTGGACGGGTCTGGAGACGGCGCTGACCTCGGCGCTCATCCGCGCCCGCGCCCAGGGGGAGATCTCCGCGGATGCCGACCCCCGGGCGCTGGCGCGGTTCGTGCTCGTCTTCCTGCAGGGACTGCGGGTGATGGGGAAGGGCCGCGGCGATCCCGCCCGCATCCGCGACGCCGCCGCCCATGCCCTCGCGATGCTCCGCTGATCGCTTCGTGGAAAGAGGAGTGCGCTTTTTCATGCCCTCATTATTGACTGATCGTTCTAGAAATGTGGCGGCGTTCGCCGTCCTCGGTGGGGCGCAGGTCACGCTCGTCGCGGCGATCACTCTTCTCACCGTGCCGCTCCCGGCCATCCAGCGGGAGTTCGGCCTCGATCAGGGGGACCTGGCGCTGCTGACCTCGGCGTACGGGCTGACCTTCGGCGGGCTGCTGCTCCTCGGGGGCAGGCTCGCCGACCGATGGGGCGCCCGGGAGGTGTTCCTCGCCGGGATGGCCCTGCTCGCGCCGGCTTCGGCGGCGGGCGGGCTGGCTCCGGACCACACCGTCCTGCTCGCCGCGCGCTTCGCCCAGGGGATGGGCGCCGCGATGGCCGCCCCCGCGGCCGTCTCACTGGTGACACGGCTCCGCCCGGACGCCCGGGAGCGCGAGCGCGCTCTGGCGGTGTGGGGCACCCTGTCGGTCACCGGGGCCGTCGCCGGCAACCTGCTGTCCGGCCTTGTCGCCGCCGTGGCCTCGTGGCGCTGGTCGTTCCTCCTGCCCGCCGCCGTCGGCGTCGCGGCCGTGGCCGCCGGGGTCTTCCTGCTGCCGTCCGTGCCTCGTACGGCGTCCCGCCTCGACGTGCCCGGCGCGCTGCTCGCCACGGCCGGTCTGGTCGCGTTCGCTTACGGCCTGCTGGAGGACGCGACGGCCGTCACCGCCGCCGGACTGGTGCTCACGGCCGGCTTCGTCGTCCTTCAGGCGAGGACGCCGCGGCCGCTGCTGCCGCTCCGGCTCGTGGCGCACCGCCGCAGGGGCACGGCCCTGCTCGTCGTCTTCGTCACGGCGGCCGCCAGTGCGACGACCACGTTCCTGCTCAGTCTTCACATGCAGCAGGTGCGCGGGCTGTCGGCGATCTCCACGAGCCTGGCCTTCCTGCCCTTCCTTCTGGTCGTTGTGATGGGCCCGGTGAGCGGCCGCCTGCTGCGCCGCTTCGGCGTACGGCGCGTGCTGGTCGCCGGGCTGCTGCTCGCGGCGGTGTCGATGCTGCTGCTCGGCCGTGTCGCGTCCGGTGGAACCGTGCTCGCCGGACTGCTGGTCTTCCCGATCGCCTCGGGACTGGCCTTCTCCGGCGCCACCGTGGCGGCCCTCGACGGCGTGCACGCCGAGGACGCCGGGGCGGCCGGGGGACTGGTCAACACCGCCATGGAGGCGGGGCCGACGGTGGGCCTCGCCGTGCTCGTGGCACTCGCCGCCGCCCGCGCGGGCGACGTTCCCGCGGGCGGCGCCCGGGCCATGACCGAGGGCTACGGATTCGCCCTCACCGCCATGGCCCCGGTCTTTCTCCTCGCGGCGGCGACGGTCGCCGTCGCGTTCGCCCGGACAAGGGAGCGATGAATGAGATTCACGGACAAGGTCGTGCTGGTCACCGGGGCGGGTTCCGGCGTCGGCCGGGCGGTCGCCCGCGGGTTCGCCCGCGAGGGCGCCACCGTGGTGGCGGCCGGGCGGGGGCGTGAGCCGCTGGAGCAGACCGTCACGCTGATCGAGGCCGGGGGCGGCAGAGCCGCAGCGCTCACGGTCGACGTGACCGACTCGGCCGCTGTGGCCGGGCTCGTCAGCGAGATCGTCACCCGGTTCGGCCGCCTCGACGTCGCGGTCAACAACGCGGGGATCTTCGCGGGAGGGGCCGTCGCGGACATGCCGGAGGAGGACTGGGCGCGTGTCCTCCAGGTCAACACGACGGGCGTCTTCCTCGCTCTGAAGCACGAGATCGCCGCGATGCGCGCGCAGGGCTCCGGCGTGATCGTGAACATCGCCTCGAACCTCGGGGCTCACATCCGGATGCCGGGGGTGGGCGCCTATGCCGCGTCCAAGGCCGCCGTCAGCGCCCTGACCCGCACGGCCGCGTTGGAGAACATCAGGGCAGGTGTGAGGATCAACGCGGTCAGCCCGGGGCCGCTGGACACCGGCATGTCCATGCGCCCCGGCGAGACCGAGGACGACCGGGCCGCCCGGCTCCGGGAGACGCTGCCGATCGGCCGCGTCGGCGCCCTCGACGAGATCACCGGCACCGTGCTCTGGCTCGCCTCGGACGACGCGGGCTTCGCGGTGGGGCTCGACCTGGTGCTCGACGGCGGCGCCTCAGCCTGACCCCTCTGCCGCTGCGGCGGTCGCGCGGGCGTAGCGGGCGGTGAGGGCGCGCAGGTGGTCCACCAGTTCCGGCGGGCCGGTGACCTCGAAGTCGAGGTCGAGCAGGCCGAGGTGGACGGCGAGCGAGCTCACCGTGTCGGCCCCGGTCGCGAGCACGCAGGTGTGGCCGTCGACGTCCTCCACCACACCGACGGCGGGGTTGATCCGCGCGGCGACCACCTCGGCGGGAGCGTGGACGAGCACGCGGGCGTGGTGCCGCCAGGCCGCCGCCGACACGCCGCGGGCGACGTACGCCGCCGCGCCGCCCTCCGGCGGGTCGCGGGGCGGGAAGCGCGGGCCGGTGGGAGTGCGCGGCGCGATGCGGTCCACCCGGAACGTGCGCCAGTCGTCGCGGTCGAGGTCCCAGGCCACGAGGTACCACCGGCGGCCCCAGGACACGAGCCGATAGGGCTCGGCCAGCCTGACGCCGGAGGAGCCGTCGTGGCCGCGGTAGTCGAACCGCAGCCGTTCGCGGTCGCGGCAGGCGGCGGCCAGCACACTCAGCACGGCCGGGTCGATCGCCGGACCCGGCCGGTCGGGCGGCACGGGCTCGGTGTACGCCTGCAGGGCCCCGACGCGGCGGCGCAGGCGCGACGGCAGCACCTGTTCGAGCTTGGCGGCGGCGCGCTCGGCCGCCTCCTCGACGCCCGCCGCGCCGCCGGCGGCCCGCAGCCCGATCGCCACGGCCACCGCCTCCTCGTCGTCGAGGAGCAGGGGTGGCATCGCCGTCCCGGCGACCAGCCGATAGCCGCCGTCCGTGCCGCGGGAGGAGTCCACCGGATAGCCGAGATCGCGCAGCCGGTCGACGTCACGGCGCACCGTCCGCTCGCTCACGCCGAGTCGTTCGGCCAGGATCGCGCCGGGCCAGTCGCGTCTGGCCTGGAGCAACGACAGCAGGCGCAGCAGCCGCGCCGAGGTGTCCAGCATGTTCTCAGTCTGCTGGCACTTCAGGACAGCACCTGTCCGGAAGGGTGCGTAATGTCGGCGTCATGAGCGAGAACACGCAGATCACGCCGCAAATCAGGCCGTTCCGCATCGACGTTCCGCAGGCCGACCTCGACGACCTGAAGGACCGGCTCGGCCGGACCCGCTGGCCGGACGAGATCCCGGGCACCGGGTGGGACTACGGCGTGCCGGTCGCGTACGTGAAGCGGCTGGCCGAGTATTGGCGGGACGGATACGACTGGCGTGCGCACGAGGCCGAGATCAACCGGTATCCGCAGTTCGTCACCGAGATCGACGGGCAGGACATCCACTTCCTGCACGTGCGGTCGCCGCACGAGAACGCCCTTCCGCTGATCCTCACCCACGGCTGGCCGGGCTCGATCGTGGAGTACCTCAAGATCGTCGAACCGCTGACGAACCCCGAGGACCCGTCGCAGGCGTTCCACCTGGTGATCCCGTCGCTGCCCGGCTTCGGCTTCGGCGGCCCGGCGAGGGAACGGGGCTGGAACCGGTTCCGTACGGCCCGGGCGTGGGCGGAGCTCATGCGCAGGCTCGGCTACGACCGGTACGGCGCGGTGGGCAACGACGGCGGCTCGTTCGTCTCACCGGAGGTGGGCCGGGTGGACCCCGAGCACGTCGTCGGCGTCCACGTCACGCAGATCTACTCCTTCCCCTCCGGCGACCCGGCGGAGATGGCGAACCTCACCGACGAGGAGCGGAAGGGACTGGAGGTGCTGCAGTGGTTCTACGAGAACAAGATGTCGTTCAACATGGTCCACTCGCAGCAGCCGCAGACGCTGTCGTACGGGATCTTCGACTCGCCGGCCGGGCTGCTGGGCTGGAACGCCCAGTTGTTCGGTGAGGACGTCGACGACGACTTCATCCTGACCAACACGATGCTCTACTGGGCGACCGGCACGGCCACGTCGGCCACGCGGTTCTACTACGAGGACGCGCACGCCGAGCATCCCAAGGAGCCGACGACCGTGCCGCTCGGCCTGGCGATGTTCGAGGGAGACTTCGTGTCGATGCGCACCTTCGCCGAGCGCGACCACACGAACATCGTCCACTGGCGGTCCTACGGCGGGGGCGGCCACTACGCCGCCCACCTGCGGCCGGACGTGCTCGCCGCCGACCTGCGCGACTTCTACTCGGCGCTGCGGTGACAGGCCGCCCGCATACCCCCTCCTGACCGATTCCGGGACGAGCGGGGGCATGTCGCCCGCCGCGTGCGAGGCGGGCATCGGGAATGATGGCCGCATGGGGAGCGGAACGGGGCGGACGCGGACGAGAAGGATTCCGCGGGCCGTCCTGGCTCTCCTCGCGGTCGCGGGCACGGCGCTTCCGGGAGTGGTGCTTCCGGGTACGGTGCTTCCGGCGACGGCGATGCGGGCGGACGACGGGGAGCGGCTGCTGTTCCGGATCCGGGACGAGCGCATCGGCGAGTCGAGCGGCCTCGCCGTCTCACCCACCCACAAGGGCATCGTCTACACGCACAACGACAGCGGCCACGGACCGAAGATCTACGCGATCGGCCCGGACGGCCGCACGCGGGCGACCTTCACGATCGGCGACGCCGAGGCCAGGGACTGGGAGGGCATCGCGGCCTCCACCGACCGCGCGACCGGGCGCGGCGTGCTGTGGATCGCCGACATCGGGGACAACATGGACGGCGCCTGGCCGGACGTGTCCGTCTACAAGGTCGTCGAGCCCAGGACGATGGAGGACGCGACGCTGCGGGCCGTCCGGTATCGCCTCCGCTACGCCGACGGCCCCCGCAACGCCGAGGGGGTGATGGTCGATCCCCGCACGGGCCGGCTGTACATCGTCAGCAAGGAGTTCTCCGGGGGCGTCTACGCCGCCCCCGCGAAGCTGCGCACCGACAAGGTGAACGTCCTGCGCCGGGTCGGGCCCGCGCCCCTCATGGCCACCGACGCGGCGTACGCCCCCGACGGGTCGAGCTTCGTCATCCGTACGTACTTCTCGGCGTCCGTCTACCGCTCGCCCGGCAACCTGATCGCGCATGTCACGATGCCGCCGCTCTACCAGGCCGAGTCGATCGCGTACACGCGGGACGGCACCGCCCTGCTCACTGGGAGCGAGGGGAAGGACAGCCCGGTCTACCGGGTGCCGCTGCCCGCCGCCGCCCGGCCGGCTCCCTCGCCCAGCCCGGCGCGGACCTCCGCCCGGCCCCGCGCGGTCAGGGCGACGAGCGGGACGACCTCCGGGGACGGCGTGTTCGGCGTGCCGATGCCGATGTTATGGGTGACGGTGGCTCTGGGGGCGATCGGGATCATCGCGTTCATCGCCTACCGTACGGGCCGCTGAGGGCCTTCAGACGACCTCGAAATCGGCCATCATCGCCATGTCCTCGTGCTCGAGGTTGTGGCAGTGCAGGATGTAGCGCCCCCGGTAGCCCTCGAAACGGACCAGGACGTCGACGACCTCGTAGGGTCGCACGTCCACCGTGTCCTTCCAGCCGGCGTCGGCCGCTGCCGGCGGCCTGCCGTTCCGTGAGAGCACCCGGAATCGAGCCAGGTGGACGTGCACGGGGTGATGGAAGTCGCTGCTGAACCTCCAGATCTCGCTGGTGTTCAGTCGAGGGGTGGCCAGCGGCTGCCCTGGCCGGAAGCGCTGTCCGTTGATCGTCCAGGACCCGCCTCCCCCCTGACCCGTGCGGCGGAAGTCGAAGACGCGGGTGGTGACCGCCGTGGTGACCGGCTCGACCTGGGACAGCCGCTTCGGGATCGCGCTGTCGTCAGCGGCTCTGCGGCGCACGCGGAACCGTATGACATCGCGTGCGGCACCCGTGCCCAAAGTGTTGACCATGGTCACCTCGGTGCCGACGGGGTGGCCGGAGAAGTCCACGACGACATCGAAGCGTTCTCCCGGGGAGATGGTGATCGCGTCGTGCGTCAGGGGAGCGGTCAGCAACCCCTGATCGCTGCCGACCTGGACGAACCGGCCGCCGGGAGTCAACCGCAGCCGGAAACGGCGCGCGTTCGAGGCGTTGAGCAGTCGCAGGCGGTATCGGACCGCGTCGACCTCGAGGAAAGGCCAGGGGGCGCCGTTGACCAGGATGACGTCGCCCTCGACTCCCTCCATGAAGGCGTCATCCACCCCTGGGCGCATCAGCAGGGTCGGATCCAGGGACGGATAGCGGAAGGAGCCGTCCTCCTCGAAGGCCCTGTCGCAGATCATCAGAGGGATGTCCCGCTCACCCTTCGGCAACGGCAGCGCGTCGTCCTCGTCGTCGCGAACCAGGAGGAAACCGGCCAGGCCACGCCATACTTGTGGCGCGGTGAAGTCCATCCGATGGTCGTGGTACCAGAGCGTGGCGGCACGCTGCTCCAGCGGATACACGTAGTCTCTGGCCACCTGATGGAAGGTCCACTGCGGCAGGTCGTGGTGGGAGTGATCGCCCTGTGGCGGGCGGAATCCCCGTCCCTCCGCGATCACCACGTCGGTGGGGTAGCCGTCGGACTCCGACGGGGTGACTCCTCCGTGCAGATGTGTCGAGGTGGGCACGGGCAGCTCGTTGCGGACCCGGATGACGGTACGGCTGCCGGTCTCCAGGTCGAAGGTCGGCCCGGGGAACGTGCCGTCGTAGCCCCAGATCTCGGTCGTCGTGCCGGGGATGATCTCTACCTTGGCTGCCCGCTGAACGACCTCGTAATGGCCGGGCCGTACCGGAACGGCGGTCGCGGGGATCGGGAGCGGCACGGTGAACCGGGCGGGCAACGGCAACGCGCTCGTCAGGCTCTCACCGGCCACCTCGCGCACCAGGGCGCCGCAGCCGGTGACCGTGAGGCCGGCCCCGCCAAGCAGCCCGAGGAAACCGCGACGGGAGATCATCGCGTCACCCGCCAGACCAGGACTGTCAGCATGGTCGTGGCGCCGAAAACGGCCATGCCGAGCGGGAAGTGCACTGCCAGGACGCGCTCCTGCCCGACCATGACCTGAAGGGTTTCGGCGGCCACGAGCCCGGCCGCGGCCCAGGCAGGCCACGCCGGTCCGCGCGCCGGTCGCCACAGCAGGATCGAGGCCACCAGTTGGAGGTAGAGCATGACATGAGTGAATCCGCCGTTGGTGCGATGCCAGGCGAGCATGTCCACGTCGCCCGTGACGAACAGTCCGGCAAGGACGGCTTGGGTGAGCACGCCGAACAGGTGCAGCACGGCGGCCGACCGCAGCGGCCAGACGATCCAGCCGGGTCCACGGCCAAGGCCCGCCCGCGGTGGAGCAGGTGAGACGCTCATGCACGGCATGCTGCTGCGCCTCGAGCGGAAGATCGTCCGACTGGGGTCGGCGCTTCGCCGTACATCCCAGGGTGTAGGGCACGGCGACGCGGAGCACGAGTACGACCAGGGACGCACGCGCCGGGTCATCCGTACAACGGGTGGGCTCGTCCTGCATCGTGGCTTAGCGTGACAGGCGTGCAGCCCTGGAAGACCGATGCGCTGATCACCGTGGCCATGCTCACGCTCGGCGTCGCGGGCACCTACGGCAGGTTGTCCAGCTCAGGTCTCACGGAGCGGCCGCTGGACCCGCTCGGCCTGACGCTGATCGCGGTGTCGTCTCTGGTGCTCGCCTGGCGGCGTGGCGCTCCCGTGCCGGTCGGCGTGGTCGCGGTCGGGTGCGCCGTCGCCTACTACGGCGCGCGTTACCCGGGCATCTTCGCCGCCGGGCCCGCCCTGATCGCGATCTACACGGCGGCCACTCTGGGGCGGCGCCGTCTGGCGATCGGTCTTGCCACGGCACTGGCTTCCGGCATCGCCATCCCGGTCGCACTGGCCGGCACCGATCCGGAGCCCGGTGGCCTCGGCCTGCTCAGCGGCTGGCTGGTGGCGATGGTGGTGCTCGGCGAGGTGACCAAGAACCGGCGCGCCTACCTCAGAGAGGTCGAACAACGAGCGATCCAGGCCGAACTCACCAGGGAGGAGGCCGCTCTGCGCAGGGCCGGGGAGGAGCGCCTGTGGATCGCCCAAGAGCTCCACGACACGCTCACGCACACCATCTCCGTCATCAACGTCCAGACCTCCGTTGCCTTGCAGACTCTGGAGCGGGATCCGGCCCTGACCCGCCAGGCGCTGCTCGCGGTCAAGGAGTCCGGCAAAGAGGCGATGCACGAGCTGCGCGCCACGCTGGGCGTCCTGCGCCAGGCCGATCCCGACGGCTCGGAGGTGGGGCTGGCCAGGCTGTCCCGGCTGGTGGACAGGGCCGAAGCGGCAGGGCTGCCGGTCAGGACGCTGACCATCGGCACGCGCAGGGAGGTGCCCGCAGAGGTCGACCGGGCCGCCTACCGCATCGTGCAGGAGGCGTTCACCAACGTGCTACGGCACGCCGGGGCCGCCTCCATCACCGTGACGATCGAATACGCGGCTGAGATGATCAAGCTGAGCGTCGAGGACGACGGAGAGCCCAGGACAGGGGCAGCGGAGAACGGGATGGGGTTGATCGGAATGCGCGAGCGCGCGGTTGCCCTCGGCGGCTCGCTCACAGCTGGGCCGCGATCGGGGGGAGGCTTCGCCGTACGGGCCGAACTGCCGACGGTGGCCGCCTCGTGATCCGGGTGCTGCTGGCCGACGACCAGCCACTGATCCGCGCCGGTTTCAGAGCACTGCTGGAGATGGCTGGGGACATCACGGTTGTCGCGGAAGCGGGCAACGGCGGCGAGGCCGTCGAGTTGTGCCGCACTCTGCTGCCCGACGTGGCGTTGCTGGACGTACGGATGCCGCTGCTGGACGGCATCCAGGCCACGAGGAGAATCGGCGCCGACCCGGAGCTCGACTCGGTGCGCGTGGTCATCCTCACCAACTACGCCCTCGACGAGTACGTCTTCGCCGCCCTGCGTGCCGGGGCCAGCGGATTCCTGGTCAAGGACATCGAACCGGCCGACCTGCTGCAGTCGGTGCGGGTGGCGGCCGATGGCGAGGCACTGTTGTCTCCCTCGGTCACCAGGCGGCTGATCGAGGAGTACGTCTCCACCCCGCCCAGGCCCGTGCCGGGACCCGGCCTCGACCGGCTGACCGACCGGGAGCGCGAGGTCCTGTCGCTGGTCGCGAGAGGGATGTCCAACGAGGAGATCGCCGGCCACCTGACGATCAGCCACGCCACCGTCAAGACCCACGTCAGCAGGATGATAGCCAAGCTGGGCGCTCGTGATCGCGCCCAACTGGTAGTCCACGCCTACGAGTCCGGGCTCGTCACACCGGGAAGTCGCTAGGGGGATGACTACGGCGAGTTCCCCGCGGTCGGCTCGCCGACCACGCCGCCGGGGCGGGGCATGCGAAGGGCCGGGTCGCCGATCCTGACGGCGCCCGGCCCGGAGATCGCCGCGAGAGTCAACCCCGCGCGTAGACGCGGTGGACGAACTCCGCGAGCTTGCTGTCGGGCAGCTCCTTGGCCAGGTCGGCCTCGGTGATCATCCCGACGATCCGGTGGTTGTCGATCACCGGCATGCGCTTGATCTGGTGCTCCTCCATCTTGGTCAGGGCTTCCTCGACGTTGGCGTTGGCGTCCACCCAGACCAGGCCGCGGGCCAGTTCGCTCGCCGTGGTCTGGTCGAGGTCCTTGCCCTCGGCGACGCACTTGATCACGATGTCGCGATCGGTGATGATGCCCTTGAGCCGGTCGTCGTCCCCGCAGATGGGAAGGGCACCGACGCTCATGTCCCGCATCATCTCCGCGGCCCTGCGCAGGCTCTCGTGCTCGCCGATGCATTCCGCGCCCTCGTGCATGACCTGACCGGCGGTCTTGCTTACTCCCTCTGTGGTCATGGCTAACCCCCGATTCCCTCTTTTAGGCTGTTATGCCCCATATGTCCGAAAATAAGAGCCGGTTCACAGCCGGGGCAGGAAGTGCTCGCCGCGCAGGGCTCGTTCCACGAGCGCGACCGACTCGGCCAGCCGTACGAGCCGGGGGCCCTCCTGGCGGTAGGCGTCCAGGACCGCCTCGATCGCGTGCGGGGGCAGATGCTCCTTCAGGTCCACCGCCGCGCCCCGGTATCCCTCCCTGGCCGCCTGGATCGAGGCCGCCACCTGCTGGCGGGCCATCCGGGCGAGCGCGAGCGGATGGCGGCGCAGCACGCCGTACGCACGGTAGTCCGGGGGCACCGCGTCGAGCAGCCACGACACGGCCGAGACCTCCCAGTCGGGGCTGCCGGGAGGGCGCACCTCCGACGGCCAGCCGGGTGGCACGTACACCTCGCCATCGTACCGAACACAGGTTCGATCACCGTGGAGCGACTCCGGCTGCGACAATGTCCGGCATGCTGTCGACAACCGCACCAACATGAGGATCGGGATCGTCGGCGCCGGGATCCTCGGTCTGGCCGTGGCCCGGCAGATGGCGCGGGCGGGCGCCGAGGTGACCGTGCTGGAGAAGGAGCCCCGGATCGCCGCCCACCAGACCGGGCACAACAGCGGGGTCGTGCACGCCGGGATCTACTACCAGCCCGGCTCGCTGAAGGCGACCCTCTGCCGGGAGGGCGCCGCCATGCTGCGCGAGTACTGCGCCGAGCACGGCCTGCCGTACGACGAGGCGGGCAAGCTCGTCGTCGCCTCCACCCGGGCCGAACTGCCCGGGCTGCGCCGCATCGCCGAGCGGGCCAGGGAGAACGGCGTGCCCGGCATCGCCGAGCTCGACGCGATCGGACTGCGGGAGGTGGAACCGCACGCGGTCGGGGTCGCCGCCGTCCACTCGCCGCACACCGCGATCACCGACTTCACCGCGGTCGCGCGCCGCCTCGCCGCCGACGTCGCCGAGGCCGGCGGGTCCGTACGGCTCTCGCGTCCCGTGCGCGCGATCAGGCAGACCACCGACGGCGTGGCGGTGGCGGCCGGGCCGGAGCGGCTCACCTTCGACCGGCTGATCTCCTGCGCCGGCCTCGGCACCGACAGCGTGGCGGACCTGGCGAGAGCCGGCGGCGACGTGCGGATCGTCCCGTTCCGAGGGGAGTACTACCGGCTCGCCGGCCCGGCACGCGGTCTGGTGAAGGGGCTGATCTATCCCGTGCCCGACCCCCGCTACCCCTTCCTCGGCGTCCACCTGACCCGCAGGATCGACGGGGAGGTCCTGGTCGGGCCCAACGCCGTGCCCGCGCTCGCCCTGGAGGGCTACTCCTGGCGGTCGGCCTCGCTGCGCGACCTGCGGCGGATCGTCTCCTGGCCGGGAACCCGGCGGATGGCGGCCGTGCACTGGCGCACCGGCCTGCGCGAGGTGTACGGCTCGCTGGCCAAACGGGCCTTCGTGGCCGCCGCCCGGAGGTACGTCCCCGAGCTTGCCCCGGCCGACCTCGTACGCGCCGGAGGCGGCGTGCGGGCCCAGGCCGTGGCGCGGGACGGCAGGCTGCTCGACGACTTCGTCATCGACGTGCGCGGGCGTATCGTACTGGTGCGAAACGCGCCCTCACCTGCGGCGACGAGCAGCCTGGCGATCGCGCGGCACATCGCTTTAACGGTTCCCTTAACTTTCTAGGTCTAGAGTGCTGCCGCCATGGTCGCTGAATCTCCCGAAGCCCGGCTGCTGATCGTCGAGGACGAGCCGAACATCCTCGAACTGCTCGCGGCCAGCCTCCGGTATGCCGGATTCGAGGTCCACACCGCATCCAACGGCGGCGAGGCGGTCGCCGCGGCCCAGCGGCACCGACCGGACCTGATCGTGCTCGACGTCATGCTGCCCGACATGGACGGGTTCGACATCGTGCGCAGGCTGCGCGGGGGCGGAACCCACACCCCTGTGGTCTTCCTCACCGCGCGAGACGCCACCGAGGACAAGATCCGGGGCCTGACGCTCGGCGGCGACGACTACGTGACCAAGCCCTTCAGCCTCGAGGAGGTCGTCGCCCGGATCCGGGCCGTGCTGCGCCGCACCGCCGGAGACCCGATGGTCACCGCGCCGCGGCTGACCTTCGCGGACATCGAACTGGACGAGGAGTCCCACGAGGTCTGGCGTGGCGGCCGGGCCGTGCCCCTGTCGCCGACGGAGTTCAAGCTGCTGCGTTACTTCATGTGCAACGCCGGCCGGGTGCTGTCCAAGGCCCAGATCCTCGACCACGTGTGGGACTACGACTTCCGCGGCGACGCCGGGATCGTCGAGTCGTACGTGTCGGTGCTGCGCCGCAAGCTCGACAACGCCCATTCGCGGCGCCACCCCCGGCTCATCCACACGCTGCGCGGCGTCGGCTACGTCATGCGGACACCACCCAGCGGCGCCTGAGCCGTGTCGGGGCGCACGCCGCTGCGGATCCGGCTCAGCGCGGCCATGCTCGCGCTGGTCGCGGTCGCCCTCGCGGTCATCGGCGTGGGCAGCGTCTCGGTGCTGCGCGACTACCTGGTCAGCCGGGTGGACATGCAGGTCGGCATGGTGGCGCACGAGGCCGAGAAACGGCTCGACCGTGGTCCGGGGTCGTTCGCACGGCTCAGGGTTCCGCCCGAGGGCCGGGTGGAGATCCGCGACACCGGCGGCAGGACGCTGCTCACGCACGCGGGCATGAGTGTGGAGAACCTGCCGGGCCCCGGCGCCGTGACCTCCCGGAACCCGGTGACGGTGCCGGCGGTGTCGGGCGACGGTCTGTGGCGGGCCCGGGTGGTGCCCGTAGAGGGCTTCGGCACGGTCGTCGTCGCGGTGGACATGGCCTCGGTCGGGCAGATCACCGCCCGGCTCGCCCTCATCGAGGCGCTGGTCGGCGGCGTCCTGATGGTCCTGCTCGCCGTCGTCGGCGTCGTGATCGTGGCGCGCAGCCTGCGGCCCCTGGCGGAGATCGAGGCGACCGCCGAGGCCATCGCCCGGGGGAACCTCGGCAGCCGGATCCCCGACCGCGACCCGCGCACAGAGGTCGGTCGGCTCGCCCGCGCGCTGAACGGCATGCTCGCCCAGATCGAGGCGGCGTTCCAGGCCCGGGCGGCCTCCGAGGCCGCGGCGAGGGAGTCGGAGGCGCGCATGCGCCGCTTCGTGGCCGACGCCTCGCACGAACTGCGCACCCCGCTCACCTCGATCAGGGGCTTCGCAGAGTTCCACCGGCAGGTGCCGGACGCCGACACCACGCGGCTGATGTCGCGCATCGAGAGCGAGGCCGCCCGCATGGGCCTGCTGGTGGACGACCTCCTGCTGCTCGCCCGGCTCGACCAGCAGCGCCCGCTGCGCACGCAGCCCGTGGACCTGCTGGCCCTGGCGGCCGACGCGGTCCACGACGCCAGGACCCTCTGCCCCGACCGCGACGTGTCGCTGGTGGTCGAGGGGGACGCGGCGCTGATCGTCTCGGGGGACGAGGTGCGGCTGAAGCAGGTCGTGGGCAACCTGATGAGCAACGCGACGACTCACACGCCTGAGGGAACGCCGATCACCGTGCGCGTCGGCACCCTGGACAGTGCGGCGTTCATCGAGGTGGCCGACAAGGGGCCCGGCCTCACTCCCGAGCAGGCCGCCCGGGTCTTCGAGCGCTTCTACCGCGCCGACCCCTCCCGTACGCGGCCGTCCGGCGGCAGCGGCCTCGGGCTCGCGATCGTGGAGTCCCTCGTCCTGGCACACGGCGGCCAGGTCCGCGTGGAGTCGGCACCCGGCGCCGGCGCCACCTTCCGCGTCACCCTCCCCCTCGCCCCGGAAGCCCGCACCTGACCGCTGTTTCCGTTGACTTAGGTTGAAGGGCAGGAGGTATTCGTGGCGATTCCAAGGAAGGGCTCACGGCCTATCACGGTCGACGGCGTCGTCTACCGGTGGCGAATCCGCCGCAAGCCCACGTATCACCAGGGAAACGGCTGGTCGCCGTTGACCTTCGCGGTCCAGCCGGCGGAAGAGCCATGGAGGGTGCTCCTGGTGTCGCTTCCCTTCCTGCGCCCGGACGCCTGGTTGGGGGAGCGAACGATGTCCGTACGGCCGGCGCTCGTGGCGGCGGTCATACGGTTGGCCCTGCGTCGCGGCTGGGATCCCCACCAGGCGGGCCCCGCCTTCGACCTCGACGTCACCGAGGACGATCTGGCGGAAATGCTCGGCGGACCGCCCGTCTACAGAGTCCCCTCCCCCCGCTGGTGACCGCCTCCCGCACTTGGTGACCCGACGAATCGTTGCCGCACTGGGTTGGGTGGCTCGCGCCGCCGGCCGTCCGGCGATCAGTTGAGGGCGTAGTTGGTCGGGTCTTTGACCTGGTTGTAGGACTCGGCGTTCAGCCAGTGACACCAAAGGTTCATTCCAGAGATCGACAACCGCCTGTTGTGCATGTTGTCTCCGCTCCACGCCGCTACCTCGACACGCGGGCCCCCTGATGACCGTAATGAAGCCACCACTTCCAGGGCTGGCTTGAGGTCGGTGTCGGTCGACATCAAGATCCCGACGTCATACTCCTTCTCGATGGCCAGCCGCACGAAGTCGACCGCCAGCGCGACGTCGATACCCTTCTCCTGTGGCTTTTCGCCGGGAGTGCAACGCTCAGGCCATCCGTACGGATAGCGAAGGGTGCGGAGGGTGGTCACCACCTGATCGCTGCGTTCCCAAGAGGCGACCTGCCGTGTGCAGGCTGCGTAACCTTTGGGGTCCTTGGTCGAGTCGGGTCTGCCGCGATAGACCCTTACCTGAGTCAGTTCACGGTCGTAGGGGCTGTTGCGGACTATATGGTGTCCAAGCGCAAATGGGGATATCTGCCCGGCCGTGTGGGGAGGATGCAGTTGTGAGTGAAAGCAGCTGCGCGCACCCTTGTAGACATTCTGATAGTCGATGAACAGAATGACGCGATCTGCCACTTTGCCCCACAACGAAATAATCCCCGCCAGTCCGGGCGATGCCCGGACGGCGGGGAGCAGTGTTTTCTTTATACGAGAGTAGCAGGACAGCGTCAACTCGCAGGGAAATCATGGGACCTCGTCTTTACTCGTGCCTTGCGCGGTGGACTTGCTGGACGGCGTGTGGCTGCCGGTGGGTCAGCGGGCGGCGGGGAAGCCTTCGTCGGGGAAGGCGGTGGAGGCGGCGGGCAGGACGACGTGGTCGCCTTCGGCGAGGCCGCCCGTGATCTCCACGTAGCTGTCGCCGCGTACGCCGACCTTGACCGTACGGCGCGACTGCGTCCCGCCGTTGACCACCGTGACCACGGCCGTGCCGTCGCCCTGGGCGCGTACGGCCTGCGAGGGGACGTAGAGCGCGTCGGCCGCCTCGCCGGTCGTCACCCGCACGGTGGCGCTCTGGCCCAGCAGCAGCCGGGCGGGGCGGCTGTTCAGGACGATCGTCACGCCGTAACGGACCAGGCGGTTGCTGGTGGTCGCGGTCGGGTCGATGTGGGCGACCGTTCCGGGGTACTCCTGACCCGGTCGCGCGGGCAGCGTCACGGTGGCCGCCTGACCGACCTTGAGGAAGCGGATGTCCGACTCGGTGAACATCGCCTGCACCTGCAGGTCGTCGAGGTCGCCGAGCGTGATGAACGTGCCCGAGGTGTAGCGGGAGCCGGTGGTCCCCGCGACGGACAGGATCGTGCCGTCCGCCGGAGCCTTGATCCGCACACCGGCGAGCGCCTCCTTGGCCTCGGCCAGTTCGGTCGTCGCCTGGCTGACCTGCGCCTCGGCCTGTGCCTCGGTGAGCCGGGCGCCGCCCCCCTGGCCGCCTTGACCGCCCTGGCCTCCCTGGCCTGCCTGGCCGCCGCCGAAGCCCGTACGCCCCTGCGCGCCGCCGCCCTGCCCCCGGCCGCCCTGACCTTGCCCGCTCTGTCCCTGCGGGCCCTGTCCCTGGCCGCTCTGCCCGGGTGAACAGGCGGAGGAGGAGCCACTGGGGGAGGCGCTCGGCTCGGCGGACGGCCGCCGCGGTGGTGTCGTGGGCAGGATCGAGACGCTCACCTCGGGGTTCGGGGCGGTCGCGCTGCCGTCCGTGGGGGCCGGACGGTGCGGCCTGGACGGTTTCGGGTGCGGATGCGGGCGCGGGGTGACCGTGGGAGCCGGAGTCGGCTGGGGCTTGGAGCCGCCGTGGTCACCGCCCCGGTACGCCACGAGGCCGATGCTCGCCGCGCTCGCGCCCTTGTCCGCCGGGGCGGCGGCCGGTCGGCTCGAAGAAGATCGGGCGGCCGCGGAAGGCCGTGACGAGGGCTGCGAGGAGGGGTGCGTGGACGCCTGCCCGGAGGGCCGGACGGAGGGGGCCGGACACGAGACCGGGCCACCGCTGCCAGTGCCGCTGCCGCCGGCGTTACCCGCCCCGGCGCCCGCGCCCGTTGCGCCGCCGGAAGTCCGGGCCCCGCCTGCGCCTCCCGAGCCGGCTCCGGTGCCCGTTGCGCCGCCGGGGGTCCCGGCCCCGCCTGCGCTTCCCCCGCCGGTTCCCCCGGTGGAGGCCCCGGCCCCGGAGCCGCCCGCAAAGCCGGAGCCGGAGCCGGATCCGCCGCCGGACGTGCGGACTCCGGAGCCGCCCGCGCTCGGCGCGGCGGCTCCGCTCGTGGTGGCGGTGCCGTTCTCGACGTCGTCGAGGGTCTCCTGGGCGGCGGCGAGGGCGGCCTTGGCGGCCTCGTAGTTCTCCCTGGCGACGGTGTCGTCGATCCGGGCGAGGACCTTGCCGCGGCGGACCTTCTGGCCCACCGTGACGTAGACCTTCTCGATCGTGCCCTCCGCTCCGAACGCGAGATCGCGCACGCCGGTGTCGATCGTGTTGCCGGCGGCGGAGACGTACGACGCGACCGTGCCCCGCTTGACCGAGGCGAGCGCCATCCGGTCGGCCACGGAGGTGTCGCCGCCGGTGGCGGAGATCACGGCGACGCTCGCGATGACGATCCCCGCCAGCGCGAGCCCTCCGACGCTGAGTGGAGTGCTCGATCTCATGGCGGACATCCTGCTGACGCCACGTGACCGGTGGCTTGGCCGTACCTGAGAGTTGTCTGTGGATGCGCGTCCTGATGCGGACTGTCAGCAAACCCTCAGCATCGGCATAGGTTGCCCGAAGCGGGGTTTGCCATGGTTCGACCTCGTGAAGCTGTCGACGAAGCGCAGGACGCTGATCATCAACGGTGTCCTGGTGATACTGCTGCTCGGCGGGATCGCGGCGGCCTGGGCGTCCGTGGGAGGCGGCTCCTCCGGAGACGGCGCCGCGCCGCTGACGACCCGGGTGACCCGAGGGACCGTGCTCGCCTCGGTATCGGCCTCCGGTTCCGTCGAGAGCGCCAGGACGCGCGCCCTCGATTTCGGTACGAGCGGCACCGTCGAGTCCGTCCTGGTCGAGAGCGGCGACAAGGTCAAGAAGGGACAGGTGCTCGCGCGCATCGACGACACGGCCGCCAGGGAGAGCCTGGAGGCGGCCCGGGCGAGCCTGGACGCCGCCGAGGAGGCCGACACCTCGACGGCTTCGGGCTACTCGCAGTACATCAGCGCGAGGAACGCCTACCGGTCGGCCAAGCGGGCGCTGGCGGGCACGGTGATCAAGGCGCCCTTCGCCGGGGTCGTCACGGCGGTCAACGGAGCCGTGGGCGGCTCCTCGGGCGCGTCCGGCGGATCCGGCGGCTCTGCCCAGGGCGGCCAGGGGCAGTCGCAGAGCGGGTCGGCGGGGTCGGGCGGCACCGGCGGGTCCGGCGGCTTCATCGAGATCGCCGACCCCGCCCACCTGCGGATCGTGGGGAACTTCACCGAGGCCGACGTCAGCAGGATCAAGGTCGGCCAGGCCGCGACCGTGTCCTTCGACGCCCTCGCCGGAGTCACCGCCGCCGGCAAGGTGACGGTGGTCGACCCGCAGCCGCAGACGAACAACAACGTCGTCCAGTACGCCGTGACGACCTCGCTGACCGACGTGCCGTCCACCGTACGGCTCGGCCAGACGGCCACGGTCCAGGTGACCGTGGGCAAGGCCGACGACGTGCTCACGGTGGCATCCTCGGCGGTCACCACGGCGGGCGGCCAGACCACGGTGACCGTGCTGGAGAACGGCAGGCAGGTCGTGAAGCGGGTGGAGGCCGGCCTGAAGGGCGACACCACCACGGAGATCAAATCGGGACTCCAGGAGGGCGACCAGGTGGTGCGGCCCCAGGCATCGACGACCGGCGGAGGCGGCGGCATCCAGTTCCCGGCCGGCGGAGGCGGGTTCGGCCGCGGCTTCGGCGGCGGCGGTGGCGGCGGAGGCAACCGATGAGGGCCGGCCCGCCGCCGGTGCCCGACCCCTCCGTGCCCGACCCTTCTGTGCTCGACCTCCCCGTCCTCGGCCCCCCTGTGCTCGATCTGGGCCACGTGACCAAGGTGTACGGCGAGGGCGAGACCGCGGTGCGCGCGCTGCGCGGCGTATCGCTCAGGGTGGAGCGCGGCGACTACGTGGCGATCATGGGTGCGTCCGGCTCCGGCAAGTCCACGCTGATGAACATCATCGGGTGCCTCGACGTCCCGTCCGGGGGGACCTACCACCTCGACGGCACCGACGTCGGCGGGCTCGACGAACGGCGGCTCGCGATCGTCCGCAACCGCAAACTCGGCTTCGTCTTCCAGTCCTTCAACCTCATCCCCCGGATGAGCGCGCTCGCCAACGTCGAGCTTCCCCTGGCGTACGGCGGGGTCAAGGCCGCGGAGCGGCGCCGCAGGGCGCTGGCCGCGCTCGACCGGGTCGGGCTCGCCGAGCGCGTCCACCACCAGCCCAACGAGCTGTCCGGGGGCCAGCAGCAGCGGGTGGCGGTGGCCCGCGCGCTCGTCACCGCGCCGACCCTGCTGCTGGCCGACGAGCCCACGGGCGCTCTCGACAGCAAGTCCAGCGAGGACGTCATGAACATCTTCGACCGGCTCAGCGCGAGCGGCCGGACCCTGGTCGTCATCACGCACGAGGAAGAGGTCGCCGCGCACGCCAAACGGGTCGTCCGCCTCATGGACGGCCGGATCGTGGAGGACGTGCGCACCACGCCGGTCGGCGGGCTGCCCCCGCGGCTCGCGGAGGTGGCCTCGTGAACGCCGCGGAGGTCCTGCGTTTCGCCCTGCGCGGCCTGGCCGCCAACAAGATGCGCAGCGCGCTCACCATGCTCGGCATCCTGATCGGCGTCGCCGCGGTGATCCTGCTGGTCGCGGTCGGCGAGGGGTCCTCCCGGCAGATCCAGCAGAACATCCAGCGGCTCGGGGCCAACTCGCTGACCGTCATGCCGTCCACCTCGGGCGGCGGGGGCGGCCCGGGCGGCGGGTTCGCCCGCGCCTTCGGCGGCGGGGGAGGCGGCGGCCAGGCCGGGCGGCAGAACAGCGGCCCCCGCACCCAGGCCAAGGACCTCACCGTCGACGACGCGCGGGCGCTGGCGGACCCGGCGAACGCCCCCTCGGTCAAGAGCGTCTCGCCGGTCGTGACGGCCCAGTCCCAGACGGCGACGTACGAAGGGGCGAGCCACTCGATCGGCCAGCTCGTGGGCACCTACCCGAGCTACTTCGAGGCGTCCAACAAGCCGGTGGTCAAGGGCGCCTACTTCTACAACGACGACGTGCTCGCCGCGCGCAAGGTGGTGGTGATCGGCCAGACGGTGGCCGAGAACCTGTTCGGCACGGTCGATCCCCTCGGGAAGCAGATCACCGTCTCGGGCGTGCCGTTCACCGTGGTCGGCGTGCTCAAGGAGGCCGGCTCGTCCGGGTTCCAGGACGCCGACGACGTGGCGATCGCCCCGCTGCCCGCCGTGCAGCAGAGCCTGACCGGATTCGGGCCGCTGGGACAGATCCTCGTGCAGGCCAAGAGCGCCGAGGCGGTGGACGCCGCGCAGACCGAGGTCACCGAGGTGCTCAACCAGCGGCACGGCATCGCCGGCGCGGCGAGCGCCGACTATCGCATCCTCAACCAGGCGACCCTGCAGGAGACGGTCAGCGCGGCGACCGGGACGTTCACGGTCCTGCTCGGCGCGGTGGCCGCGATCAGCCTGCTCGTCGGCGGGATCGGCATCACCAACATCATGCTCGTCACCGTCACCGAGCGGACCAGGGAGATCGGCATCCGCAAGGCGATCGGCGCGCCCAAGGGCGCGATCCTCGGCCAGTTCCTCGCCGAGGCGACGATGCTCAGCCTCGTCGGCGGCCTGCTCGGCGTGCTGATCGCCGTGCTCGGCGCCCAGTTCACCATCGCGGGCGTGCAGCCGGTGATCGTCCCCACGTCGATCGCGCTGGCGCTCGGCGTCTCGGTCGCGATCGGCCTGTTCTTCGGCAGCTATCCCGCCAACCGCGCCGCCGGGCTGCGGCCGATCGAAGCCCTCCGCTTCGAGTGATGGCCGGACCCATGGAAGGGAGATGAATGTGAGCAGGCACGACACCGAGGAGCTTCTGGAGACCTCGCCGTTCGACGACGACCTCCAGGAGGTGCTGGCGGCGCGTCCCGCCCCGGCGGGCGGGTCGAAGCTGACGCTCGCCCTGGCCGGAGGCGTCCTGCTCGTGGCCGGGCTGCTCCTCGGCATCCAGGTGCAGAAGCTCCTGGGCGGCTCCACATCGGACCGCTTCCTGTCCCGCGCGACCGGTGCGTACGCCGGCGCCGGCCAGGCCCCAGAAGGCGGCGGACTCGGCGGTGGGTACGCCCGAGGCGCGGGCGGGGGCGGTTTCGCGGGCGGAGGCGCCGGCCGCGCGGGCGCGGGCGCGGGAGCAGGGGCAGGGGCGGGAGCAGGGCCAGGCGGCATGACCTTCGGCACGGTCAAGCTGGTCGACGGCGACAAGATCTACGTCCAGACCGTGAACGGCGGCGTGGTCACGGTGACGACCTCGGGTGACACCAAGGTCCAGGTCACGCGGTCGGGGAAGGTCTCCGACATCAAGCCGGGCAGCTTCGTGACCGTCGCGGGGACCGCCGGCGCCGAGGGCCAGGTGGCGGCGACGTCCGTCACCGAGGGCTCGGCCATGGGCCGGAGGGCGGGATCGTGATCAGGGAAGGCCGTCTGCTGGTCGTCGACGACGAGCCCGACATCAGGGAGCTGCTGTCGGCGAGCCTGCGGTACGCCGGGTTCGAGGTGATCACCGCGTCCTCCGGTCGCGAGGCGGTCCAGATCGCGGGCAAGGTGCGCCCCGACCTGATCGTGCTCGACGTCATGCTGCCGGATCTGGACGGGTTCGCCGTCTCCGACCGGCTCCACACCTCCGGGCGGCGGGTCCCGGTGCTGTTCCTCACCGCCAGGGACGCGAACGAGGACAAGATCACCGGGCTCGGCCACGGCGACGACTACGTCACCAAGCCGTTCAGCCTGGAGGAGGTGCTCGCGCGCATCCGGGCCGTGCTGCGGCGCACGCGCGGCGGCGACGCCGTCCCCGCCCGGCTGCGCGTCGCCGATCTGGAGCTCGACGAGGACTCCCACCAGGTCTGGCGGGACGGCGTGCCCGTACGGCTGTCGCCCACCGAGTTCAAGCTGCTGCACTACTTCATGGCCAACCAGGGCCGGGTGGTGTCGAAGGCGCAGATTCTCGACCACGTCTGGCACTACGACTTCGGCGGCGACCACAACGTGGTCGAGTCGTACGTCTCCTATCTCCGCCGCAAGATCGACACCTCCGAGCCGAAGCTGATCCACACGCTCCGCGGCGTGGGCTATGTCCTCCGTGCGCCGCGTCAGTGACCTGCTCCACCTGGGCGGGCCGGCCCGCGACGCCGGTGCGAAGGCCGGTGGGGCCACCCGCGGCCGCCGGTGGCCCCGGGTGCCGCGCGCGGGCGCGGTGCTGCGCCTGCTGAGCATCCGCGAGCTGCGGCGGCGGGTCGCGAGGACCCCGCTCTGGCTGCGGCTCGTGGCGGGGACGCTGCTGCTCGTGACGCTCGCGATCGCGCTGACCGGCGGCTTCGCCGTACAGCTCCTGCGGGGCTATCTGGTGGACCGGGTCGACGGGCAGCTCACGGCCGTCGGCCGGCGTCCGGCGGAACTGCCGCCTCCGTCCCAGTTCACGGGCAACGCGTCGCGGCCGCCGCGGCAGTTCGGCTCGTTCTACATCGTCGTGCTCGACCGGAACGGCGCCGTCGTCCGCACCGTCCAGGAGCCGCCGAACGCCGATCCGCTGCCCGCGCTGCCCAGGCCCCGGCAGGACCGCAGGCAGTGGCTGTTCACGGTCGAGGGCCCCTCGGGGGCGCTGTGGCGGGTGATCGCCGTACGCGAGGAGGACGGCACCCGCTTCCGCGTCGCGGCCATCAGCCTGGCCGACATCGACGGCACGGTCTCGCGGCTCGCGGTGATCGTCGTGGGGGTCGGCCTCGCGGTGCTCGTCGCGCTCGGGATCGCCTGCTACTGGCTCGTACGGCGCAGCCTGCGCCCGCTGGGGGAGATCGAACGGACGGCGGAGGCGATCGCGGCCGGAGACCTGTCGCGGCGCGTTCCCCTGCGGCACCGGCGCACGGAGATGGGCCGTCTCGGCCGGTCCATCAACGGCATGCTCACGCAGATCGAGACGGCGTTCCGGGAGCGGGAGGCGTCGCAGGAGCGGATGCGCCGGTTCATGGCCGACGCCTCCCACGAGCTGCGCACGCCGCTCACCTCGATCCGCGGCTTCGCCGAGCTGTACCGGCAGCAGCGTTCGCAGGACCCCGTCCTGCTGCTGCGCCGCATCGAGGACCAGGCCGTGCGGATGGGCCTGCTCGTGGACGACCTGCTGCTGCTCGCCCGGCTCGACCAGCAGCGCCCCCTCGAACGCCGCCCGGTCGACGTACTCAGCCTCGCGGCGGGGGCGGTGCTCGACGCGCAGACCCTCGCGCCGGACCGGGAGATCGACCTGCTGCGGCTGGACGACTCGGACGAGCCGGTGCGGGTGCTCGGCGACGAGGCCCGGCTGCGCCAGGTCGTCGGCAACCTCGTCAGCAACGCCCTGCGGCACACCCCGGCGGGCACCGCCTTCCGCGTCGGCGTGGGGATCGTGTCCGGATCACAGGCCCTGATCGAGGTGGCCGACGACGGGCCCGGGCTGGCCTCCGGCGACGCCGAGCGCGTCTTCGAGAGGTTCTACCGCGCCGATCCCTCGCGCAGCCGGTCGGACTCCGGCGGCACGGGGCTCGGGCTGTCCATCGCCGCCGCTCTCGTCCAGGCCCACGGCGGCACCATCACGGCCGACAGCGAGCCCGGCCGGGGCGCGGTGTTCCGCGTCCGCCTCCCCGCATGCCCGATCGAAGACGCGTGTCCGTCCGAAGAAAGGCTAGGGTGATCCCCCTTGCGATACCTGTCCATCGCGGTCGCCGCGGCGGCCCTGGCGGTCACGGTGACCGGCTGCGGCGGCGGTGACGGCACCGCCGCCACGACCACCACGCAGGCCGCCGCCGGCGGCGGTTCGAGCGCCGACCCCCGGGCCGCGTTCACCGAGTGCCTGCGCAAGAACGGCGTCACGCTGCCCAGCGGACGGCCCAGCGGACGGCCCAGCGCCAGACCCACGGGCAGACCGACCGCCAGGCCGAGTGGGGGCTTCGGCGGGTTCCGGTCGATGGACCCCGCCATGAGCAAGGCGTTCGAGGCGTGCCGCTCCCTCATGCCCCAGGGCGGCCGGGGCGGGTTCGGCGGCCGGCGCGGCGCCGATCCGCAGGCCATGCAGGCGTTCCGCACCTGCATGAAGGACAACGGCGCCGAGCTGCCCGCGGACGGGCGTGTGCGCGGCCTGGCCACGGCGGACCCCGAGGTGGCCAAGGCGTACGACAAGTGCAAGGTGCTGCTGCCCGCGCCTGCTCCCGCCGCCACGCCCACCGCCTGACGGGCCGGGGCGGCTGATTCGGCGGCCTTCCTCAGGGAAGGTCGGGAGTATGGCGGGGAACGACAGGCTGCGGGCCGCCCTGGAGAGCCTGCGGCGTCACCTCGATCAGGACCTGTTCCCCCTGGCGATCGGGGACGCCGCGGCCGACCGGCGCGTCCTGGGGGAGTTGCGCGGGCAGCTCGACGACTACCTGCTGCCCCGCCTGTCGGCCATCGACGCGCCGCTGCTCGCCGTGGTCGGCGGTTCCACCGGGGCGGGCAAGTCCACCCTGGTCAACTCGCTGGCCGGCATGATCGTGACCGAGCCCGGGGTGCTGCGGCCCACCACGCTCGCGCCGACCCTGGTCTGCAATCCCGCCGACGCCGCCTGGTTCACCTCCACCACGGTCCTGCCCGGGCTGGCGAGGGTGACGGGCGGGGTGGCCGGCGGGGGGCGCGGCGAGCCCGGCACCTTGCGGATCGCCCCCGTGGACGCCCTGCCCCCCGGGCTGGCGCTGCTCGACGCCCCCGACATCGACTCGGTCGTCACGGCCAACCGGGAGCTGGCCGCGCAGCTGCTCGCCGCGGCCGACCTGTGGCTGTTCGTCACGACCGCCGCGCGGTACGCCGACGAGGTGCCGTGGAGCTTCCTGCGCCTGGCCAGGGAGCGGAGCACGGCGCTCGCGGTGGTCCTCCAGCGGGTTCCGGCCGAGGCGCGCGAGCCCGTGGCCGCCGACCTGACCCGGCTCCTGCGGGAGAACGGCCTGGGCGGCACACCGCTGTTCGCCGTCCCCGAGCTGGAGCTGCCGTCGGAGCGCGCCCGGCTGCCCGCTCACGTCGTGCAGCCGATCGCGACCTGGCTCGCCGACCTGTCCGTGGACGCCAAGGCGCGGGCCGAGGTCGTACGGCGGACCCTGACCGGCGCCCTGGACAGCCTCGGCACCCGGGTGCCCGACCTGGCCGACCGGGTGGAGCGCCAGCGGGCGGGGATCGCCGAGCTGCGGGACATCGCGGGCAGGGCGTACGACGTGGCGATGTCGGCGTTCGACGAGGGGATGCGCGACGGCAGGCTGCTGCGCGGCGAGGTGCTGGCCCGCTGGCAGGACTTCGTCGGCACCGGCGACCTCATGCGGGCCCTCGAGTCCCGCGTCGGCTGGCTGCGCGACCGCCTCGTCGCCGCCTTCCGCGGCCGTCCGGCGCCGGACAGGGAGCTGCGGGTCGCGCTGGAGAGCGGGGTGGAGTCGCTGATCCGCGCCACCGCCGACGCCGCCGCGGAGCGGGCCGTCGAGGCGTGGCTGGCCCTGCCCGCCGGGCGCGACCTGCTGGAGAAGTCCGGCGTCGCCGTCTCCGGGCGGCTCGGCCGCGCGTCCGCCGACCTGCCCGCCCGGGCCGGCGTGGCCGTACGCGACTGGCAGGGGCATGTGCTCGACCTCGTCCGCTCCGAGGGCGCCGACCGGCGCACGCTCGCGCGTGCGGCGTCGTTCGGCGTGAACAGCCTCGGTGTGCTGATCATGCTGGCGGTATTCTCCACGACCGGCGGGATCACCGGCATCGAGCTGGGCATCGCCGGCGGCACCGGTGTGCTCAGCCAGAAGTTGCTCGAAGCCGTCTTCGGCGACCAGGCCGTGCGCACGCTGACCGAGGAGGCGCGCGAGGACCTGCGGCGGCGCGTCCGCACACTGCTCGACGAGGAACGCGCCCGCTTCACCTCACTGGTGGAGGGGCTGGGCCCGGCTCCGGAGACGGCGGCCCGGCTGCGGGAGACCGCCAAGGCCGTACAGGAGAGGGGCGTCCTTTGAAGCTCCAGGTCAAGAAGGCGGAGGTGTCGCTGGACGACCGCCTGGAGGCGCTCGCGGAGGCCGCCGACCTGGCGGAGGGCCGGCTCGGTCAGGAGGCCGTGGACCACGCGCGCGCCGTGGTCGCCCGGGCCGGCGTACGGCGCGGCCTGTCGGTGGAGCACACGGCGGTCGCCCTCGCCGGGGCGACGGGAAGCGGCAAGTCGTCGCTGTTCAACGCACTGTCCGGCACCGAGCTGGCGACGGTGGGGGTGACCCGGCCGACGACCGCCAAGGCGCAGGCGGCCCTGTGGGGCGCCGGCGGCTCGGGACCGCTCCTCGACTGGCTCGACGTCCCGTTGCGTCACCCGGTCGAGGGCGATGCGACGGGACTGATCCTGCTGGACCTGCCCGACCACGACTCCATCGAGCTGTCCCACCGCAGGGAGGTCGACCGCCTGGTCGCCGCGGTCGACCTGCTGGTCTGGGTGCTCGACCCGCAGAAGTACGCCGACGCGGCCGTGCACGAGCGCTACCTGCGCCCGCTCGCCCGGCATCGTGACGTGATGGTCGTCGTGCTCAACCAGGTGGACCGGCTGCCGGAGCGGTCCGTGAAGCGCTGTCTCGACGACCTGCGCGGCCTGCTGGCGGCCGACGGGCTCGAAGGGGTGCCGGTGCTCGGGGTCTCCGCCCGCACCGGCGAGGGCGTCCCCGAACTGCGGGCGCTGCTCGACCGTGAGGTCTCCCGCCGCCGCGCCTGGTCGTCCCGGCTCGCCGCCGACGTGGCCGCGGCCGCCTCCGCGCTCTGGTCGGACGCCCCGCCCGCGCCGGGACGGGTCGCGATGCCGGAGGTCGCCGTGAGCAGGGCGCTGACGCGGGCGCTGGCACACGCGGCGGGGGTGCCCGCCGTGGTCGAGGCGGTCGCGAAGTCGCACCGGCACCGCTCGATCGCCGCGACGGGCTGGCCGGTGACGCGCTGGCTGCGCAGGCTGCGGCCCGATCCGCTGCGCCGTCTCCACCTGGCCAAGGGCGCCCGTTCCTCGCTGCCCGCGGCCACCGCGGTGGAGGTCTCGGCCGTGGACACCGCCCTGCGGGACGTCGGCGCCGCCGCCTCGGCCTCGGTGCCCGAGCCGTGGGCGACGGCCGTACGGCACGCGGCGCGGTCGCGGTCGGACGAGCTGACCGACTCCCTGGACCGCACCGTCGCCGAGGCGACCTCGGGCCGCGTCTCCGGCGCCCCCCGGTGGTGGCGCGTCGCGGGGACCGTGCAGTGGCTGACCGTCGCCGCGATGGCCGCGGGCGCGATCTGGCTGCTCGTGCGCTTCGCGCTGGACTACCTCATGCTGCCTGGGCTTCCCACCCCCACGGTCGGCCGGGCGCCGTGGCCGACCGTGCTCCTGCTGGGCGGCGCGCTGGCCGGGGTGCTGTTCGCCGCGCTGTGCCGGGTGTTCGCCTGGATCGGAGGGCGGCGCAGGGCGCGCAGAGCCGCCAAGGCGTTGCGCGCCGGCATCGAACAGGTCGCCGGAGAGCTGATCGTCGCGCCCACCAGGGACGAGCTCGCCCGCTATGCCCGTTTCGCCGACCGGGTGGCCGTCGCCGCGTCCTGACCGTGTCCTGACCCGGCATCAGGCGGCAGGAGCCTGACAGGGATCTGGCAGAGCCGGCTGTCACGGTCGGGACATGCATGAGAACACGGACGTACTGATCGCCGGAGCCGGTCCGACCGGGCTCACCCTCGCCGTGGACCTGGCCCGCAGGGGCGTCGCCTTCCGCATCGTCGACCAGGCGCCCGAGCCCGCGGCCGGCTCGAAGGGCAAGGGCCTGCAACCGCGTACGCAGGAGGTCTTCGACGACCTCGGGGTGATCGGCCCGATCCTGGAGGCGGCGACGCCCTACCCGCCGTTGCGGGTCAGGATGGGCGCGGTGCCGATCTGGCGGGCCCGGATGCACAAAGCCGCCGCGGCCACGGACGCGGTGCCGTACCCGACGGTGCTGATGCACCCGCAGTGGCGCACCGAGGCGGTGCTGCGCGAGCGCCTGGCCGGGCTGGGCGGGAAGGTGGAGCAGAGCAGCGCGCTGACCGGCTTCGAGCAGGACGCGGACGGGGTGACCGCCGTGCTCGGCACGGGGGAGACCCTTCGGGCGCGTTACCTGGTCGCGGCGGACGGCGGCAGGAGCCCGGTGCGCAAGGCCCTCGGCATCGGCTTCACCGGCGAAACCCGCGAGGAGGAGCGGATGGCCCTCGCCGACGTACGCGTCGAGGGGCTCGACCGGGACCACATCCACGTCTGGGTGCGGCCGGGCAGGGGGATGGTGGCGCTCTACCCGATGGCCGGCACCGACACCTTCCAGATGCTCGCCTCGCTGAAGCCGGGGGTCGCGCCGGAGCGGACGTTGCCCGGATATCAGCGGATCCTCGCAGAGAGGTCCATGCTGCGCCGGGTGCGCCTGACCGAGCTGCTGTGGTCCTCCCTCTATCGGGTGAACATCCGCCTCGCCGACCGCTACCGGTCCGGCCGGGTCTTCCTGGCCGGGGACGCCGTCCACGTGCACCCGCCGGCGGGCGGGCAGGGGCTCAACACCGGCGTCCAGGACGCCTACAACCTGGGCTGGAAGCTTGCCCGGGTGCTCGCGGGCGCGCCGGAGGCGCTGCTGGACACCTACGAGGAGGAGCGCAGGCCCGTCGCCGCCCGGGTGCTCGGCCTCAGCGTGGATCTCGCCGACAAGAAGTCCTACAGACGCGGCGAGGAGACCTACCAGCTCTCGCTGAGCTACCGGGGCGGCTCGCTCGCCCGGCGCGGCGGCGACCGGGTGCCGGACGGCCCGCTCCCGCTGGCGGACGGGACGCGGGCCCGCGTGTTCGACCTGCTGCGGGGCCCGCACTTCACCCTGCTGTCCCCCGACCCCGCTCCGAACGTCCCCGGCGGTCCCGAGGTGCGGGCGTACGCGCCGGCCGAGCCGTACGGCGGCGAGCGGCACACCCTCGTCAGGCCGGACGGGTACGTCGGGATCTCCACGTCCTCGGCCGACGAGCTCGCCGCCTACCTGGCCGTGGTCTGAGGCCGGGCTACCGCTGCTCGTCCGGGCGTACGGCGTGGGCCGGGTCGGGGTTGGGAACGCCGTCCGCGCCGAGGCCGGGACGGCCCGCCTCGATCTGGCGCGGTCCCAGCTCGCTGTCCTCGGCCGCCGCCTTGGCCTCGGCGGCGGCCCGCTCGGCCTCCGCGACGGCCTCGCTGCCCGCCGCCCTCCGCTCGTGCTCCCTGCCGTCCGTCACGGTGGCCCGGCTCGCGGGCAGCGACTCGGTGAACGCCTTCGACAGCGTGTTGAGCGCCGAGGTGACCTCGCTCGGGATCACCCACATCGTGTTGCCCTGGCCCTGGGCGAGCTGGGGCAGCACCTGGAGGTACTGGTAGGCGAGCAGCTTGGGGTCGGGATCGTTGCGGTGCACGGCCTGGAACACCTCGTCGATCGCCTGCGACTGCCCCTGGGCCTTGAGGATCTGGGAGGTCCGCTCGCCTTCGGCGCGCAGGATCGCGCTCTGCTTCTCACCCTCGGCCGTGAGGATCTGCGACTGCCGCTGGCCCTCGGCCGTGAGGATCGCCGCGCGCTTGTCCCGCTCGGCGCGCATCTGCTTCTCCATGGCGTCCTTGATGGTCTTCGGCGGGTCGATCGCCTTGATCTCGACCCGGTTGACCCGGATGCCCCACTTGCCGGTGGCCTCGTCCAGCACGCCGCGCAGCTGGCTGTTGATCATGTCGCGAGAGGTGAGCGTCTTCTCCAGGTCCATGCCGCCGACCACGTTGCGCAGCGTCGTCACCGTGAGCTGCTCGACGCCCTGGATGAAGTTGGCGATCTCGTACTCCGCCGCCCGGGGATCGGTGACCTGGAAATACAGCACCGTGTCGATGTCCACGACGAGGTTGTCCTCGGTGATGACCGGCTGCGGCTTGAACGACACCACCTGCTCGCGCAGGTCCAGCAGCGGACGGACCCGGTCGATGTAGGGGATGACGAAGTTCAGGCCGGGGCCCAGCGTGCGGTAGTACCTGCCCAGGCGCTCGACGTTGCCGGCTCTGGCCTGGGGCACGATCCGGACCGCCCGCAGCACCGTCAGGATCGCGACGAGCGCGATGACGATTCCGGCGATCAGTGCTCCGTCCATGCTCACTCCCGGGGATAGACGAGGGCGGTGGCGCCCTCGATCTCTATGACGTCGACCGTGGCCCCCGGCGGGATCACGAGCGTCTCGTCGTAGGCACGGGCCGACCACTCCTCGCCGCCGATCCGCACCCGGCCGTCCCTGCCGGTGACCTCCCTGGTCACGTACGCGGGCTTGCCGATCAGCGCGGACACGCCGAAACGCTTCGGCGGCGGCTGCTTGATGTGCCGGAGCGCGATCGGGCGCACCCCGGCGAGGCCGGCGGCGGAGGCGACGACGAAGACGGCGAGCTGGATCGCGGGCGGCAGCCCGACGGCCGCGACCGCGGTCGTGAGCAGGGCCGCGACGGACAGCAGCCCCAGCGCCGCGGTGAGTGTGAAGATCTCCGCTACACCCAGCGCCGCCGCCAGGATGAGCCATACGATCCAGGAGTCCATTGCCGCCTCCATAGCAATGAACGAACACGGCTCGGGTCCGGTTCCTCCTCAAACCTAACGCGTACGGCCCCGGTCTCCCAGAGAGCCGTGTCTCCCACCGGCTCTCACACAGGGGACGCGGTGACGCGGAACTCGTTGCCCTCCGGGTCGGCCATCAGGATGTGGTCGTCGAACGCCTCCAGGATCGTGCCGCCGGCGCGCACCAGCCGGGCGGCCTCCGCCCTGATCCGCTCCCACCGGTCGGCTGCCGTGCCGTCTCCCGGCACGCGGACGTCGATGTGGAGCCGGTTTTCCGCCGTCTTCCGCTCGGGGACCCGGAAGATGGAGAGCCGGGGGCCGACCCCTTCGGGGTCGCAGAGGCAGGCGCCGTCGTCCTCGGCGCCGCCGGCCGGCAGGTCGGACCGCGCGAACGACTCCTCACTGGTCGCGTACCGAGCCGCCGGGATCTCGTCGACGTAGCCGAGTGCCGTCTTCCAGAACTCGGCGAGGAGCCGCGCGTTCTCGCAGTAAAGGGTCAAATCGATTGCTACTGCCATGACTCGACCGTAATGCAGGAAGCTGACTTGAGGGTGGCCACCTCTGTCAAGAGGCGGCGGAAGGAGCCTCGGCGACGCCGTGCCGGAGGGCGCTGCCGGCCAGCCACCGGGGCCAGGAGAGCTGCCAGTAGCCCCAGCCGTTGTTCCACTCCAGGTCGCGCGTGGTGCCGGTGACGATGACGGGATCGCCGCGCAGCGCGTGCTCGTAGAACCATCGCGCCTGGTCGGGGCGGGCGTTGACGCAGCCGTGGCTGACGTTGGCCCGGCCCTGCGCCCACACGTTGTCCAGCGCGTGGACGTACTCGCCGCTGTTGGAGATCCGCACGGCGTAGTCGATGAGCTTGTCGTAGTAGCCGGGCTCGCCCTTGCGGCGGCCGGGCGAGACCATGCGGACGGGGTTGCCCTTGTCCATCGTCAGGTGGATCCCGCTCGTGGTCGTGTACTCCCTGGTGGTCGCCATGCCGGCGCTGATCGGCATGCGCTGGGCCACCCTGCCGTCCTGCCGCACCACCATCTGGTGGGTGCGGGTGTCGACCGTGCTGACCATGGCCCGTCCCACGGTGAAGGCCACGCTTCGGTCGGCGGCGCCGTACGTGCCGGGGGCGGCGCGGACACCGGCGAGATGGGCGGTGACGCGCACCTCGCCGCCGGCCGGCCACCACTTCCGCGGGCGGTAGACGACCTGGGTGGAGCTCGCCCAGTGCCAGGCGCCCTCGGCCGGGCCGCGGACCACCAGCGCCCGCTCGACCGCCGCGCGGTCCTCGACCGGTCCGGTGAACGTCACGATGATCGGCATGCCGACCCCGACGGTCTCCCCGTCGGACGGGACGATCGTGGCGACGGCGACCTCACGGCGCGGGGTGAGCGTGCGGAACCGGCCCGCGACCTGGGCGGTGACATTCTGGGGCCCGGTCGCGACGGCGTTGACGACATACTGCGTGCCGGGACGCAGCGTCCACGACGACCGCCACACCGAGCGGGCCGGGTCGAAGGCGCCGGGCACCGGGTCGCGCCCCGCGAACGCCAGCACGCTGGTCAGCCTGCCGCCCTCCGCCCTCACGACCAGCCCCGCCTCCGGCGCGACGGCCACGGCGCCGGAGGCCGGGCTGATCGTGATGCGCGGCGCGGGTGGCACGCGTACGGCGCAGCCCGCGGCAAGCGTGGGACAGGCCACGAGCAGCGCCGTGAGCAGGGCGCGGGCGGCGGGAGGCAGGGTGCGTGGCTTCACGGGCACCCAAGATAGCGAGCGGTGACGGCGGGAACACGCTAAGTCGCCGGAAGGATCCTTCCCGAGACCTCGCCGAGGCTGATCCCGTGGGAGGTCCACGCCGTGATCGTGACGGTGTCGCCGTCCTCCAGGAAGGTCCGGGTCTCGCCGGGAAGTTCGACCGGCTCCGCGCCGTTCCAGGTCAGCTCGATCAGCGAGCCGGGCTGCCCGGGGGACGAGACCGTGCCGCTCGCGAACAGGTCGCCGGTGCGAAGACCGGCGCCGTTCACGGTCATGTGGGCGAGCATCTGGTCGGGCGTCCAGTACATGTCGCGGAACGACGGCGTCGAGACCGTCTCGCCGTTCAGTTCGACGTGCAGGGTGAGGTCGAGCCCCCAGGGCGCCTGCCTGCGAAGGTAGGCGAGCGGTTCCGGTTCCTGCGACCGGCCCTCGACCCTGGCCTCCTCCAGGGCGTCGAGCGGCGTGATCCACGCGGACATCGAGGTGGCGAACGACTTGCCCAGGAACGGCCCGAGCGGGACGTACTCCCACGCCTGGATGTCGCGGGCGCTCCAGTCGTTGACGAGCGCCACCCCGAAGACGTGGTCCTCGAACGCGCCGGCGCGCTCGCCGAGCCGCGTCGGCACCCCGACGACGAAGCCGACCTCCGCCTCGATGTCGAGCTTCTGCGACGGGCCGAACGACGGCCGCTGCCCGCACGGCCGCCTGATCGGCGTCCCCGAGACGACGACGGTGCCCGCCCGCCCGTGGTAGCCGACGGGCAGGTGCCGCCAGTTCTGCTTCAGCGGCTCGTCGTCCGGCCGGAAGATCCGCCCGAGGTTCGACGCGTGCTCCAGTGAGGCGTAGAAGTCCACGTAGTCGGCCACCTCGACCGGCAGGTGCAGGGTCACCTCCGCCAGCGGGATCAGGTGGTCGCCCGTGGCCGCCGCCTCGCGCACCCGCGCCCGCGTCTCCTGCCAGGCCGCACGGCCCAGGGCCAGCAGCGGGTTGAGGCTGGGCGCCGCGTAAACGTCCCCGCCGAGGGCGGCCGCCAGGTCGAGCACCTGGTCCCCGACCCGGACGCCGACCCTGCGGGGCTCGCCGGGCCGGGAGAACACCCCGTACGGCAGGTTGTCGAGCCCGAAGCTCATCTCGCCCACGTCCACGCGTAGCCGGTGTCCTCGCACGCGAGGGCGGCCTGGCCGAGGTCGAGCGGGCGGAACGTGTCGATCATGACGGCCATCTCGGTCGTCTCGGTGTGCCCCTGGCGCACCGCCTCGACGGCGGCCTCCACCGCGCCCGGCTGCGGGCCGTGCGTGAAGCCGGCCGGGTGCAGCGAGATCGAGCCGACGTCGATGCCCGATCCCTTCCTGGCCGTGTAGTCGCCGCCCACGTAGAACATGAACTCGTCGGAGTCCACGTTGTGGTGGTTGTACGGGATCGGCACGGCCTCGGGATGGAAGTCCAGCGGCCGGGGGCAGAACGAGCAGACGACGAAGCCCGGGCCCTCGAAGGTCTGGTGGACCGGCGGCGGCGCGTGGGTGCGCTTCACGATCGGCTCGAAGTCCTGGATGTTGAACGCGTACGGGTAGAGGCAGCCGTCCCAGCCCACCACGTCGAAGGGATGGTGGGCGTAGGTCAGCCGGGTCAGCCCGCCCCGCGTCCTGACCAGGACCGGGACCTCCTCCCCATCCACGAGCAGCGGCTCGGCCGGCGCGCGCAGGTCGCGCTCGCAGTACGGCGCGTGCTCCAGGAACTGGCCGAACTGGGACAGGTAGCGCTTCGGCGGCCTGATGTGCCCGGCCGCCTCGATCACCAGCGCGGCCACCGGGCCCTCGGGCACCCATCGGTGGATCGTCCCGGTGGGGATCACCACGTAGTCGCCCTCGGCCACGTCGAGCGCGCCGTACGCCGACTCGAACCGGGCCCGGCCGCGCGCGATGTAGACGCACTCGTCGCCCATCGAGTCGCGATACAGCTCGCTGGGCGCCTGCGTCGCCGCGTACGAGATGCGGACGTCGGAGTTGCCGGCGAGCAGCATCCGCCCGGAGACCAGGTCGCCGTCGGGCGTCAGGTCCTGGGTGCGGAAATGGCGTGGGGACAGCGGCAGGTTGGGCGTGAGGCCGGGCGCTCCCGCGTCCACGGCCTCGGCCTTGACGATGGCGGTCGGCGCGTGGCGGTGGTAGAGCAGCGAGGAGTCGGAGGAAAAGCCCTCCTCTCCCATGAGCTCCTCCTTGTACAGCCCGCCGTCGGGTGCGCGGAACTGCACGTGGCGCTTGCGCGGCACCTCGCCGACCACCCGGTAGTACGGCATGACGCCTCCCCTGTGTGTTCGCCCAACCGTGTCCGTTAACCGGACGCTGATGTCCTATATATGTACGACGATTCGCCATGCCGCCGGGAATGTCAAGCGCTCGGCCACCGTCAGGCGCGGTCACGATCGCCGATCGCGTTCCTGGCCGGAGATCGACGCGAACACGGACGTCGCCGAGCCCCGGCTGCTGAAGTGGCGACGGTCAGCGCGGAGGCTCGGACAGGGCGGACGTGAGGCGGTCTGCGGCCTCCAGGACCAGCGGGCCCACCTTGTCCGCGTCGAGGTCGGCGAAGCTGACCACGCCGACGGACGCCTCCAGCCACGGCAGGCCGGAGATCGGCGCGGCGATGCCCTGCGCGCCCTCCTGGAGGTGTCCGGTGCTTGTGTGCAGCGGCGGCTCCATGCGGCCCTCGCGCAGCGCGAGCAGCGCCAGCCCGGCCGCCCCGCGCGTCAGCGGATGACGCGAGCCCTCGCGGTAGGCGACGTGGAAGTCGGTCCACGACGGCTCGACCACCGCGACCGCCAACCCCTCGTCGCCCTCGGCCACGGTCAGGTGCGCGGTCGCCCCCGCCTGCTCCGCGAGCGCGCGCAGCGCGGGCAGCGCGGCCGCCCGCAGCAGCGGATGCACGGCCTGGGCCAGCACGAGCACCCCGAAGCCCAGATGCACGCGGCCGTGCGCGTCCCGCCGGGCGAAGCCCTCGGCCTGCAGGGTCGTCAGGAGCCGGTAGACGATCGGCCGGCTCAGGCCCAGCTCCTGGGCGAGCTCGGTCGGCGTGCGACCCCGGTTCGCGTCGGCGAGCAGCCGCAACAGCCGTAGGCCCCGTTCGAGCGTCTGCGCCGATTCGGCCGCCATCATGTCTTGATTATCGCCGCACCGGTGCGCCTGTAGGCGAAACCCGCATCCGACGTAGCCTACGTCGGATGCAGGTTTCGGTCCGCGATCAAGGAGCGGTGGATGAAGTCGGCGATCGTGGTGGGCGCGGGGATCTGGGGGGCGTCGCTGGCGCTGCGGCTGGCCGACGAGGGCTGGCGGGTGACGCTCGTCGAGCAGTACGCGCCGGGTCACGTGCGCCAGGCCAGCGCCGGGGAGACCCGCCTGCTGCGCTGCGCGCACGGCTCCGACGACTGGTATCCCCGGCTGGCCTGGCAGGCCCGCGACGCCTGGCGCCGGCTGGAGGAAAGGACCGGCGAGGAGCTGTACGTCGAGTCGGGACTGATGTGGTTCGCCCGCGACCCGGACGGCTGGGAGACGCGCAGCGCCCGGGTGCTCGAACGGCTGGACATCCCCTGCGAGCTGCTCGACCCGGCGGAGGCGGCACGGCGCTTCCCCGGCCTGCGGGGCGACGACCTCGCCTTCGTGCTGTGGGAGCCGCACGCCGGAGTGCTGCGGGCCCGGCGCGCGACGCAGGCGACCGCGCGCCTGGCCGGCGCGGCCGGCGTGAGGCAGGTCCGCGCCCGGGCCGTGCCGTACGGACGAGGGGCCGGGGTCGTGGCGGACGGCGAGGTGCTGACGGCCGACCGCGTGGTGTGGGCGTGCGGCGCGTGGCTGCCGCGGCTGTTCCCGCACGAGGCGGGACACGTCGAGGTGACGCGGCAGGACACCTTCCACTTCGGGGTGCCCAGGGACTGGACCACGCCGCCGCTGCCCGCGTTCTGCGACTACGACCTGTCGGCGTACGGGCACGGCGACCTGGACGGCATGGGCATGAAGGTCACCGGCGACGCCGAGGGCGAGCCGTACGACCCGGAGAGCGGCGGCAGGCGGGTGCTGCGGCACACCGAGGAGCAGGCGCGCGCCTACCTGGCCAGGCGGTTCCCTTCACTGGTGGGCGCGCCGGTGGTGTTCAGCCAGGTCTGCCAGTACGCGCTTACCAGGAACGCCGAATGGATCATCGCTGAGATCGACGACGGCGTCTGGCTGCTCGGCGGAGAGTCCGGGCACGGCTTCAAGCACGCCCCGGCCCTGGCGGGATACGTCGCGGAGATCCTCGACGGCGCGCGGGAGCCGGAGGCGCGGTTCGGCCTGCACGAGCGGCCGGTGGCCCGGGGCCTGCGCACCAGCGGCGGCACGACTCCCTAGGGGAGTACACCTAGGCGTCAGGCGGGTTCTGGCGGGCCTGGCGGACGCGCAGGACGATCTCCAGCTCGAACCGGACGTCGGGGTCGGCGAGCGCGTCGCCGTACAGCTGCTCGATCTGGCGCAGGCGATAGCGCACGGTCTGCGGGTGGACGTGGAGCGCCGCGGCGACCTCGGCGACGCCCCGGCCGTGCCGCAGCCAGGCGAGCAGGGTCTCTGCGAGGCGGTCCTGCTGGCTCTGGCGCAGGTGGGCGAGGGGCGCGAGGCGCACCTCCGCCAGGGCGGCCACGAGGTCCTCGTCCTTGAAGACGACCAGCGTGGCCATGTGGTCGGCGCAGCGCAGCAGTCCCCGCCGGGGCAGGACGCCGCGGGTGCCGAGGTCGAGGGCCTCCCTGGCCCAGCCGAGCGAGTTCGCGGCGGCGGCGAGCGGCACGGCGGGGCCGATCGCGGCCCGCCAGCCGCGCAGGGCGTTCTCCAGCGCCTGCACCCGCCCGGGGCCGCCGGGGTCCGGCACCACAAGACACGGGACGTTGCGGTCGAGCCCGGTCAGCACGTCCGGCGGCAGCACCGGCAGGGGGGAACCGCCGTCGCGCTCCTCCAGGGCCACCCCCGCGACCGTGCGGGGGAGCCGCCAGCCGGCCGCCCTGGCCAGGTCGGCCACGGCCTCCGGCGAGGCCGCGGGACGGGTGAGCAGCAGGTCGAGCAGCCGCCGGCGGCGGCGCTCCATCTCGCCTGCCGCATGCGCCCGCGCCTCGGCGAAGCCTTCCGCGGCCGCGTCGGCGAGCTGGTCGAGGTAGACGAAGATGACCTCGCCCAGGTCGTACAGCGTCCGCGGATCGAGGCCGAGCTGCTCGGACTGCTCGGTGAGCCGCCGCCACGCCACCCGCGCGCCCAGCCGCATCGCGGTCTGGAAGGGCACGAGGTCGCGCCCCTCGGCGGCCTCGCCCCTGCCGATCGTCCTGAAGACCTCGGGGTCCCACGGCGCGCGCGGGTTCTCGATGCGTTCCAGAAACCCCTGCAGCGCCTGGTTGACCGACAGCCGCAGGACCTTGATGTAGACCTCGTCCTCCGGGCGGGCGTATTCGGGCACCCGCCGCTGGATCTCCGCGATCATCCGGTCCGCGACGTCGCCGATGCGGGGACGCAGCAGCCTCGCGACGCCCGCCGGCACCGCGCCCCAGAACTCGTCGTCGCCCTTCAGCGCGCGCTCAACGCCCGCTCGGCACTGCTCAAGGTCCCTTCGGCGCCGCTCAACGCTGCTCGGCGCTGCTCAGCCAGGCGCCGAACTCCTCCAGGTCGATCAGGCCGTCGCGGTCGGCGTCGACCCTGTCGATCGCGCCCTGCGCCCCCTGCAGCGTGAGCGGCCGGCCGAGCACCTCCATCAGGCGTACGAGCTCCTCGGCGGAGATCCGCCCGTCCCCGTCGGTGTCGATAAGTTGAAAAGTCGCCGCATATTCGCTCATGCCGTCCTCCTCCGGGATCGCGATCAGCACCCTAGCTGAAAGCACGCGCTGCCCCCAGGGATCGCGGCCAAGCCGCCCGTCGCGTTTTTGTCGGTGGCGTCTGCCACCATGCCGTCTGTGACAAGCATCCTGGAGGGGAAGGTCGCGCTGGTCGCCGGGGCGACACGGGGCGCGGGACGCGGCATCGCGGTCGAGCTGGGCGCGGCGGGGGCGACGGTCTACGTGACCGGCCGCAGCACCCGCGAGCGGCGCTCGGAGATGAACCGGCCGGAGACGATCGAGGAGACGGCCGAGCTGGTGACCGCCGCCGGCGGGCGGGGGATCGCCGTGCCGGTGGACCACCTCGACCGCGAGCAGGTGCGGGCCCTCGTGGAGCGGATCGACGCCGAGCAGGGCGCGCTCGACGTGCTGGTCAACGACATCTGGGGCGGCGAGCTGCTGTTCAGCTGGAACGACCGCCTCTGGGAGCACTCGCTCGACGACGGTCTGCGCATCCTGCGGCTGGCGATCGACACGCACATCATCACCAGCCACTACGCGCTGCCGCTGCTGATCCGCAGGCCGGGCGGGCTGGTGGTCGAGGTCACCGACGGCACGGCGGACTACAACGCCGCCAACTACCGCGTCTCGTTCTTCTACGACCTCGCGAAGACGTCCGTGAACCGCATGGCGTTCGCCCAGGCCAAGGAGCTGGCGCCGCACGGCGCGACCGCGGTGTCGCTCACGCCCGGCTGGCTGCGTTCGGAGCTCATGCTGGAGCACTTCGGCGTGACGGAGGCCAACTGGCGCGACGCGCTGGCCCAAGTGCCGCACTTCGCGATCTCCGAGAGCCCGGCCTTCGTCGGACGCGCGGTGACGGCCCTCGCCGCCGACCCGGAGGTGAGCCGCTGGAACGGGCAGTCGCTGTCCAGCGGCCAACTGGCCCAGGTGTACGGCTTCACCGACGTGGACGGCAGCCGCCCCGACTGCTGGCGATATCTCGTGGAGGTCCAGGACCCCGGCCGCCCCGCCGACGTCACCGGTTACCGCTGACAGGGCCGTCCGGCTCTCCAGCGGGCGCGGGGCGCCCACTTCCCGGATGTGCCAAGAAGCGCCAGCGGCGCGGGAGCGAGGAAGCGCAGCGGCGGGAGGCACGGAGCGGAGCGGTGGGAGCGAGGGAGCGGAGCGCAGCGGCGGGGGCGAGGGAGCGCAGCGGCGGGGGCGAGGGAGCGCAGCGGTGGGAGGCACGGAGCGGAGCGGCGGGAGCGAGGGAGCCGGCGGAGTCGACGTTCGGGGGTGCCTCGGCGAGGCCGCCTGCGCCGATCAACCGGTGCCGATAGTGGCCGTGACCAGCGTCCAGTCGATGTGGGCCTCGGCCGCGTTGCCGCCCGCCGTCCCCGCCACCCAGTGCGCGACCTGCGGCGTCTGCCTGCTGTCCGGCACCACCCAGGTCGCGCCCGTGTCCGCGCCGTCGCGGTGCAGGCGGGCCACTCCCGCGCTGTCCACGGTCACCTTCCAGGTGGCGGGCCTCCCGGCCTCGGGGAGCGTGAGGATCCTCTCCCAGGTGCCGGACCCCTTCGTCATCGTCCACACGCCGCCCCGCTGCACCGTCAGCATGAGCCGCCGGGCGCCGTTGGCGACCTTCGTCCCGAGGCTGACCCCGTGTCCGGTCCGCGGGTCCAGGGCGCTGTCGTCGATCACCCGGCCGCGGAACTCCACGGTGAAGTCGCACGCCCTGGTCACGTCGAGGGGCAGCACGGCCGAGACGACCCCGCTCGTGGCGCTGCGCAGGCGCAGGCCGCCGTCCAGGAGAGTGGCTCCCCGGTCGAGTGCCCATCCCGCCCAGGAACCGCCCGCCACGTGGTCGGTGACCTCGACCAGCTCCAGCACGGCCTCCCCGTCGCCGCCGACCGACACGCCCGGCGGGCCGCCCGCCGCCGGGATGGTCCACCGCGCTCCCGGCGGGCCTGCAGGGGGGACGGCCTGTGCGGTCGCGGTGCCCGCCGCGTCGACGATCACCCGCCAGCGGTCACCCATCCCGTGGACGGGCGCCCATCCGTCCGCCGTCAGGACGTGCGGGCCGTCGGATCGTACGGCCATCCTGAGGAGGCGCGTGCCCGTGCTCACCTCGATCGCCAGGCCGTCGCCGGAGCGCGGGAAGCGCGTCACCCTGCCGTGGAAGGTCAGGACGAAGCCCTCGGCCGGCCCGTACGGGCGGCTGATCCGCCCGGCGGTCAGGCGCAGACCGCGGGGGTCGGCAGGGGAGGAGGCCGCCGGGTCCGGGCCGGCTTCCCGTGATGATCCGATGACGTGGGCGCCGCCGCTCATGGTCCATCCGCCCCAGCCGGGAGCGACGCCGGTGAAGACGTCGGCCAGGTCGAGGCGGGCGAGCTTGATCTCGATCTGGTTGTGCTCCCAGACGAGGAAGAACCGGCCCGGCTCGTACTCGTCGCCCGAAGCGTAGACGTCCCAGCCGCGGGCCGCGCCCCGGGTGAGCCGGCTGCCGTCGGCGAACAGCCGCCCCGGGCCCCACGGCGTGCCCGGCCGTCTGACCTTGTAGTAGAGGACCTCGCGATACTGGTCGGGCTTCGCGGACGCGGGGCCGGTGAACGGCCCGGCCAGCGTGTTGTAGACGGTCAGGTAGCGATCGAGGGAGTCCTTCGTGAAGAAGGTCTTGACGTAGTAGTTGGGCAGTTCGGGGTCCACGGCGAAGGCGGACCAGGTCAGCCCGCCGTCGGTGCTGGTCGCGGTCGCGGCGTACGCGGCGTGGGTGCGGTAGTGGGCGTCCTTGTCCGCCGCGGTGCCGCCGCGCAGGGTGCGTGCGACCATGAGCAGGGTGTGCGGGTCGTCCTGGGCCACGACGACCTGCGGTTCCTCGACGGACAGGCCGGGCGGGTTGTCCGCCAGGGCGCCCGGCGTCCAGGTGACCAGGTCGGCCGAGCGCAGCACGCCCGCCCTGGTGGTGCCGTTCGCCGCCCGCCAGTACGGCACCAGCCAGACGCCCTCGTGCCTGAGGGGTCTGCCCGCCACGACGACCCCACGGGAGTTGGGCGGCACGGCGACGGAGACGGGGTGGTCGGCCCAGGTGCGGCCACCGTCGGTGCTCCTCCTGGCGACCATCGTCACCGGGAAGCCGTCGACGTTCCCCGCGGCGTCGCGGTCGGCGGTGATCGTGATCCGGCCGAGCAGCGCCAGCAGCGCGTCGCCGTCCTTGAGGAACACCACGTAGTGGTAGCGATGGGTGGAGGTGTCCGCCGCGAGCGTGCCGGTGGTCCAGGTGCGGCCGCCGTCCCCGGACCGCGCGTACATGATCGCGCCCTGGTCGGTGGGGGAGGGGTCCATCGGGTCGGACACCCCGGCCCGCCAGGCGACCACGAGGCGGCGGGCGTCGAGGGCGGCGACGTCGGGAACCCGGTTGCCCTCGTGGGCGAGCTCGCGCCCAGAGCCGGTGCCGTCGAGCACGGTGCCGTCGAGCACGGTGCCGTCGAGCACGGGGCCGCCGTAAACGGTGACGGGGTCGCGGACGGCGGCGCCGACCACGTCGATATCCGGCCACGACCGGTCAGAGGGGGTCACCCGCACCAGGGAACACGGCCGGAGGCCGCACGGAGGCCGCTGTCACGAACAGTTCGGAACATGTGCATCCGGCCGTAAGCGCGCGTCCCCCGGGCCCGCATAGGGGGCACCGGGGGACCGGGGGACGCACGCCTGCCGGGCGGGCCGCCCGCGCCGATGACGGCCGGCCCGATCGAGGTCAGGGGGCCGCGCAGGCGGGCGTGGGGACGGGGTTGGCGGAGTTCCAGGAGGCGATGAAGCCGAAGGTGGTGCTCGCGCCGGCGCTGAGGGAGCCGTTCCAGCTCTCGTTCTTCACGGTCACGCTCGCCCCGCTCTGCGTGGCCTTGCCGCCCCACGCCTGGGTGACCTGCTGCCCGTTGGCGAAGGTCCAGGTCACGGTCCAGCCGCTGATGGGAGCGGTGCCGGTGTTCTTGACCGTGACCTCACCCTGGAAGCCGCCGCCCCACTGGTTGGTGATCGTGTAGGTGGCGCTGCAGCCCGAGGGGCCGGACGAGGGCGAGGGGGAAGGGGAGGGAGAGGGCGACGGGGAAGGCGACCGGGTCGGCGAAGGGCTGGGGCTGGGGCTGCGGGTCGGGCTGGTGCTGGGGCTCGGGCTGGGGGACGGCTGGGCGCCGCCGAGCAGCGCCGACAGGGCGGGGTACCACTTGTCCGCCATCTTCTGGTTGCCGCTGTCGTTGGGGTGCACGCCGTCGTAGGTGTCGGTGCTCGTGCTGAAGCCGGTCCACTGGTCGACGACAACGATCGGAGAGGCCGCCGTGGTCTTCGCGGCGGCCCAGCCCGGGATCGCGCTGTTCAGGGCGACGGCCCGCTGGGCGCACTCGGGGCAGGTGCTCGGGTTCATCGGGATGATCTGGGCGACCAGGATCCTCATGTTCGGGTTGCTCGCCCGCATCTGGTCGACGAGCTTGCCGTAGGCCGCGAGGATCGTGTCGGTGGGCTTGTTGCTCCACACGTCGTTGGTGCCGAAGTGCATCATCACGATGTCGGGACGGGTCGCCGAGAGCCAGGCCGGGAGCTGGTTCTGGTCGGCGACGTTCGTGACGAGGAAGCCGCCGTGGCCCTCGTTGTCGCCGTCGTACGGCACCCCGCACCCCTGGGCGGGCAGCGTCCCCACCATGTCGATGTTGGTGAAGCCGCCGTTCTGCAGCTTGTTCCACAACAGGGCCCGCCAGCAGCCGGGCGATCCGGTGATCGAGTCGCCCAAAGGCATGATCCGCACCGCGGCCGCCTCGGCGGGCCGGGCGACGAGCAGCCCGAGCACCACGAGCAGGGCCGCCAGCATCGCATTTCTCTTCGACATCGCGCCTCTCCCTCGTGCTGTCCGGCGCGATGCTAGAGAGCGGCCGGCCGCCCGGCCCAGGGACGAGGCGCGGAAGAAGCCCTGACCAGCGGGAACGCATGTACGGTTCATCCGATGACCGCGGCGCGGGCGGGCGTCGCTTCCGGCCCGTAGGCCTCCGCCGGCACACCGGCCGCTGCCGTGCCCGGCGAGGGGGACGGTGCCGTGTTCCACCGCCGGGCACGAGCGAATATGCTGCTCGGGATTAACTTTCCGCACGTCACCGAGAGGATTCGGTCCCCATGTACAAGGAGTTCCTCGGCGAGGTCGTGGTGTGGCTGATCCCCATCGTCATCCTCGTGGGCATCGCGCTGCTGGTGACCAGCCACGCCTGAACGACGCGTCGTGAGGGGCCGGGCCGTGAGGCCCGGCCTTTCCCTTTTCTTGGCCCGTCAAAACCGTCTCTAGCGACAAATCTGCCTATCGCCGCATCTAGGGCCACACCGGCATAAAAGTGTCACTGACCTGCAACGTTGATCAATCCGATTGGATCATGTGATACTGCCCGAAGTGACGCCAGAGAGGCCGAGAGGGCTCACGTGGCGAGGAAAGAGGTGCGAGGGAGCGAGGGAAGTTTGTCGGCTCTGCCGACTGTCCGGTCCGCGACGAGTAAGTGATCCACGCCCACGCCCTCACGAGCACGACCAGCGGTTTCCAAGCGCATCACGGTGCCGCTGCTGCGGTGCGCCGCGAGTTCATGGGCGCTGCCAGCAGGTGGGAGACAAACCGCGATGTCTGCCGATACCGGGTTCCGCTCAAGTGACGCCCCTCGATCCCTTCCCCTCCGCCGCGTGCTCCCCCGCCTCCTCCGCGACCCCGTGAACGCGCTCGCCGAATTCGGCAGGCAGGCCCGGGGTGAGGTGATGCGAATCCATCTGGGGCCGTTCCGTCCGTACCTCGTCAGCCACCCCGACCATGTGCAGCACGTTCTGCGCGGCAACTGGACGAACTACGTCCGCGACGGCATGTTCTGGAGACCCCTGCAGCGGGTGACCGGAAACAGCATCGTCGGCGACGGCCCTGGCTGGGAGTCCAGCAGGAGGATCCTCCAGCCGCTGTTCACCGCGCGATACGTGGGCTCGCTGGCCCGCGGCATGGTGGAGGCGTTCGAGGAGTACCTCGAGGAGCTCACGCCCCGGGCCCGGGACGGGCGACCGGTGAACATCGGCGAGGAACTGGCCCGCATGGCCGACCGCGCCGTCATCCATGTCCTGTTCGGCGGCGCGATCCCCTTGAAGGACGCCGAGCTGCTCGCTCCCGCGTTCGCGACCGCCGCGTCGTCCTTCACCTTCCGGCTGTTCATGCCCTTCATCCCCTACTCGGTGCCCGTTCCCGGCGACCGGGCCTTCGCGCGCGCCGTGAAGGAGATCGACAGCGTCGTGGTGCCGCTGGTCCGCCAGGCCCTGCGTGATCCGGGGGAGGGCCGCCACATCGTCTCCGCGCTCGCCCGCGCCCGCGGCCCGCAGGGGGACGGATCGGGCGAGCGGCAGATGCGCGACGACCTCGTCAGCATCTACGGCGTGGCCGCGGAGACCACGGCGACGGCGCTGACCTGGCTCTGGCCGCTTCTCCACGCGCATCCGGACGTGACCGCCCGCCTGTACGACGAGGTGGACGAGGTCGTCGGGACGGACCCCGTCGATCCGGAGCAGCTGCCGCGGCTGCGGTACATGAAAGCCGTGCTGCAGGAACTCGTGCGCCTGTATCCCTCGGGCTGGATGTTCCCGCGCATGGTGGTCGCCCCCGACGAGATCGGCGGCACCCGGGTCGAGGCCGGTTCACAGGTCCTGATCAGCCCGTACGTCACGCATCGGCTCGACGAGTTCTGGGATCGGCCCCTGGACTTCGACCCCGAGAGGTTCACGCAGGAGCCGCGGGAGCGCCGGCACCGCTACGCCTACTTCCCGTTCGGCGGCGGTCCGCACGTGTGCCTCGGGCTCCACCTGTTCTACGTGCAGGCGCCGCTCCTGCTCGCCTGCCTGCTGCGCAGGTTCAGGCCGGTCCTGCTGAACCCGGGGCCGTACACCGCCGTCCCGGCGGGCTCCGTCCGGCCGAAGGAGAGGGTGGAGGTGCGTCTGCTCCCCCGCGGCACGACCTAGGCGCGGATGCCCGCGCGAGGCGGGACGCAGGAGAGAAGGGTCGTCCGCTGGAAAGGGTGTCATGTCGCCTATACAGATCGACGAGATCGAAAGGACCGCGGATCAGGGCAGGACGGTCGGTCTCGCGTTGGCCTGTCAACGAGACCTCGTGGATCACGCGGCACGATATCCCGGACTTTTTCCCGCCGATCGGTTCGGCCCGAGCCTGTTCGCCGGGCTCTGCCTGGCCAACGCCTTCGGCGCGCCGTGGTCCACGGCCGACCAGTTGCGTTTCCTGACCAGGCTGTCGCTGTGGGTGTTCGCCGCCGACCAGCAGGTGGACGGCGTCGCGAGATCCCGCGACGACCTGGACGATCTCTTGTCGAACTGCCTCCGGACCGCGGCCGGCGACGACGGCATTGCGGCCACGCCGCTCACTCGATTTCTCGCCGACATCGCGCGCGATTTAAATGCCGTGCCCGAATTTCCGGGCATGCGCGCGACATGGGTCGAAAGCCTCCGGCGATTTCTCGCCGCGATGGCGCGGGAATGGGAGTGGCGCGCATCGGCATCCGAGGGAAAACCTCTGCCCGGCGTTCCGGAATATCTCGGCAACGCCGACAGCACGGCCGCGTCTTTCGTCAATGTCTCCTTCTGGCTTTACAGCCGCGACACACGAGCGCTCGAACACATCGACGAACTGACCACGGCCGGTGCGCTCGTGCAGCAGGTGCTCCGGCTGCTCAACGATCTGGCGTCGTACGAACGGGACCTGGCCTCGGGAGACCTCAACGTGCTGACCCTCGGCATCGGCCGTGCGGAGGTCGCCGAGTTGATCGGCGACCTCGTCGCCCGATGCCGGGAACGGATCGAGCCGCTCAAGGGGCGTTGCCCGCAGGCCGCCGCCTATCTGGAGCGTCAGATCGGCTTCAGCGCGGGTTTCTACCGCCTGACCGACTACTGGAGCGAGCGGTGAGCGCGAACGATCTCGCGCCCGGCGTGCCGCAGGCGGACACCCGGGCCCTGGCCGGCGAACTCGTGTCCGGCCTCATGCTCCGGCCCTGGGGTGAGGTGTCCGCCTCGGTGTACGAGACCGGCCGGGTGGTCGCGCTCGCGCCCTGGCTGGTGGGGGACGCCGAGCGGGTGGACCACCTGCTGGCGCGGCAGCGGCCGGACGGCGCCTGGGGGCTCCCGGACGGCTACGGGCTCGTGCCGACCCTCAGCGCGACCGAGGCCCTGCTCTCCCGGCTCCGGCACACCGGCGACGCGTCGCTGGCGGGGCCGGTGAAGCAGGGGCTCCTCGCGCTGTCGCACGTCCTGTCGGCGTCCGGCGGCCTGTCGCTGCCGGACACCCCCGCGGTCGAGTTCATCGTCCCCTCGCTGATCGCTCTCATCGAGGACCATCTGCGCGAAGCGCCGCACCTCGGGCTGCCCGCCGTCCGCCTCACCATGCCGCCGGGCATGGACGCCGCCAGGCTCGCCCGGCTCAGGGGCGCGCTCAGGTCGGGCGCCGACGTACCGCAGAAGCTGCTGCACGCGCTCGAGGTGGCGGGGGAGGCGGCCCGTCACGCGCCGGGCCTGGTCCCCACGGCGATCGGCACGGTCGGGGCCTCCCCGGCGGCGGCCGCCGCCTGGCTGGGTGACAGGGCCGAATGGAACGACCGTTCCGCGCACCCCCGTCATCCCCTGGTGCGCCGCCATCTGGAGGCGGTCGCACGTCGTTACGGCGGCCCGGTCCCGGTCGGCCTGCCCATCACGTTCTTCGAACGGAGCTGGGTCCTGAGCTGGCTGGCGCGTGCCGGTGTCCCGTTCGAGGCGCCCCCCGAGATGGTCGCCGAGCTCTGCATGACCGTGGGGCCGGAAGGCACGGCGGCCGGGGCGGGGCTGCCGGCGGACGCGGACACCACCTCGGTCGTCCTGTACGCGCTGGCACTTCTGGGCGTCCGCCTGGAGCCGGAGAGCCTGCTGGCGTACGAGTCGGAGACCTGCTTCCACACCTGGCCCGGCGAGCAGGGTTTTTCGACCAGCGTCAACGCGCATGTGCTCGACGCGTTCGGGGCGTACGTCGAGCGCCACCCCGAGGCGGCCGGTCGCTACGAGGGGCGCGTGGCCAAGCTGGCCCGCCTGCTGCGCGACCACCAGGAGGCGGACGGCAGCTGGTCGGACCGCTGGCACGCCTCCCCCTACTACGCGACGGTCAGTTGCGCGCTCGCGCTGCACGACTACGGCGGCGCGGACTCGGCCGCGGCCGTACGAGCGGCGGTCCGCTGGGTCCTCGACACACAGCGCGAGGACGGCTCCTGGGGGCGGTGGGCGGGTACGCGCGAGGAGACGGCGTACGCCCTGCAGATCCTCCTCATGACGGACGCGGGCGAGGACGTGAGGCGGGCCGCGGCCGCGGCGCGGGGGTACCTGTTCCTGCTGAACTCGGCCGGGATGGAGGAGCCGGCGATGTGGCACGACAAAGACCTCTACCTTCCCGGGGCGGTCGTCCGCGCGGCCGTGCTCGCCGCCTGCCATATCGCGCAGCGCGACCCGGCGGTCATGGGGGCTTTCCGGCGCAGTCATGGTCCTGTGAGGAAGCAGTAAATAGGCCATCTTTCCATAAAATGGGACATGTGGCCTCGTATAGGTGCGATGCTGCCTTGAACGGTTTTGACCCTATTGCTAAGGTTTCGGAGCGTCGTGGCGGAAACACGCTCTCGCCCTTGAGGGGTCACCAGCACCAATCATCCTGAACCTTCTTCAGGTTTTGCGCACTTCACAGGACGGACGGCCCATGCGCTTCCGCAATTCCAGAGTACGGACCAAGGTGGCGGCTCTGCTGCTGTCGCTCGCGGCGCTGTGGGCGTTCGCGGCGTGGGTGACCTTGCGGGAAGGCGTCAACCTCCTGTGGGTGAGCACCCTGGACAGCGGCGTCGTCCAGCCGAGCGAGCCGTTGCTCGTGGAGTTGCAGAAGGAGCGCCGCCTCACGCTGGTGCGCCTCGGCGATATCGCACAGGTGCCGCGCGCGCAGTTGCAGGCGCAGCGCGCCCGCAGCGACGCGGCGATCGAGAACTTCGAGCGGATGTCGGCGACCGACTCCGTCCGCATGGCGGCGTCGCCCGTCCTCCAGACGCGCCTCAACGACACCAGGAGGCGGCTGGACGCGATCGCAGCCGCGCGCAAGCAGATCGACGCCGGTCAGATCGATCGCGACCGTGCGGCGCGGGCGTTCACCGACGTGACCGACGCCATCTACCGCCTGTACGTCTCCCTCGCCGGGCTGGACGACGAGGAGGTGGCCAAGGACGCCCGCACCCTGGTCGAACTGACCCGCGCCCGTGAGGTGTTCGCGCAGGAGGACGCTCTCCTGGCGGGCGCCCTCGCGGCGGGACGGGTGACCGATGTGGATCGGGCCCGCTTCGCCCAGCTCGTGGGCGCCCAGCGATACCTCACGGACCAGGCGGCGGGCGAGCTGCCCCCGGCGGACCACAGCGCCTTCGAGCGGATGACCGCCGGGCCGGCCTTCGTCCGGCTGCGCGCGATGGAAGACCAGGTCATGCGGGCCGGGCGCCTGGATGTCATGCCCCCGGTGGCGCAGGACCAGTGGCGGAGCGTTGCGGAGACCGTCCTCACCCAGCGGCAGGACGCCGTGGAGAAGGCCGGCGACGGGCTGCTCGACCGGGCGGGGACGGTGGCCGTCGGAGTCATCGCCCGTCTGGCGCTGGCCGGCGGTCTCGGCCTCGTGGCGGTCGTCGCGTCGATCATCCTGTCGGTCACCACGGCCCGGGCGCTGGTGCGCCAGCTGGAGAAGCTGCGCGAGGCCGCGCTCGAACTGGCCAACGAGCGGCTGCCCGGAGTGGTCGCCCGCCTTTCGCAGGGCGAGAAGGTCGACATCGAGGCCGAGGCGCCGCCGCTCGACTTCGGACCCGACGTCCTCGGCCAGGTGGGCGCGGCGTTCAACTCCGTGCAGGAGACCGCCATCCGCACCGCCGTCGAGGAGGCCCAGCTCCGGCAGAGCATCCGCGACATCCTGCTCAGCCTCGCCCGGCGTACGCAGTCGCTGGTGCACCGCCAGCTCACGTTGCTCGACGTGATGGAGCGGCGTGAGTCGGACCCGGCGGAGCTGAAGGACCTGTTCCGCATCGACCACCTCGCCACCCGAATGCGGCGCAACGCCGAGAACCTCATCGTCCTGTCCGGGGCGTCCCCCGCCCGCGCCTGGCGACGCTCGGTGCCGATGGTCGACGTCGTACGCGGCGCGCTGGCGGAGGTCGAGGACTACACCCGCGTCACCGTGATGCCGATGGGGGAGACCGCGCTCATCGGACGCGCGGTGGGCGACGTCATCCACCTGCTCGCCGAGCTGATCGAGAACGCGGTGTCGTTCTCCCCGCCGTACACGATGGTCCAGGTGGGCGGCCAGGTGGTGGCCAGCGGCTACGCGATCGAGATCGAGGACCGCGGCCTCGGGATGAACGCCGAGGACCTGGAGGCGACCAACCAGCGGATCGCCGACCCGCCCGAGTTCAACCTGTCGAGCACCGCCCGGCTCGGCCTGTACGTCGTCAGCCGCCTGGCCGAACGGCACGGGATCCGGGTGTCGCTCAAGGCGTCGCCGTACGGCGGCACGACCGCGGTCGTGCTGCTGCCACGCGACCTCGTCATCGAGGGCGGGGAGGACCTGCCCGAAGAGGAAACCGGTTCCGGCCTCCCGCGGCGGGAGCCCGGTCCCCGGAAGATCGCGCTGGTCGGTGCGCCCGAGGCGGCCCCCGAACCAGTCCAGGAGGTGGTTCCCGTGCCGAGGGCTCCCGAGCCGCCCGGGCCCGTGCAGAGCGCCCCACTGCCCGGCGGCGCCGATCCGGACAGGCCCGCGCCCTCGGCCGGGTTCACCCCGTCGGGCCTGCCCTTCCGGGTGCCGCAAGCCAACCTCGCCCCCGCGCTCGCCGACGAGTCGAGGAACGCGGACGAGGCGGAGGAGCAGGAGGACCGCTCGCCGGAGGACATCCGCAAGATCATGGGCTCGTTCCAGTCGGGGACGAGGCGCGGCAGATCCGAGGCCGCGAAGCTGCTGGGGAACGAGGAGGACAACCTGTGACGCAGAAGACCGGGGCCTCCGCGGACCTCGCGTGGCTGCTCGACGACCTCGTCGCGCGGATCCGTGAGGTCGAGCACGGCATCGTGCTGTCCACCGACGGCCTCCTGCTGGCCGGCTCGCAGGGCCTTCGCGTGGAGGACGCCGAGCACCTGTCCGCCGTCGCCTCCGGCCTGCAGAGCCTGGCGCGCGGAGTCGGCGAGCGCTTCCAGGGCGGGTCCGTGCGGCAGACCATCGTGGAGATGAAGTCGGCCTACCTGCTCGTGACCATGGCGGGCCAGGGCGCCTGCCTGGCGGTGCTCTGCTCGGGAGACGCCGACGTCGGCCTCGTGGCGTACGAGATGGCCATGCTCGTCGTGCGCGTCGGGCAGTACCTCACCTCGCCCGCCAGGACCACGATCGACCGGGCCACCGGGAGCGAGGTCCGCCTGTGAACTCCGAGTGGAGCCCGGACGAGGAGCGCCTGCTCGACGCGCCGACCATCCGGCCGTACGTGATCGCACGCGGCCGCACGGAGGCGCAGGACCGCTTCGACCTCATCTCGCTCGCGGTGACGGTCCGGCCCACCACGGGGGCCGAGATCGGGCTGGACCCCGAGCACCAGGCGATCGTGCGGCTGTGCCGCAGGCCGCTGTCGGTCGCGGAGATCGCGGCCCATCTGGACCTGCCGGCCGGGATCGTCCGGGTCCTCCTCGGCGACCTGTTCGACCGGGGCTTCGTGGCCGTGCAGCAGCCCCAACCGGAGATGGACGTGCTCGACGAGCGGATGTACAAGGCGGTGCTCGATGGCCTTCGGGCGCTCTGATTCCGCGAAGGTCCCGCCGAAGATGCCCACGGCGATCAAACTGCTGATCGCCGGAGGCTTCGGGGTGGGCAAGACCACGATGGTCGGTGCGGTGTCGGAGATCCGGCCGCTGCGCACGGAGGAGACGCTGACCGACCGCAGCGTCGGCGTGGACGACCTGTCCGGGGTCGAGGCGAAGGCGACCACCACGGTCGCCATGGACTTCGGCCGGATCAGCATCGGGCAGGACTTCGTCCTCTATCTCTTCGGCACCCCGGGCCAGGAGCGGTTCTGGTTCGTCTGGGACGAGCTCGCCCGGGGAGCGCTCGGCGCGGTCGTGCTGGCCGACACCCGCAGGCTCGCCGACTGTTTCCCCTCCGTCGACTACTTCGAGCGGCGCGGCACGCCCTTCGTCGTCGCGGTCAACTGCTTCGAGGGCGCCCCGGTCTTCGACCTGGACGAGGTCAAGCTCGCGCTCAACCTCAGCCAGGACGTGCCGATCATGCTGTGCGACGCGCGCAAGCGGGAGTCGGGCAAGGAAGTCCTCATCGAGCTCGTCAAGCACGCGTACGGCAGGCGCCCGACCACCGCCGCCCGCTGACGCTTTCGCCGGCTCCTCGCCCGGAAGGTGTCCGGGTTTCTTCGCGTGCGCGACTTTTGCACCCTTGCGCACGATTTACGTTTCGTGGCAGGGTGGCGTTTCCGTACCTCGGTTCCCGCGTGACCCGCGCCCGAGTGGGCGCCCGTTCGGTTTCGGCCGCCCGTTAATGCCGCCTGGTTGCTCCCTACTTGTCCCCTTTGGGCGTCATGGATCGGCCGTACTTTCCTTCGCCGTCGACCATGCGTAACAGGTGCACAACAGCCGTTGATATGAACCTAACCCCCCTGTAACCTCGGCCCCATCGCAGAAACTATCGGGCGACTGCCGAAAGTTTCGGTCGGAATCCAGAAGGGAAACCACCGTGAAGTTGAGTCGGCGAGGTGCGGCGCTCCTGGCGGCGTCGGCACTGGTCCTCGGGGGATGTGGTAGTACCGGGAACGACGCCGGCGAGAGCAAGAGCTCAGCCGGCGGCAAGGTGACCGTCGAGTTCTGGAACATCTGGACCACCGAACCCCTGAAGAGCTACGGCGCTCAGGCGATCAAGGATTTCCAGGCCGCGCACCCGAACATCACGATCAAGAGCGTTCCCTACGAGAACGAGGCGTTCAAGGCGAAGCTGACGACGCTCACCCAGTCCGGCAAGGCGCCGGACATCTTCCAGACGTGGGGCGGTGGCGTGCTCGCCCAGCAGGTGGAGGCGGGCCTGGTCAAGGACCTCACCACCGACGCCGGATCCTGGCTCGGCACGTTCACGGACGCCGCGCTGTCGGCGTACAAGGTCGAGGACAAGCAGTACGCCATTCCCGACGACATCGGCATGGTGGGCTTCTGGTACAACAAGGCGCTGTTCAAGAAGGCCGGGATCGCCGAGCCTCCGGGGACCTGGTCGCAGCTCCTCGACGACGTCAAGAAGCTGAAGGCCGCCGGGGTCACCCCGATCGCGCTCGGCGGCAAGGACAAGTGGCCGGGCCACTACTACTGGGCCTACCTCGCCATGCGGATCGGCGGCCTCGACGCCCTCAAGCAGGCCGGTGAGAGCAAGGACTTCACGGGTCCCGCCTTCGTGCAGGCGGGGCAGAAGCTCAAGGAACTGGCCGATCTCCAGCCGTTCCAGAAGGGCTACCTCGGCGCGACGTACGGCGACCCGGGCGGCCAGGCCGCGACGATGGGCGACGGCAAGGCCGCCATGGAGCTGATGGGCCAGTGGGCGCCCGCGGTCCAGAAGGACGCCGGCAAGGGCCTCGGCGACGACCTCGGCTTCTTCCCCTTCCCGGCGGTCGACGGCGGCAAGGGCGCGATCACCGACGCCTTCGGCGGCGGCGGTGGCTTCGCGATCGGGGCCGACGCCCCGGCGGAGGCCATCGAGTTCCTGAAGTTCCTCACCGACAGCACCGAGCACCGCAAGGCCGTCGCGACCGGTGGCCTGCTCCCGGTGCTGAAGGGCGAGGAGGACGCGGTCACCGACCCGAACCTGAGCGTGGTCGCCAAGAACCTCGCCGGGGCCACCGGGTTCCAGCTCTACCTCGACCAGGCGTACCCGCCGGCCGTCGGTCAGGAGGTCAACGACTCCGTGGCTCAGCTGATCGGCGGAACCAAGACGCCCGAGCAGGTGGCGCAGGCCATCACGGAAACCGCGAAGTCGGAGTAACTGTCGCGTGAAGACGACGAGACCCCGGAGCCGCAGGCTCCGGGGGTTCACCACGATCCTTCTGTTCCTGCTTCCCGCGCTCGTGCTCTTCCTGGCGCTCGTCGTGGCGCCGATCCTGCTCGCCTTCTACGCGAGCGTGTTCAAGTGGAACGGCATGCGCGGGCTGCCGACGAACTTCATCGGCATGGCGAACTTCACCCGCGTGCTGGCCGACGAGGTCTTCCTGGGCGACCTGTGGCGCGGGCTGCTGCTGATCATCTTGTCGGTGGCGATCCAGCTTCCCCTCTCGCTGGGCATCGCCATGCTGCTCAACCAGAAGATCCGCGGCCGGGCGTTCTTCCGCCTGCTGTTCTTCGCCCCGTACGTGCTGTCCGAGGCGATCACCGCGGTCCTGTTCATGATGATCCTGTCGCCCACGGACGGCCTGGCCAACTACATCCTCGGCTGGTTCGGGATCGACCCCCTCGACTGGTTCGCCGACCCGTCGACGGTCATGATGTCGGTGTTCATCGTCATGACCTGGAAGTACTTCGGCTTCCACATGATCTTGTACATCGCCGGGCGTCAGGGCATCCCGAAGGAGCTCACCGAGGCCGCCCAGATCGACGGCGCGACGGGGTGGAAGGTCTTCCGCTACGTCACGCTGCCGCTGCTCGGGCCCACGATCCGCATCAGCGTGTTCCTGTCGGTCATCGGTGCGATCCAGCTGTTCGACCTGGTCTGGATCATCACCGGCGGAGGCCCCTCGCACTCCTCCGAGACCATGGCCGTCACGATGTTCCAGTTCGGCTTCAAACGCTTCCAGGTCGGCTACGCGAGTGCGATCAGCGTCGTGATGTTCTTCATCAGCCTCGTGTTCGCGCTCTTCTACCAGCGATACGTCATGCGCCGTGACCTCGAAGGAGCCTCCACCGTGCTGCGAGACCAGCGATGAGCGCCAACCGTCACAAGCAGTCCCCGACGTCGGGCGGTCCGCTGCGCAGCATCTCCCTGCACGCGATCGTCGTGATCACGGCGTTGTTCGTCGGTGTCCCGCTGCTGTACGCCGTGATCGGCGGGTTCAAGACCACCCGGCAGCTCTCGAGCAACCCGATCGGCCTGCCCAGCCCCTGGATGCCGGAGAACTACACGGGCATCCTCGCCTCGGCGTCGTTCTGGCGCATGCTCTGGAACAGCACCTACATCGCGGTGCTGACCACGCTCGTGGTCGTCGCGGTGTCCGCGCTGGCGGCCTTCGTGTTCGCGCGCTTCGCCTTCCGGGGGCGTGAGGCGCTGTTCACGATGTTCGCCGCCGGGCTCATGTTCCCGTTCGCGGTGGCGATCCTGCCGCTGTTCGTGCTGCTGCGGATGTTCGGGCTGCTCGACAACCCGCTCGGCGTGATCCTCCCGCAGGCGGCCTTCGGCATGCCGATGACGATCATCATCCTGCGCGGATTCTTCCGGGCCATCCCGGGAGAGATCGAGGAGGCGGCGATCCTCGACGGATGCTCGCCGTTCGGCTTCTTCTGGCGGATCCTGCTGCCGATGGCCCGGCCCGCGATCGCCACGGTCTCCGTGCTCGCGGTCGTGAACAGCTGGAACCAGTTCATGCTGCCGCTCGTGGTGTTCAGCGACGACAGCCTCTTCACCATCCCGCTGGGCGTCCAGCAGTTCCAGGGGCAGTACTCGACGGACATCGCACGGGTCATGGCCTACATCGTGGTCGCGATGCTGCCCGCCCTCGGCTTCTACGCCGTGGCCGAGCGTCAGCTCGTCAGCGGTCTGACCGCGGGGGCCGTCAAGGGCTGACCCGCGTGTACAGCCGTACGGCGTAGCCGAGCACGCGGACGGTCCGCGCCCGGCGGTAGCTCTCACGCAGCAGCAGCCGCTTGGCGGAGTCGCGCGGGGACGACAGATCGGCGGGCGCGGGATGGGGCCGGCTCACCACCCATACCCGCGGCGCCGCCCCGAGCGATGCGGCGATCTCGCCCGCGGGCAGCTCACGCCCGGCGAGCGTGCCCGACGCCGCGCCGCCGGCCCGCAGCGCCGCGTCGCGCACGCCCAGGAACGAGGCGGGGTAGGCCTCGGCGACCAGGCGGCGGATCGAGGGCAGGAACAGCACGACGTCTCCGGGCCGCCGTCCCGACGCGATGATCCGCGCCACGGCGGCCGGGTCGTCCGGGCGGCTGTCGATCCGCCTGACGGCGGCCTGGGCCGGCAGGGACGCCCCCAGCAGCAAAGCGGGCAGCGCCAGCGCAGCCGCCGCCCGCACCCGCCCCGTCCGCGGCAGGAGCCGTACGGCCCGGGCGAGCCCCGCGCCCAGCGCCATCGTGAGCCCCGCCATCGAGAACAGGACATAGCGGTCCTGGTAGAGCGGGTGGATCTGCGACACGGCGAGCAGCAGAGCGGGTGGCAGGAACGCGAGCGGCGCGGCGAACGCGGCGATCCCGGGAGGCCGGCCGCGGGCGCCGGGTGCTCGTCCTGCGGCGGTTCCCGCCGTTCCTCCCGCCGGGCCCGCCATGTCTCCCGCCGCACCCGTCATCAGACCGAGCACGACGAACACGACGGTCGCCGCGAGGAGCACGCCGGTCCCGGCGAACCGCGTCACGAGGGCCTTCACCTCCGGCAGGCCCGGCCGCTCCAGCCACGCCACCTGGCCGCGCTGGCCGAACGCCGTCCACGCCACCGGCAGGACCGCGAGCAGGGCGCCCACGGCCGCGCCGGCCCAGCGCGCCGCCACAGCCCTGCCCCCGCCTCGCACCGTGGTGATGAGCACCGTGACCGCGTGCGCCGCCAGGGCCAGGACGGCGAACAGGTTGAGCAGGCACGCCACGGCGACCGCGGCGCCGTATCGCACCCAGGTCCTGCGCGTCGACGGGCCGCGCACCGGATCACACAGTGCCGTGGCGAGCAGGCGGGTCGCCTCCACCACCGCCGCCGCGACCAGCGCGTACGGCCTGGCCTCCTGGGCGTGGAAGACGACGACCGGGGCGGCGGCGTAGGCGAGGCCCGCGTACAGGCCGGCCGGGGCCGAGACCAGCCGCCGACCGGCGGACGCGACACCGGCCGCCGCGACAGCCGTGGCGAGGACGGACGGAATCCGGATGACCACCTCCGCCGGGAGGGCGTCCCCCGCGAGCCGGATGAACGGGTGAAGCGCCAGGTAGTAGAGGCCGTGAACGGCGTCGACGTTCCCCAGCGTGCGCCACAGGTCGGGCAGCGCCCGCCCCGCCACGGCATAGGTCGTGGCCTCGTCCTGCCACATCGAGCCGCGCCGGACGCCCCACAGACCGCCGAGCAGCCCGGCCAGGGCCGGGACGACCGACACGGCCCGGTCGCTGATCCTCACATGTCCTCCGTCTGCTCCGCCCGGCCACGTCCCCGTCGGATGCCCCGGCGGGCAACGGGAGGATGAACGCGCCCTAAGGTGATCGGAACAAGGGGAGAACTCGCAGGGGGGAGCACCGATGGCGGAACCGATCGTCCGCCCGGCCGCCGACGCGGACATGCCCGGCGTCCGCGCCGTCGCCGGCCGCTTCGGTCTCCTGGGCATGTGGCCGCGGCGGCCGGACTTCGTGGACGCGGAACGCGCGTTCGGCGAGGTGCTCGTCGGCGAGGTGGACGGCGCGATCGTGGGGTTCGGCGGCACGCTGCGCCGGGGGCCGGTCACGCACCTCGGGGACCTGTTCGTCCTGCCGGATCACCAGTCGTCGAGGGTGGGCCGCACGATCCTGTCCCGCCTGCTGCCGGCCGGCACGCCCACGGTCACCTTCGCATCGGGCGACAAGAGAGCGCTCGCGCTGTACGTCAGGAGCGGGATGCGCCCGCGCTGCCCGCTGTTCTACCTGCAGCGAAGGCCGCTCGGCGACCAGGCCGTGCGGCGGGAGAGCACGCGGACGGCGCCGGAGAAGGCGGACGTCCACGCGGCGGCGGCCATGGACGCCGGCGTCTCGGGCGGCGACCGGACGTCCACGCTCACCTGGTATGCCGGGCTGCCCGGCGTGACCCTGCACACCAGCGGCTCGGGCTACGCGTTCGTCAGGACGGCAGGAGACAAGGTCGTCATCGGGCCGGCCGGGGGTGCGACCCCGCAGGACTGCGCGGACATCGTGCTGCAGGCGGCGAACGCCCACTCCGACGCCGGGCCGGCCCACGTGGCGGTGCCCGGCGCGCATCCGCTGCTCGCCCTGCTGCTGGACGCCGGCTGGCGGATCGGCGACATGGACACGCTGATGACCAGCGAGGACGTCGTGCGGCTCGACTGCTACGTCCCGCACCCCGACCTCGGCTGAAGGCCGGCGGCCCCCGTCCCCGGCCAGGGGGACACCGGGGACGGAGGCAGCACGGCTTCGCGGCGTCCGGCGGCTGCCGGCCGGCGCTGTCTCACGCCTACCGGTCGGCGTTCTCCGGGGCCTGCGGGTCGGCGTTGTCTCGGGCCTGCGGCCCTGGCGTTGACCGGGGCCTGCGGCCCGGCGCCGTCACACCTTGCGGAGGTAGCGGGCGGAGGCCCATCCGGGAATGCCGCCGGCGCTGTCCACGGCCACCCAGCCGTGGGTGGCGTCGCAGGCTCCGGCGATGTTCCCGTCGGCGGGCCGCAGCTTGCCGACGCGCGCATGGTGGATGCCGGCGCCCTCGCGGACGTTGAGGAAGCTGCCCGTGTGCACGTGCCGGAGGCGGTAGGTGCACGAGAGCGAGGGCCGTCCGCTCAGGTCGAGCCTGTGGAGGTAGCGGGCGGCGGCGAAACCCGTCGCCCCTCCGGCGGTCTTCACCGCGACCCAGCCGCCGGCGGTGGTGCAGGCGCCGGAGAAGCCTCCGTCGGCGGGCCGCAGCTTGGCGACGGGAGCGTGGCGGACGCCCGCGCCTTTCCGCACGTTGAGGAAGCCCCCCTTGCGCACGCCCCGCAGCCGGTAGGCGCACACGAGGCCGGGCCCCTGCATGGCCTCGTGCACGACCTGCCCGTATGGTCCCGACGCGGAGGGTTCACCGGGGCCGGGCGGCCGGACCGCCGCGGCTTGCGCGGCGGGATGCCCCCGGACTCCCGACGCGGGCTCGGCCGCGATCCCCGGCGCGAGGCGCCCCCCGGCGTCGTAACCGGGCTGGCCCGCGAGGGCCGGCGTGGGATGGCCTGCGACGAGCCACCCCGTGGCGGCCCACGCCGCCAGCGCGGGAACGATGCTCTTCGCCACTGTCACGATCTCTCCCTTCGGTCGGCATCGCCCACGCCCGGCCGGGGGGACCCGGGCCAGTGGTGCTCACCCGAAGTTCTGATCTGATTACCGAGCGTTTACACCTCGGTGGAATTCCCGCCTGGATTTTTTACTCGACGCACCAGGACAAAGGGTGATTCACTCACCCGCCGTGCGCGCCGTGGAAAGGCGTCGTCACCCCCTCGTACGCCAGGTGCAGCATCATCCCCAGGTCGGCGTGGCTGAGATTATGGCAGTGGTTCATCCACAGCCCGGGATTGGCGGCGCGGAAGGCCACCTTCCACACCTCTCCGGGCCGTACGTCGAAGGTGTCGAGCCACAGGGGGCTGCCGGTGACGGGGCGGCCGTCTCGCGATAGCACGAGCACCCGGTGGCCGTGGAGGTGCCAGGGGTGGGTGTCCCGGCCGCGGTTGACCACGGTGAGCCGGACCAGGTCGCCCTCCCTGACCACTTCCGTGGGGATGTCGGGGAAGGCGTGGCCGTTCACCGTGTGCGCGTACGTCGGCCGGCCGTTCACCAGGGCGAACCCCCTGTCGAGGACGAGCGTGAAGTCCCGGTCGAAGCGGTCGCGGGACGTGAACGGCGTGGGGGCGGGGGCGCCGTAGCGGGTGAGGTCGAGTTCCGGCCAGTCAGCCGTCGGGCTGCCGGCGGCGGGAACAGCGGCGGGAACAGCGCCGGGATCCGGGGTCGCCGTCGCGCTCGCGCCGGCGGACCCGTCGCCCGTGCTCGCCGGGGTGAGCCGCACGGAGTCGGTGCGGTCGTCGATCCGCAGGACGGCGGGGCCTGACGGCATGGTGAACGCGAGGTCGTACCGCCCGCCCGCCGCGAGCCGCAGGCCGGCACGGCCGAGCGTGCCCGGCCCGCTCAGGTCCGTCCCGTCCACCGCCACCAGCCGGTAGGGCGTGCCCGCCAGCGTGAACCGATGCGGCGTGTTGTCGGTGTTGATCAGGCGCAGCCGCACGGGCGTGCCGGGCGCGGCCTGCCGGACCAGGGGCTGGTCGCGATCGCCCGTCACCGTCACGCCGCCGAGGGTGTGCACGGGCAGCGTGAGGTCCAGTCCTGTGGCCGCGGTTCCCTTCGGCGCGACGACGAGCGTGCCGTAGAGCCCCATCCGGACGCCGAGGTCGGACACCTCGTGGGTGTGATACCAGTACGTGCCCACCTGGGCGGCGACGAAGCGGTAGACGAACTCCCCGCCGGGCGGCACGGCCTCCTGGGTGAGGCCGGGCACGCCGTCCTCGCCCGAGGGCACGTCGTAGCCGTGCCAGTGCAGCGTCACCCCGGACGTGATGTCCGCGTTGCGTAGCCGCACCTCGACGAGGTCGCCCTGCACGGCGGTGAGCGGCGGCCCGGGGACCTGGCCGTCGAAGGTCCACGCCGACACCTTCCGCCCCGAGGACAGCGTGACGGTCGCCATACGGGCCGTCAGCTCGAACCGGCGTACGGCGCCGCCCGGCGGAGGTGCGGCCGGGCCGCGCAGGTCGGTCACCGGACGTGCCGGTGCTCCCATGGCGGAGGCGGATCCTCCCTCGGCGGAGTGGACGTGGGAGGAGGAGCCGGTGGCGGCCATCGCGGCGGCTCCTCCGGGGGCGGAGCCCTCCGCCGTGGTCTCCTCGGTGAAGGGCACGAATACGAGGGCGGCTCCGAGCACGGCGGCCACGGCGGTCGCCGCCGTCGCCGTCCGCAGCCCGGGGACGTGCGTGCTCATCGCTCTCCATGTCCCCAGGACGGCCCCCGCGGCGACGGCCAGGAGGAGGAGAGCGGTGCCCGGATCCGCCGGGTATCCGATCAGGAAGGTCTGCACGATCCCGGCCGCCGCGGCGTACCCGGCGCCGAGCAGCGGGACCACGACCGCCGGCGCTCTGACGGCGTCCCGTGAAGCCGCGTCCGCCCGCCGGGCGGCGCGGAGCAGGCGCGGTCCGGCGATTGCGGTGGCCACGCCGCCCGCCGCGACGAGAAGCGGCAGGGCGACGGTGATCTTCTCCTGCACGAACCACCAGCCGGCCCCGGCCAGGGCGAGGACGGTCCAGACCCGGGCCAGGGACGCGACCAGGGCGACCGCGAACAGGGCCGCGGCCGTCCTCGGACGGCGGGCCGCGGCGGTCACGCCCGCGCTCACCCACGCCGCCGCGGCCAGGACCGAGACGAGCAGGTCGAGCGCCATGAGCCGGTCGGTCGTCATGACGCGCGAACCGGACGGCCCTCCGCGGCGGCCTCCGACGGGGCGGGCGTGGCCGACACGAGCCGCCGCGCGTTGCGGAACACCATGCCGCAGACGCCCATGACCGCCATGCCGTTGATGGCGTGCAGGCCGAGGATCGCCAGGGAGAGCGGCGTCGTGTTGCCGGTGCTGTCGTCGAACAGGCCGCCGAGCGCGACGATCAGCGCCTGCACGACGACCAGGCCGACGGGCAGGATGGTCAGCCCGATCTGGCGGCCCGGCGCCCTGGCGGCCGCCGCGGCGGCGGTGGCCACCAGCGACAGCACCGGGATGACCATCATGCCGTTCATGCTGTGCAGGGCGAATGAGGAGTCGTCCTGCGGCTTGTCGAACGCGCCGACGGCCGCGAGGTACATCTGCACGACGGCGGCGGCGAGCAGCAGCCCCGCCAAGGCGGCGTAGACCTTGCGCACGCTCTTGCTCCCTTCGGGTCAGCGGATAGCGGGTCATGGGGATCCTGTCCCACATGGCCGACGGCGTCGTCCCTCGTCGAGATACACGTCGGCTACCGCGGGGGGAGTACGCGGGTCCGGGTTCCGCCCGTCCCCCGGCGGTGTCTCGATGGTGTCGCGGGCGGCCGCCGGCGTCGTCGCACGCGGGAAGGCTCCCGGTCCTACGGCCGCGGGATCAGCGCCCTGCGCCGCTACGACGAGGGGAGTACGGTCACTGCGGCGACGGCACGCGCGCGGCTGATCGTGGGATGGCGCTCATGAGGGAAACGGCGCCTCCAGGCCCCGGGCCAGGGCGTGCGCCATCTCGGCGCGGGCGCGGCGGGAGACGGCGGCGTCCGGAGCGACGTGATCGAACACGTGGAACGTCCCGGTGGTCTGGTGGAGCTCTACCGAGACGTTCGCCTGGAGTAGGCGGACGGCGTAGTCGACGGCCTCGTCGCGGAGGGGGTCGTACTCGGCGGTGAGGACGTAGGCGGGCGGGAGGCCGGTCAGGTCGTCGGCGCGGGACGGGGCGGCGTACGGCGAGACCCGCCCGGCCGGGAGATAGAGCGGCCACATCTGGGCGGCGGCGCGCGAGTCGAAGGCGGGCGTGCCGGTGAACCGGGTCGCCGACCAGGTCAGCAGACGGTCGTCCAGCGCGGGGCACAGCAGGAGCTGGAACGCGATGGCGGGGCCGCCGCGGTCGCGGGCAAGCAGCGCGAGCCCGGCCGCCAGCCCGCCTCCGGCGCTGCCGCCCCCCACGGCCACGCGCGCGGGGTCGACGCCCAGCGACGCGGCGTTCGCCGACGTCCATTCCAGCACGGTGTAGCCGTCGTCGAGGCCGGCGGGGAAGGGGTGCTCGGGCGCGAGCCGGTAGTCGACGGAGATGACGACGCAGCGGGCCCTGCGGGCGAGGTCGAGCGCGCGTCGGTGCTCGCTGTCGAGACTGCCCATCACAAAGCCGCCACCGTGGAAGTCCAGCAGGACGGGCGCCGGCTCGGCCGCCGTCGTCGGCCGGTAGATCCGGACCGGAACGCCGTCCGCGTGGTGGTCGGTGATTCGGACGTCGCCGGCGGGCGGAAGGGCGGCGACCGTCGCGCTCGCCACGGCGTACGCGGCCGTCCGCGCCGCGACGGGATCGGTGAAATCGGTGCGTGGCAGGCCGGCTGCGACGACGGCCAGTTCGGGATCGAGGCGATAGTCCATATGAGGTCCTGTCCGAGAGATCAGCGGGTGGTCGTGCGGGTGAGGGCGCCGGTGAGGACGGCCAGGGCCAGGACGACCGTGCCGGTGACCGCGGTGGCGTGCGCGTAGTGGGGGAAGCCGACGCCGGCGGTTCCTGGAGCGCCGCCCAGCACGGCGGCGAACAGGCCGCCTATCAACGTCACCCCGCAGGCGTTGGCGACCTGAGTGGCGGTGAGCAGGATCCCGCCGGCCGCGCCGGCGTCGCTGGGAGCGACCTGGGCGAGCACGGCGCCGATCAGCGGTGCGGCCACCAGTCCTTGCCCGACGCCCGACATGGCCAGCGCGGGCACCAGCCACGCCGCCTGCCCGGATCGCGGCGCCATGAGGGCGACGGCGACCACGCCCGCGAGGCTCAGCGTCATCAGCGCGGCACCCGTGGCGATCCTGCCGGACCGCCTGCCCGCCACACTGGCAGCGGCGAACCCGATGCCGAGTGGAGCGAATACCAGAGCGCCGGCCAGCGGGCTCAGCCCCAGGCCCGCTTGCAGGTGGTAGGCGAGCAGCAGGAAGAAGCCGGCGTTACCCGCGTAGAAGGCCAGCACGGTCAGCAGGCCCGGCACGACTCGTCCGAGCAGCCGGAGCGGCACCAGAGCGTGGGCCCGGCCCCGCTCGGCGAACCAGAAGGCGGCCAGCGCAGCCGCGCCCGCGACCGCCGGCGCCCATCCCCACGCGGGCCAGCCGAGCGCGGCCGGAAGCAGCAGCCCGGCCAGCGCGGCGGCGAGCAGGACGGCCCCGGCCAGGTCGAGCCGGGTGCGCGGCCCACGGCTCTCGGCGACCGTGCGGCGCGCGACCGCGACCGCCAGCACGCCGACAGGGACGTTGACCAGGAAGGCGGCCCGCCAGCCGAGACCGAGGAGGTTCCAGGCCAGCAGCCCGCCGCCGACGATCTGGCCCGAGATCGCCGCGAGGCCGACGGTAGCGCCGTACATCCCCAGCGCGGTCTTCCGCGCGGGGCCCGCGAAGGACGCCTGGATGATCGACAGCACCTGGGGCAGCATCACGGCCGCGGCGAGGCCCTGGAGCACCCGGGTCCCGATCAGCACAGGGGCCGCGGGGGCCAGCGCGCAGGCCGCGGAGGCGGCGACGAAGGCCGCCACGCCGGCGGTGAACAGGCGGCGACGGCCGTACAGGTCGCCCAGCCGCCCGCCGGTCACCAGCCCCACCGCGTACGCGAGCGTGTAACCGGCGACCACGAGCTGCGCCTCGCCGAAGGAGGCGTTCAGATCGTCCTGGATCGACGGCACCGCCACCGTGACGATGCTGCCGTCCAGCAGCCCCATGAACGTCGCCAGCAGCACTGAGGCGAGAGCGATCCACTGCCGGGTGCCGACCGCCGCCTCCGTGCGGATCCCCGGCCTTGTCACCAATGCGACCATGGCGGCTATTTCGCCAGTTCGGCGTGGCCGGTGTCCAAGTCCGGCCTCTTCCTCTGTGAGAAGTCCCGATTATCACAGGGGTAACCTGAGGCCCATGGAGTTGCGCCACATGCGGTACTTCGTCGCCGTCGCGGAGGAGCTGCACTACGGGCGGGCCGCGCGGCGCCTGCACGTGGCCCAGCCCGGCCTGAGCCAGCAGATCAAGGCGTTCGAACGCGAGCTGGGCGTGGAGTTGTTCGCCCGCAACCGCCGGGGCGTGGCGCTCACCGAGGCCGGTGCCGCCCTGCTCCCCGCGGCCAGGGACGTCCTCGCCCGCGCCGACGCCGCTGTCGCGCTCGCCCGCGCGTACGGCGGCGGGCAGGCGGGACGGCTGGTCGTCAGCGTCACCCGGTCGGCGCCGCGCGGTGTGGTGACCCCGCTTCTGGACGGCTTCCGCTCCACCTGCCCCGCGGTGGAGCTGACGGTGACCAGCGGCTTCACCGCGCGGGACGAGGAACGCCTGCGTGAGGGCTCCATCGACCTGGCCTTCGTCCGGCTCCTGGACGACCCCAGGGACGACCTGGCGACCCGTCCGGTCGGCGTCGAGCCCATCGTGGCCGCCGTTCCCAGGACTAACCCGCTGGCTCGCAGGCGGCGTCTCCGAAGGGCCGACGTGGCCGGTCAGCCGATGGTGTGGTGGCCGCGGGAGCACGGCCCCGCGATGTGGGACCGGATGCTCGACGAGATCTTCGGCGCGGGTGTGCGCCCTCCCGTGGCCCACTGGGAGCCCGAGGAGGAACACATGCTGCATGCCGTCGCCCGGGATCGCGGCATCACCTTCATCACCGAGGGCAAGGCCGCCACGCTGCGCGTTCCCGGGGTGGTGGTCAGGCGCTTCGCCGACCCCGTCCCCCTCGTCCCGGTCGACGTCGCCTGGCGCCGCGACAACCCCAATCCCGCGCTGCGCCGGTTTCTCGCCTACCTCGGCCCGGCCTCGAGCGCCGGTGACCGCCTCACTGAGGCCAGTTCGCGATGATGGCCGGGGTGATGGCGTCGGCGTAGCAGTTCAGGGTCGTACGGCGCGACCGGTCGTACACGCACACCTTGACGTCCACCCGCTTGATCCGGCCGTCCGACGACAGCCGGATCGGCTTCTTGGAGGCGCAGGTCGTCTTGGGCAGGGCCCACCCGGTGCCGCCGCTCGCGTAGTGGAAGCGGGCCCGGACGTAGGCGCAGTGCCCGCTGTGGGCGTCGCGGTCGTACAGCGTGCCCGAGACGACGAAGGTCTCCGCGGTGAAGGGGGTGATCCACACGTCGGCCTTGGCATACCCGTGGTGCCCGCTCCGGGACTGCACGGGTCCCCAGTGGATCAGCGGCGCGGCCGCCCGCGTCGTGGTGGAGGCGTGGGCGGAAGCGGCCGGCAGACCCCCGGCGATCACGAACGCCAGCAGGCCGCCGATGACGAGGTTCTTTCTCATGCCGCCGACCGTAGGCCGGGCGACTTGGAGAGACCTTGCATCCCGCTGGTCGTCAAGGTGTCCCCTTGCGATACGCCTCGTAGAGCGCGTTCAGGTTGTCGGTGTACAGCTCGGTGAAGCCGCAGGAGGCGCAGATCCACGCGCGCACCGTGCCGAGGGCCTCGCCCTGGACGTAGAAGAAGGGGACCTTCTCCGGCAGTGGCTCCTCAACGCGCACCCGAAGGGGCTGCGGCCCGTTCGGGCCCCGATCGCGCACCTCGACTCCGGCCATGACGGCGCCTGACGAGCACTTCGGGCAGATGTCGTCTCTCACGCGGCTTCCTCCTCCTCGGGTACGCCGAGGAGGAGTCTGCTCCCGTCAAATCTCGCGGCGGCCACGAAGCAGGTCTTCGGCCTGCTCGACCACCTCGTCGACCGGGACCTCGGCCACCCACGACTCGTCGTGCGGGCACCGCCCCGCCCGGGGATCGTGCCCGCTGACCCCGCAGACCGGGCACCGCGCGGTCCAGGAGACCAGCGCCCGGTGGAGAGTGCGGGTGAGGGGCCCGGCGTTGATGAGGTTGCCGCACCAGAAGATGCCGACGGTGGCCGTCCCGACCGCCGCGGCGAGGTGGCGGGGGCCGGTGTCGTTGGAGACGACCAGGTCGCACCGCTCGTACAGCGCGGCGAGGCCGCCGATGCCGAGCGTGCCGACCGCCGTGACCGCGGGCCGCCGCATCGCCGCCGCGACCTCTTCGACCAGCTCCCGCTCCGTCTCGACGCCGGTGATCACGACCGGGCGCCCGAGCCGGTCGGCCGCCTCCGCGAAGGCGCGCGCCGGCCAGCGCCGCCGGGGGTCGCTCGCCCCCGGATGCAGCGCGATCAGGCCGGGCGGCGGCTCGCCGTACACGCGGGCGAGTTCGGCGCGGTCGGCGTCGGTCACGGCGATCCTCGGCTCGTACGCCTCGGCCGTCCCGCCCACCAGCGCGGCGACCTCCAGGTAGCGCAGCGTCTCGTGCTGGTAGTAGACGTACGGCACCCACCGGTCGAGCCGTTCGGCGTCCGGCGTGCACAGGCCGGCCGTCACCCGGGCGCCGATCGCCTTGACGAAGGGGTTGGAGTTGCGCCCGCCGCCGTGGATCTGCACGGCGAGGTCGAACCGGTGCTCGCGCAGCTCCTTGAACAGGCTCTCCGGAGCCTCGTGGCCGTCGGCCGCCGACGACACTCCGGAGATCGGCGGCAGGGCGATGACGTCGTCGACCGGTCCCGGCCTGCCGTCCAGGAACCGGGCGTGCCAGGGGGTGCCGAGGAGGGTCAGCCGGGCCCGCGGGTAGGCGCGGCGCAGCGCGTCGAGGGCGGGCATCGCGAGGACCAGGTCGCCCAGGGCGTTGGCCCGCAGCACCGCGATGCGCCGCACGCCCTCGATCAGCGCGCACATGCCGTCTCGAACACGTAGTCGTAGCACTCGGCCCTGCGGTCGGTGACCGTCGTGGGCAGCTCCAGGTGGTAGGCGCGGCTCGGCAGCAGGCCCGCGCCGCCGTACCTCTCCATGACGCGCAGCTGCGCCGCGACGTCCTCACCCGCGTGCCGGGGCGGCACCGACCGCCAGAAGTCGAAGCCGCCGCACTCCAGCAGCCGTTCCCGGTCGTACAGCACGCAGCCGCCGATCCAGGCCACCTTGTACGGCCGCCAGTCCCGGGGACCGGGAGAGCCGAGGTGTTCGCGCGCGAGATGCAGCGGGTTGGAGGCGTTGTGCAGGGTGTGGCGCTGCCAGGCCGGCGACTCCCGGCGCACCCGCTCGGGCCGCACGCCGTCCGTCCACTCCTCGTACGGCGCGAGCTCGGCGGGGCGCACGTCGTCGCGGTAGGACAGGCCGTGCAGGGCGTAGCCGACGAAGCCGCAGCCCAGCTCGCCGATCGCGGACAGCAGGACCTCGATCGCCTCCGGCTCCAGCCATACGTCGTCGTCGAGGTAGAGCGCCAGCCGCCGCTCGGCCCGGCCGAGCAGGAACGCGCGCTGCTCCGCCATGCCCCGCGGGGGCAGGTGGTGGTGGACGGCCGCCGGCCTGTCGCGGTGGCCGAGGATCCGCAGCTGCGCCGCCACCAGCGGGTCGTCGGCGACCGGCTCCTGCGACTGGTCCGAGATCACGACGCGGAACCCGGACACCGTCTGCGCCGCGAGGCCCGCCAACGTGACGGCCAGCGCGCCCGGGCGGTCCTTGGTGGGCACGAGCACATCCAGGTCAGACGGGGCGAACATGCGCGGCTGATACCCGTGAGGTCGTACGGCAAACGGAGCCCGTCAGCGGCGCACGCCCGCCGCCGCCAGGAGCGCGGCGGGTCAGGAGAGGCGTCTGGCGCCGGGAAACCTGATGTATCGGCGGGCGGCGCAGCCCCGCGACCGGCGGTCGTCCTCTGACCGGATCCGCCCGTTGACGTGCGCCGGGCCGTGCGCGTCCGCACAGTGCGGCTCCACCGCCGTCGCCGCATGGTGCGGCTCCGCCGCGGGCGTGACACAGTGCGGTTCTGCCGCCTCGGCTGTCGTCTCACCGATCGCGAGAAGCTCCGGCGGGGCGTGGTCGACCTGCAGCGTGGTGTGGGCGATGCCGTACTCGTCGTGGACCATCCGCTGCGCCGCCTGCAGCACGGCGTGGCAGTCCGCGCCCGGGGCGACCAGGATGTGCGCCGACATGGCGGGGTAGCCGCTGGTGACCTCCCAGATGTGCAGGTCGTGCACCTCCACCACGTGTTCCAGGGCGGCGGCCTTGCGGCCGATCTCGGCGGGGTTCATCCCGGCGGGGGCCGCCTCCATGAAGACCCGGCCGGACTCGCGCACCAGGTCCCAGCCGGCCTTCAGCATCAGGGCGGCCACGACCAGCGCGGCCAGGGCGTCGGCCCGGCCCCAGCCGGTCAGCCAGATCACCGCGCCGGCCGCGGTGGTGGCGATGAAGGCGAACAGATCGTTGAGGATGTGCTGGAAGGCGCCCTCGACGTTCAGGCTGGCGCGGTTGGCCCTGCTCAGCAGCCAGGTCGCGGCCAGGTTCACCACGATTCCGGCGATGCCGGTGGCCACGACGTACGCGCCTTCGACCTCGGGAGGCTCGATCAGCCTGCGTACGCCCTCGTAGACGAAGTAGACGCTGAGCAGCAGCAGCGTGATGCCGTTGATCTGGGCGCTGATGATCTCGGCGCGTTTGAGGCCGTAGGTGAAGCCGCCCTGCGGCGGGCGGGCGGCGATCCGCATCGCGATGATCGCGAAGGCGATGGCGATGGCGTCGGTGAGCATGTGCCCGGCGTCGGAGACCAGGGCGAGGGAGTGCGCGATGACGCCGATGACGACCTCGACCGCCATGAAGCCGAGGATGAGCGCCAGCGCGCCGGTCAGCAGACGCCGGTCGGCCTCGGCGCTGACCGCGTGCCCGTGCCCGTGGCCATGCCCCCGCCCGTGCGCGTGCCCGCGCTCGTGCGCATGGCCGCGGTCGTGCCCGTGCTCACGGTCGTCACCCGTCCCCGTGCGGTGCCCGTGCTCCTTGCCGGTCTCACCCATCGCCCTGGTCCTTCTCCTCGTGTCCGATGTGCGTGATCGCCAGGTCGAACAGCAGTCGCACGTGCGAGTCCGCGAGGCGGTAGTAGGCCATCCTTCCCGCGCGCCGCACCTTCACCACGTTGTGGACGCGCAGCAGGCGCAGGGCGTGGGACGCCGCGGACATGCTGTGGCCGGTCGCCGCCGCGAGATCGCACACGCACATCTCACCGCCCTCCAGCAGCGCCGCGATCAGCCGCAGCCGCCCGGGATCGGCCAGGAGGCCGAAGACCTGCGCCAGGTCCTCCACCGTCTCCTGAGACGGCATGGCCCTCCTGACGGTCTCCACCCGCTGGGCGTCCACCACCGGGAGCGCGCACGAGTCGGCCGTCGCGAGATCCACAACACTTGAACGATCGTTCACGTGGGTGAGTGTAGGTGGCGGACGCGTCATGTCAACGCGTTCCCGCTCCTTCTTCGCCGGAACCAGGCTCAGGGCGGGGTCACAGGGGTTCAGGAGACAGGGGTTCAGGGGGCGGCGGGGGCGAGCGGCAGCCGCAGCACGAAACGCGCCCCCTCGGCGCTGTCTTCGATGGTGAGCCGGCCGTGGTGGTTGTGGGCGATCTGGCGGGCGATGGCCAGTCCGAGCCCGGCTCCTCCCGCGTCCCTGCTGCGGGCCGAGTCGAGCCGCGTGAACCGCTGGAAGACCTTCTCCCGCTGTTCCTGGGGGATTCCGGGGCCGTCGTCGGCCACTTCGAGCACGGCCGTTCCATCCGGTGGTCCGCCGGGTCTTCGCGGTTCGCGCCGCACCGTGACCGTGACGGTGCTGGCGGCGTGCCGCTGCGCGTTGCCGATGAGGTTGCTGATGAGGCTGCCGAGCGAGTGGGGGTCTCCCAGCACGACGACGTCCTGGCCGAGCCGGGGGACGATCCGCTTCGTGATCGGCAGCATCTGCAGTTCGCCTTCGGCCAGCTTCCCGAGATCCACCCGCTGCTGCCGGATGGGGAGCGCCTCGCTCTCCAGCCGCGAGAGCGCCAGCAGATCCGTGGCGATCCGCTGCAGCCGGTCGAGGCTCGGCAGCAGCGCCCTGGCCAGGGTGACCACGTCGGTCTCCTGCGGCGCCTGGAGCGCGTCCTCGATCTGGGCCCGCATGGCGGTCAGCGGGGTGCGCAGCTCATGGGAGGCGTCGGAGCTGAAACGGCGCTGCCGCTCCAGCGCCTCCTCCAGCCGCCCGAGCGTACGGTTCACGCCGGGGGCCAGGCCGTCGATCTCGTCGTGCGCGGGGGCCGGCCGGTGCGGGCCGGACGCCTCGATCCCCTCCGCCTCGGCCTCCTCTGTCTCGGCCTCCTCCGTCTCCACCGGGGGCGCGGGCGCCGGCACAATCGCGCCGGCGGTCAGGCGGAAGCCGAGGTAGGTGATCGCCCCGGCCAGCAGGAGCGCCCCGCAGAACAGCGCCAGGAGCAACGCCGGGTGCGCGTACGCCGGGGCCGCCGGCACGGCTTCGCACGCATACAAGGCCCGATCGCCGTGCGGGGCCGGGCCGGCGGCCGGTGATGGGTGACCGGCGAGCAGCCGGATCGGCGTCGCCGCCAGGCACAGCAGCACGGCGGCGACACCGTGGGCCGGTGCCGGCCTGGCCGTGATCGACGAACGCTGCGGCATGGCGCACATCCCCCTGGATTCAGTGCACCACGAGGGCGCGCGGAAAGCCGCTCGGGGGCCCCGCCAAGCCCCCGCGCCGTGTGGGTCGGGTCCGCCTCCGGTTCCTGACCGTTGGAGTCATTGGGCCTTCACTGTTAGGAAACTTTCCTTTATATTTGCGCCACCCCCCAGCAGTGAGGAGCACACATGCGAAGAACGCTGACCTTCCTCGCGACGGCGACGATCGGCATCGGCGCCACGGTGTTCATCGCCTCACCGGCTCAGGCGCACGGGTACATCTCGTCGCCCGCGAGCCGCCAGGCGATGTGCGCACAGGGCCGCGTCCCCAACTGCGGCGACATCATCTACGAGCCCCAGAGCGTGGAAGGACCGAAGGGGCTGCGCAGCTGCAGTGGCGGCAACGCCCGCTTCGCCCAGCTCGACGACGAGAGCAAGCCCTGGCCGGCCACCAGCGTCGGCAACACCGTCACCTTCACGTGGTCGCTGACCGCCCGTCACGCGACCAGCACGTGGGAGTACTACATCGGAGGCACCCGGATCGCCGTCTTCGACGATCACGGGGCGCAGCCTCCGGCCACCGTCAGCCACAGCGTGAACCTCGGCGGACGGACGGGCCGGCAGAAGGTGCTGGCGATCTGGAACGTGGCCGACACCGCCAACGCGTTCTACGCCTGCGTCGACCTCCAGGTGGGCGGGGGCGGGACGCCCAGCCCGACGCCCACGCCCACTCCCAGCCCGACGCCGACGCGTACCCCGAGCCCGTCTCCCACGCCGACGCGTACCCCCACGCCCACTCCGGGTGGCACCTGGGCCGCCGGCACGGCGTACAAGGTGGGCGACCAGGTCACCTACGGCGGGGCGACGTACCGGTGCATCCAGGCCCACACGGCGATCGTGGGCTGGGAGCCGCCGAACGTCCCCGCGCTATGGCAGAGGATCTGAGGCAGAAGAACCGGCCGGGCGGGCCGTGACGCACGCGCACAGGTCCGCCCCGGTCCCCGGTGCCGCCCCTTCGCGCGGGTGCGCGAAGGGGCGTTGCATCCCGCTCGAAACACCCGTCCCGGCCGGCCCCGGGGGCGGGCGCCGGCGGTCAGGCGAGGTGGACGTGCACCTCGGCGCCCTGCATGAAGGCCCGGGAATACGGGCACTCCCCATGGGCCTGCTCCACCAGCCTGCGGGCCGCCTCGGGCTCGACCCCCGGCAGGCGTACGGTCAGGTCGGTGGCGATCGTGTAGTCGTCGGCGGTGCCGCGCTTGCGCAGCGTGACGGCCGTGTCGACGGTGGCGTCGGAGGTGCCGACGCCCTGCCGCCCGGCGACCAGCGTGAGCGAGTTGTGGAAGCAGGAGGCGTACGCTGCGGCGAGCAGCTGCTCGGGGTTGGTGGCCCCGCCGGGGCCGCCGAGTTCCCCCGGCGCCTTGATGCGGACGTCGAGCATGCCGTCGTCCGACGCCACCTTGCCGAGTGCGGACGAGGCCCGGGCCGTGTAGAGATCGTCATACGACCCGCCGCCGCGCTCCAGCGGCCCGGTCCGTTCCGGCCGTTCGGTCCGCTCCGGCCGCTCGGCGGGGCGGGCCTCGGGCATCCGCCCGGTGAGCTCCGCTTCGACTCCGGGCCCCGAGTAGTCGGGCCCGGGCGCCCGGTCGCTCGGCAGATGGGTGAATCGCCGTATTTCCTCGCTCATCGCGTATCCCTCGTCCGCTCGCGTCGCGTCTTGGCCGGGATCGGCGGGTCACGTACCCCCACGGGCTTTCCGATATCGGACTCTGGCGGAAAAAGTTCCCATCAGGGCCATGTGCTACGGTCCCGGCAAGTATTCCCCGGTGAATCGTGAAATGTCGGCAATGGCGGCGAGGAGTGGGTGCGGTATGAGCGGGGCTGTCCGGTGGGGGGTCCTCGGGACGGCGGGCATCGCCGCGCGGGCGTTCCTGCCCGCGTTGCGCGAGGCCGGCGGGGGTACGGCCGCCGTGGTGGCGGGCCGCGACCTGTCCCGGGCCGAGGAGTTCGCCGCGCGGAACGGCGTCGCCCGGGCCGTGCGCGGTTACGAGGCCGTCATCGAGGACCCGTCGATCGACGCGGTGTACATCCCGCTGCCGAACGCCCTGCACGCGCAGTGGACCATCGCCGCTCTGGAAGCGGGCAAGGCGGTTCTGTGCGAGAAGCCGCTGTGCCTCACCGCCGCGGAGGCCGGGAACGTCATCGAGGTGGCGCGCCGGTCGGCGCGGCCGCTGTGGGAGGCGTTCGTCTTCCCGTTCCACCCGCAGACGACCCGGCTGCGCGGCCTGCTCGCCGAAGGCGCGATCGGCGAACTGCGGGAGGTCTGGTCGTCCTTCCACTTCACGATGCAGGGCACCGAGAACATCCGGCTCGACGCGGCCCTCGGCGGCGGCGCGCTCTACGACGTGGGCTGCTACCCCGTACGGCTCGCGCACCTGCTGTTCGGCGGTGACGCCGTCGCCGGCCACGCCGTCGCGGTCAAGGGCGATGCGGGGGTGGACATCGAGACCGCGGGGATCTTGGAGTTCGACGCCGGCCGGCTGATGCTGAGCTGCGGCTTCGCCCTGCCGTTCACGACGTACACCCGCCTGGTCGGCACCGGCGGGGAGATCCGCCTGACCAACCCGTTCCACCCCGAGCCGCACGACGGGATCGAGGTGTGGCGCGAGGGACGCCTGGTCGCCCGGCACGAGCCGGGCGAGGGGACGGCCTTCTCCTGGGGCATCCGCCACATCCACGAGGTGCTGCGCGGAGAGGCCGAGGCCCGGCACACGGCGGCCGACGACTCCCTCGGCACCGCCCGGTCCCTCGACATGCTGCGCTGACGAGACGTCTCCGGGCCGCCGGCGATCATGCCGGCCGGCCGGGAAGGCGGCCACCCGTGGTATGCATGGGCGGTGACGATCCCCCGGCCGTACGACGCGGTGCTGTGCGACTTCGACGGTGTCATCCGCTTCTACGACCAGACGGAGCTGACCGAGCTGGAACGGGGCATGGGCCTGGCCGAGGGCACGACGGCCACGGTCGTCTTCGCGCCCGAGGTGGACCGGCCGGCGCTGCTGGGGCAGATCACCGTTGAGCAGTGGATGGAGGCGGCCGAGGCCGCACTGGCCCTCCGGGTGCCGCGGGAGCAGGCCCGCGCGCTGGTCACGGCGTTCGCCAAGGCGCCCGCCCGGGTGGACGACGACGTGCTCGGCCTGCTGCGCCGGGCCCAGGAGCACGTGCCCGTCGTGCTGGTCACCAACGCGACGCTGGATCTGGAGGACGATCTCGCCTGGCTGGGCCTGACCCACTTCGCCGACGAGGTGGTCAGCAGCGCGCTGGTGGGCGTGGGCAAGCCCGACCCCCGCGTCTACGAGATCGCCGCCGAGCGCGCGGGTGTCCCGCTCGGGCGGTGCCTGTTCGTCGACGACCGGGAGGAGAACGTCGAGGCGGCCAGGGCGCTCGGCATGACGGCCGTCCTGTTCACCGGCGTGCCCGACCTGGAGACGGCGCTCGCGCCGCTGCTGGGCTGACCCGTCAGCCGAGCCTCTCCGGCACGAGGCGGTCGTCGTCCACGCCTCTACCGCGGTGCCGCGCCGGACAGCAGGATGCCGATCGCCTCGGTCACATCGGCGACGGTGTGGTCCGACGCCGGCTCCCGGCCCGCCCAGGCGCCCCGGTCGATCCAGATCGTGGCGAACCCGATGGCCCGTCCTCCCGCCACGTCCATCACCGGGTGATCACCGATCACCCATCCGCCCGCACCGAGGCTCGCGCCCGCGCGGGTCGCGGCGATCTCGAACAGCCCCCGGTCGGGCTTGCGGACGCCCTCGGCCCCGGAGACGGCCCACGCGTCCACGACCTCGTCGAGGCCGGTCCGCCGGATCTTGCCGAGCTGGTTGTCCGCGCGCCCGTTGGTGACGATCGCCACCCGCCAGCCCGTCGTACGCAGGCGGGTCAGACCGTCGCGCACCTCCTGGGGGCAGCGGACGAGGTCCGGCATGCGGCGCCGGTAGGCGGCCCACAGCTCCTCGACCTGGCCGTCGATCCCGAAGTCCTCTTTCACCTGGGCGAAGAGCGTCTCACGCGGCAGATAGCCGTGCCCGTCGAGGGCGACCAGCCGCTCGACCGCCCCGGCGTCGAGACCGTGGCCGTCCGCGAACTCCTCGGCCCACCTGCGGAAGGCCTCGTCGTGGTCGACCAGTGTGTTGTCCAGATCGAAGAGCGCCAGCCTCGTCACGTCTGATCACGTTACCCGGCCCGCCTCCGGCGCTCGCGACTCGGTCCGTACGACGCCGGCGATGACCGTGGTCACCATCTTGTGGACGGCGTCGGCCTGCGGCGGGCCGCCGTCCCGGTCGGCGAACAGCAGGTGTGAGGCTCCGAGCAGCGTGGGAGCGAGTGTGTCGACGTCGGCGTCCGCCGCTATCCGGCCCAGGTCGCGCTCGGCGGTGAGGTAGGAGGCGAGCATGGCCACGGCCTCCGTCAGGAGCGGGAGGCCAGGGCCCGGCCTGGCCTGGCGCAGCCGGGCGCGCAGGGCGTCGCGGGAGATGATCAGGCCGACGACCGCCAGGGCGACCGACCCGAACAGGTCCGTGAGCACGGTGGTCAGGTTGCCGGCGACGGTGCCGCTTCCGGCGGACGCGCGCAGGGCGGCGGCCTGACCGTCGATCCTGGCGGTGCGGTCGAGCACGAGCTCGGCGAGGAAGGCGTCGAAGTCCGCGAAGTGCCGGTGCAGCACACCCTTGGCGCAGCCCGCCTCGGTGGTGACCGCCCGGCTGGTCAGCGCGCTCGGCCCGTCCCTGAGCAGGACCCGCTCGGCGGCGGCGAACAACTGCTCCCGCGCGTCGCGGAGGGCAACCCCCGTCGGCACCGTCCATCCCCTCCTGTCCGTCCGCCGACTTTATCCGAATTGACGAGTGGGCGATCGCCCACGCATAGTGGGCGCATGCCCACTTCAGTTTCCGAGAACGAACCACACAAGGCCAGGGGGATGGCGGAGTCGTTCGGCGTGGACGCCGAGCGCTACGACCGGGCCCGGCCCCCCTATCCCGATGCCATGGTGGAGCGCATCGTCGCCGCGAGCCCCGGGCCGGACGTCCTCGACGTCGGCTGCGGCACCGGCATCGCGGCCCGGCAGTTCCAGGCGGCGGGCTGCACGGTGCTCGGCGTCGAACCCGACGCGCGGATGGCCGATTTCGCGCGCCGCAGGGGACTCGATGTCGAGGTGGCGACCTTCGAAGCCTGGGACCCCGCCGGTCGCACGTTCGACGCGGTCGTCGCCGGAACGGCCTGGCACTGGGTCGATCCGGTCGCAGGAGCGGCCAAGGCGGCCGAGGTGCTGCGTCCCGGCGGCCGGCTGGCGGCGTTCTGGCACGTGTTCGAGCCTCCGCCCGCCCTGGCGGGGGCTCACACCGCGGTCTACCGGCGGATCATGCCCGGCTTCCCGTCCCAGGACCGGCCTGCGGGGTCGGCCCTCGACGGCTACCGGCCGCTGCTCGCCAAGGCCGCCGACGGGATCAGGGGCACGGGCGCGTTCGGCGAGCCCGAGGAGTGGCGGTACGACTGGCAGCGGTTCTACACCCGTGACGAGTGGCTGGACCAGATGCCCACGTCCGGCGTCCTCACCCGGCTCCCGCCGGACAGGCTGGAGGAGGTGCTGACGGACGTCGGGGCCGCGATCGACGGGCTGGGAGGCGGCTTCACGATGACCTATGTCACGGTGGTGGTCACCGCGGCGCGCGTCTGACCGTTACGGGCGGGGACGCCCGGAGACGGGGCGATGCTCACCGAGCCGGCACCCGGACGCCACCGGAACATCAACTGCTTGTAATGGCGCGTGGTCAAGTTCTCCTCGTAGTCGCTCCCGACCCCGAGGAGAACCATGCGCCGGCGACTCGGCCTCATCGCCGCGATCGTCCTGATCGCCCTCACATCGGTCGTCCCCGCCGCGACGGCGTCAGGGCCTCTGGTCGTGGCCCACCGCGGCGCGTCCGCGTACGCGCCGGAGAACACCGTCGCCGCCTTCGAGCTGGCCCGCGACCGGGGCGCGGACATGTTCGAGCTCGACGTCCAGGAGACCAGGGACCACCACCTGGTCCTGATGCACGACACGACGCTCGGCCGTACGACCGACGTGGAGAAGGTCTTCCCCGGCCGCGCGCCATGGCGGGTCGGCGACCTCACGCTGGCCGAGATCCGCGAACTGGACGCCGGATCCTGGTTCTCCAGGAAGGCGCGGTTTTCCCGGAAAACGCGGTTCTCCGGCGGATACGCGGGGGAGGCGGTGCCCACGCTCGGCGAGGTGCTGCGCGCGATGCGCGGCAGCGGGCTCGGCCTGCTGCTGGAGATCAAGGAGCCCCGGCTCTACCCCGGGATCGAGGCCCGGGTGGCCGAGGAGATCGGGCGCGACCCGGCCTGGCGCGGCCGGATCGTCGTGCAGTCGTTCGACTGGGACTCGATGCGCCGCTTCCACCGGCTCATGCCCGGGGTGCCGATCGGCCTGCTCGGCACGCCGCGGGTCGCCGACCTGCCCGGCCTGGCCCGGTTCGCCGACCAGATCAACCCGCCGTACGCCGACGTCACGGCGGAGTACGTCCGGCGCGTCCACCGGTCGCGGATGAAGGTCCTCGCCTGGACCGTGGACGACCCCGCCGCCGTACGCCGCCTGATCGGCGCGGGTGTGGACGGCGTCATCACCGACAGGCCGGACGTCGTACGGGAAGTGGCGGGTTGATGGTGTTGGCCTGACCCGGGCGCGGGCAGGTACCCGTCCCGCGCGTTGAAGGGAGGAGCCCTATGGGACGCGGCGTGGACTTCAGGAGAGCCGAGTCGCTGGACGACGTCGAACAGGAGCTCACCGAGGCCGAACGCGAACGGCTGCGCGAGATCGCCGAGGAGCGCGACGCAGACGCCGGATAGCCCGGAGCGGGTCGTCCCGCTTCCGGAGGCCGTACGCCGGGCCGGCGCGGCACTCGCCCATCTCGGCCTGACGCCCGACCTGGTGGACATGGGCGAGGGCCGTGAGCCGACCGCCTGGCACTGCCGCCTGCGAGGGCCGGACGGTGTCCCGGCGCCGTGGGCGGAGGGCATGGGCAAGGGACGGCGCGCGCAGGCCCGTGCCGGCGCCCTGTTCGAGGCGCTGGAGCACTACCTGACGGGCCCGGCGCTGTTCGACCCGGCGGCGGTGGAACCGGTCGAACCGGCCAGGATCGCGGCCGGGCCGCTGCGGGCGGACGCGTCCGCCGTCCTGCTCGACGGCCGCAGCGCGGCGCCGCTGGCCTGTCATCGGTATCGGGGACCCGGGGGCGACGTCCTGGTGCCCCTGTTCCTGTCCGCCCCCTGGTACGTCGAGGCGGACGCGTGGCGGCTGCGCGAGCGGGCCGGAGACGCCCACGACTACACCGGTCTGATGCGCTACAGCTGCAACAGCGGATCGGCCGTGGGCGTCACCGCGACGGAGGCGCTGCTGCACGCGCTCAACGAGACGATCGAACGCGACGCGCTCTCCCTGCTGCTGGTGCGCGCCTTCCTCGGCACGGGCGAACGGCCGTCGGTCGTCGATCCGCGCACCCTGCCGCCCGAGCTCGCCCGTGCGTACGCCGTGGCCGGTCAGGTCGCCGGAGCGCCCGTCCACCTGCTGGACATCACCGGTGACCTGAGGGTCCCCACCATGCTCGCCTACGTCGCGCCGACGCCGGACCGCCCGCACCGGCGCGGAGCCGGGACCTCCCTGAGCCCCGCTCATGCCGCGTGGCGGGCGCTCACCGAGCTTGTCCAGACCACCGTGGGCGAGCGCATCCAGCGTCGAGGAGACGTGGAGCGGCTCGCCCCGTATCCCGAACTGCTGGCGTGCGGGCGCTTCGACCTCTCCGAGCATCTGCACGCGGCCCGTGCGGTCCCCTTCCCCGAGGACCGCGCGCGGCCGGGCCGTCCCCGGGACCAGCTCCGCGAAGTGGCCGCGCGTCTGCACGCGCGCGGCTACACACCGCTCACGCGCACTGTGGCCGTCCTCCCCGGGCGGATAACGGCCGTGCACGTCGTCGTGCCGGGCCTGGAGCGCTTCATGCTGGTCGCGGACGGCAACCTCGTCCTGCCCGGCCCCCGGGGGCGGGCCGCCCTGCGGCATGCCGTACGCGCCGCAGACGGCGAGCGGTGTGATCTACCAAGGGCTTGACCTGCCCGCGCGCGCATGTACGAGCACTTTTCCACACCATGCAGATGTCCTTCTTCCTCTCTGGGGAGCGCGGTTCGCATGATGGCCTTGTGGAAAGGTCGCGGTGGCATCGGCGGCCCGACGCGAGGGTCTCGGTGGCGCTGGGGGTCCTGTTCCTGGCCCTGGCGCTGCTGCTCCTGTGGCGGGTCATGACATCACCGCTGCCAAGGTGGGCGGTCGGCCTGAAGGTGCTGAACGTCGCGCAGATCATGGCCACGGCGGCCGGCGTCATCGGGCTGGCGAACGGGCTCGTGCAGTTCCTGTCCTGGTGGCGCACGTCCAGGAGACCTCCACCGGCTCCCACCCAGAGCGACGTCGACAACGCCAAGGACGTCCTCGCCGGTCTCGTGGCCGAGCAGTGGAGGGACGAGACGATCCTGCGGTCGCTGGCCGATCCCGAGCCCATCCCGGTGCCGTGGCGGTCGACGGAGCACGCCGAGCTGATGGACCGCCCCCGGCTGATCGCCAAGGACTTCGTCAGCTTCCCCAGCCTCGGCGCGGACCTCGCCGGAATGGCGGCCGACTTCCGCAGGCTGCGGTGCCGCCGCCTGGTCATCCTCGGGGGCCCGGGATCGGGCAAGACCACCCTCGCCGTGCAACTGCTGATGGAGCTGCTCCGGACACGGCTGCCCGGCGAGCCGGTTCCCGTCCTGCTGTCGGCGGCGCGCTGGGACGCCGAGGTCCACCCCCGATTACAGGACTGGCTGGCCGACTGCCTCGCCGTCGACTACCCGGCTCTGGCGGTCACCGGGTTCGGCCCCGACACGGCGAAGACCCTGGCGGCGCGCGGCGAGGTCCTGCCGATCCTCGACGGCCTGGACGAACTGCCGGGGCAGGCGCGGGCCGCGGTCCTCCTGGCGCTCAACCACTCGATGGGCGACCGCGACCAGCTGATCCTGACCTGCCGCACGGAGCAGTTCGCCGAGTCCGTCGACATGGTGGGAGACGTGCTCACCGCGGCGGCGGTCATCGAGCCGGGGGCGCTCACTCCCGAAGTGGCCGCCGAGTATCTCCAGGTGTGCCTGCCGCCCAGGCCGCACCCCGCCTGGCAGCAGGTGCTCGACGCGCTGAGGACGGGGAAGGCGCCCGCCCTGGCGGAGGTGGCCGCGACCCCGCTGGGCCTCTGGCTGGTCCGCTCCGCCTACGTCGTCACCCGTCACGACCCTGAGCCGCTGCTCGAACTCGGGCGGGCGGACGCGGCCGGTCTCTACGACCACCTGTGCGACCGGCTCATCCCCGCCCTGGTCGGCGCGCGCACGCCCGCCGCCGACGCGGCCGAGCCGTTCCGGCCGCGGCACGCCTGGAACCCGGAGCGCGTACGGCACTGGCTCGCCTACCTGTCGGGCCAGCTTCTGACCCTGGGCGAGGACACGCGCGACGTCGCCTGGTGGCACCTGGCGCGGCACACCTCCACTCGGGCGGTCCGGCTCGCGGTCGGCGTCGTCAGCGGGGTCCTGGTGGGCCTGCCGATCGCGGCGGTGACGCACGCGCCGCTCGCCGGAGCGGTGATCGGCCTGCTGTCCGCGGTCGCCGTGCTGGTCATGACGAGGTCGTGGTTCACCGAGCCGCCGGGCCACGCCGACTTCCACGTGCGCGGACGGCTGTCCCTGCTCGGCCGTACGCTGGCGGACGCCGTGGTCGTCGGCCTGCTGGGCGCGCTCGTGGGCTGGCTGATGAGCCGCCACCTCGTCAGCGCGGCGGTCATGATCGGACTGCTGTCCGGGCTCGCCTTCCTGCTCGCCGTCGGCCTGATCCGGTGGGTCGAGCACCCGACCAGCACCACGACCGCGCGTTCTCCCTGGTCGACGTGGCGCGCCGACCGTGACCTCACGCTCATCCGGGCGCTGTGCGGGCTGGCCATCGGCCTGATGGGCGGAGTCGTGGGCCTGATGGGCGGGCTGAGCCCGCCGACCGTGCTCGTGGGCGGCCTGCTGCTCGGGCTGCTGTTCGGGCTCATGCTCGGCAGCCACCACGCCTGGCTCGCCTACACGCTGACGATCCCGCGGCTCGCCAGGCGCGGACGGCTGCCGCTGCGCGCCATGTGCTTCCTCGACGACGCCCACCGCCTGGGCCTGCTGCGCACCGAGGGGCCGTTCTACCAGTTCCGCAACATCGAGCTGCAGCGGCGCCTGGCGCGTGACCACACATTCGAGCGTAAGGACTCGCCATGACCGAACCGACGAACGCCCGGTTCCCGGCCCGCGACCTGTGCGGGACGATGCTGGTGCACCGCAGGCTCCTCAACGAGAGCATGACCTACCGGGCCAGGCGCGCGGCGATCGAGTCCCGTGCCCTGCGGTACGAGCTGGGACGGCGCGCCCCCGTCCGGACCGAGGTGGTGACCATCCCGGTCGTCGTGCACGTGGTGCACAACCGGGCCATGCCGGCCGACGACATCGCCGACGAACAGATCCACAGCCAGATCGAGGCGCTCAACCGGGACTTCCGCGCGGCGAACCCGGACGTGGCGAAGGTGCCGGACGTGTGGAAGGCCCTGGTGGCGGACGCCCGGGTGGAGTTCCGCCTGGCCACGCGCGGCCCCGACGGCGAGCCCGCGACGGGGATCGTGCGCGTCGCCACCGACCGGCCCGACTTCACCGTGGACGACGCCGTGAAGTCGGGGGCCACCGGCGGATCGGACCCGTGGCCGAGCGACGAGTACCTGAACCTGTGGGTGTGCCGGCTCCGCGGGGGCCTGCTCGGATACGCCCAGTTTCCCGGCGGCCCGCCGCAGACCGACGGCGTCGTCATCCTCACCACGGCCTTCGGGACGACGGGCACCGCGGCCCACCCGTTCGACGGCGGCCGTACGGCGACCCACGAGATCGGCCACTGGCTGGACCTGTACCACATCTGGGGAGACGACGACGGCGCCTGCACGAGCGACGACAAGGTCGCCGACACGCCCAACCAGGCGGACGCGAACTACGGGCTGCCCAGTTTTCCCCGCGTCACCTGCGGCAACGGCCCGAACGGCGACATGTTCGTGAACTACATGGACTACACCGACGACGCCGGCATGTTCATGTTCACCCGGGGGCAGGCCGCGCGGATGGACGCCTGCCTGGAGGGCGTGCGGGCCTCGTTCCTCGTCTCCCCGGCGGCGAAAGAGGCGCCCGCCACGGAGGAGCGCCTCCCGCGGGCGATGCCGGAGATGGTGCGTCCCAGCCACGACGGGGACGTCGAACGGCTGCTGCAGGACAGCGAGCGGCTGACCACCGAGGTGCTGAACGACATCCGCGCCGCGATCGGCATGGTCGGCGGCCACCCGGACGGGTGAGCTCGTGACGGCGCCGGACATCGGCATCGTGGGGGAGTGGCTGCACTCCTACGAGGAGGACACCGACGACGCGGAGGTCTACCGCCCCGCGCGCCATCCGTTCCGGCCCTCCCGCCGTCCGCGCAGGGGCCTGGAGTTCCGCGCGGACGGCACTTTCGTCGAGCTCCGCCCCGGCCCCGCCGACCGCCCGCGGCCGGTGACGGGCCGCTGGCATGCGCGGGAGAGAGGCGTGCGCGTTGTCTTCCCCGAAGGTGGGCGCACCGACCTCACCGTGCTGTCCTGCCGGGACGGTGTGCTGACGATCGCGAAGTGACGGGGGGACGCCATGGACATCGCCGACGAGGTCCGGCAGAACGGTCTGCGCCACGCCAGGGCGGCAGCCGTACGGTATCGCCGCAGCAGCACGGTCCGGGACGAGGTGCGCCGCAGGCAGCGCGAGGGCGACGCCTTCCCCGACTCGCCGGACCTGCTCGCGGCCCGCGCCGCCCGGCTCGTGCAGCGCCAGGGAGTGCCGGTCGAGGCCGTGATGGAGGCGACCCGGGGCGTCTGCCTGGACCGGCCCGCGATGCACGAGCGCATCCTCGGGGTCGCGAAGGACCTCCAGGCGTGGAGCTTCCTGCCGCGCGGGGCGCGGGCGGCCCGCACCGTCGCCAGGATCTCGGTGAGCGAGAACGGCCGGGAGGTGCCGATCGGCACCGGCTTCCTGGTCTCGCCCCGGCTGCTGCTGACCAACCACCACGTCTTCCCCTGCCCGCAGGCCGTACGGCAGGCGTTCGCCGAGTTCGACGCCCAGGTCAGCGTGGACAACACGCCTGAGGTGGCCAAGCGGTTCACCCTGGATCCGGACGCGTTCTTCGTGGCCGACGAGGGTCTCGATTTCGCCCTCGTCCTGGTCGCTCCCGGAGCCGACGGACGGCCGGCGGGAGAGGTCTTCGGCTGGAACAGGCTCAGCGCGCAGCCGGGCAAACTCGTCATCGGCGAGCCGGTGAACGTCGTCGGCCATCCCGGCGGCCGGTTGAAGGAGATCTCCATCCGGGAGAACCGGCTGGAGGTCCGTCTGGACGACTTCCTGCAGTACCAGACCGACACGGAGCCGGGCAGTTCGGGCTCGCCCGTGTACAACGACCAGTGGGAGGTGACGGCGCTCCATCACGGCGGCGTGCCGAGGACCGACGACCAGGACCGCATCCTCCGTCGCGACGGCCAGGTCTGGCAGGCCGGTGACGGCGACGACGCCGTGGACTGGGTGTCCAACGAGGGCGTGCGCGTCAGCTCGATCCTGCGGCACCTGGTCACGCTGCGGTTCGACGGCGCGCGGACGGCGCTGCTCGCGGAGATGGGGCCGGAGTCGGGGCTCCAGGACGGCCGGGCCGCGGGAACGGCTCCCACCACGACACCTGTGACGGAGCCGACGGGGCCGACGGAGCCGACCGGGGTGGCGGGGTTGGCGGAGTCCGCGGCCACGCGGCCGATCGCGCCGCCGGCGCCGCCAGAGGTCACCACGGTGTCTCCTCACGAGCCCGGCGCGACGGGGCTCGCCGCGGACCCCGAGGCGTTCGGGGGCGCCGTCCACCTGGTGTTCCTGCACGGCCGGGGCCAGCAGGGACGCGACCCCGAGCACCTGCGCCGCTACTGGACGGCGGGCCTGAACGGCGGGCTGACCCGGGCGGGACTGCCCACGATCGTCCCGGGGGACGTCTGCTTCCCCTTCTACGGCGACCGGCTCGCCGAGGCCCTGCGGCCCTCCCGCCCCGCGCCGCACTCCCTTGAGGAGATCGTCGCCGACCCGGTCGACGCGGCGGCCCCCGTGCCGTACGGCACGAGACGCCTGTACGAGCAGCTGATCGTGGAGGCCGCGACCAGGGCGGGGATGCCCGGGACCCGGCCGGCGGGCGGGGAAAGGGCGGCCGACATGGTCCACGACGGGGTGAGCTGGCTGGCGGCCGTCACCGACCTGGACGAGCTCGCCATCGCCGCGATCTTCGCGGACGTGGCCGCCTACCTGGGAGACGAACGGGTCCGCGCGGCCGTGCTCGACCTGGTGCTGCGGGAGACGCCCCGCGGTCCGCTGGTGCTCGTCAGCCACAGCCTGGGCACGGTCGTCGCGATGGACCTGCTCATCCGCCTCGGCCCGGCCGCGAACGTCGGCCTGCTCGTCACCGCGGGCAGCCCGCTCGGGCTCGACACCGTGTACCGGCGCCTGCTCGCCGGCGGCCCGAAGCGTCCCGACCAGGTGGTTCGCTGGTTCAACGCGTGGTGTCCCACCGACCCTGTCACCGTCGGATGCCCGCTGAACGACGACTGGCAGGGCGAACTCGTCGAGACGTGCGTCACCAACCCCTTGGGCCGGGTGCACGACATCGAGGAGTACCTCGCGCACCCCGAGGTCGCGCGCGAGATCGGCGCGGCCCTCCCCGCCGCGTACGCCCGTGGTCAGAAGGCGTAGCGGACCCGGCAGTACGGGATCTTCTCGGCGATCAGGCCGGTGAGCGCGGTGACGTAGCGCCCCTTGTGCCCGGTCTTGTAGCGGACGTTCCAGCCGCCCGTCTGCGAGCGCTTCGGCTGCTGGAGGTCGGGACGCCACAGCACCTCCTCGGCCTTGGGATGCCAGCCGAGGTTGACCTCGTGCAGCCGGTCGTTGTGCGTGAGGAAGATGACCTCGGCGGCGAGCTGGGCGCGGGCCGCCGGGCTCAGCGCGTCGTCGAGCTGCCCGAGCAGCTCCGCCCAGTCCTCCAGCCAGCCGTCGCGGACGACCACCGGGCTGAAGTTGACGTGCACCTCGTATCCCGCCTCGACGAAGTCGCCGATGGCCGCGATCCGGTCGGCGACCGGCGAGGTGCGGATGTCCAGCAGCTTGGCGTCGGCGGCCGGCATCAGGCTGAAGCGGACGCGCGTACGGCCCTGCGGGTCCCAGCCGAGCAGGTCGCGGTTGACGTACTTGGTGGCGAAGCTCGCCTTGGCGTTCGGCAGGTCGCGGAAGAGATCGACGAGGTCGCGCACGTTGTCGGAGACGGTCGCGTCCACCGAGCAGTCGGAGTTCTCGCCGATGTCGTAGACCCAGGCGTGCGGGTCCACCTGGTCGGGCTCCGGCTTGACGCCCTGCCGCCCGGCGTGCCTCGCCAGATAGCCCGTGATCTTGTCGATGTTGGCGAACACCGTGATCGGGTTGCTGTAGCCCTTGCGGCGCGGCACGTAGCAGTAGGCGCAGGCCATCGCGCAGCCGTTGGCCGTCGAGGGCGCGATGAAGTCGCTCGACCGGCCGTTCGGCCGCGCGGTGAGCGACTTCTTGACGCCGAGGACCAGCGCCTCGGTCTTGATCCTGACCCAGCGGGCCACGTTCGTCTCGTCCCCGTACAGCTCGGGGATGCGATGGTGGGCCTCGATCTCGATGCGCTCGGCCTCGGGGAACCGCTCCAGGATCTCCTTGCCGCGCGGCAGCTCGGCCGCGGCGGGCTCGACGTAGATGCGGCGGACGTCCAGCAGTCTCCGGCCTTCGTTCACCTGGATATAACACCTTGATGAAGGCATGGCTTCCCAGGTCAGAGGGCACGCAGGTGCTGTTCCGCCGGGCACGCGTACGCCGTCCTGGAGGCCAGCGTCCAGGTCCGTACGGCGGCCGCGCAGCGGCGGCAGCGCGCACGTTTGTAGACCCACCGCTCGTCCGGCGCGTCCGGATCGCTGACCACCTGCCCGGCGTCCCGGCCCAGCGCGAGGTAGCGCACCGCGGTGTCCCACAACAGCCCGGCTGCCTCGGCGCCGATGTCGCGGGCGCCGGGGTCGAGGCCGGTGAGGAAGAGCAGTTCCGCCCGCCAGGCGTTGCCGATCCCCGACCACACGCTCTGGTCGAGCAGGGCCGCGCCGACCGCGGTGCGGGCGGCGAGCAGGCGTCGCACGGCCTCCTCCCGGACGGCGTCCCGGCCGGCGTCGCGGCCGCTGTGACGGCGCAGCGGGTCGGGGCCGGTCGCGGCCCGCAGCGCCGCCAGCGCCCGCTCGTCCATCGGCTCGCAGCGGGCGGGCGCGATCAGGTCGAACGCCGCCTCGCCGGTCGCCAGCCGCAGCCGGGTGCCCTTGCGCGGTTCGGCCGCCGGGTCGTCGTATCGCAGGAAGAGGCCCTGCATGCCGAGGTGCACGTGGATGGGCGGGGCGTCCGCCACCCGGTAGAGCAGGTGCTTGCCGAGCGCCTCCACGCCCTCGACGACCCTGCCGTCGTACGGCCGCGCGTCGAACCTGCCCTGCGGGCTGGTGGCCCTGACCACGCGCCCGGCGAGCGCCTCGTGCTGCTCGTCCGCGTAGCGATGGACCAGATGCCCTTCCGGCATGCCCCTCGCCCTACCCGCTCCGTCCGGAGATACCGTTCCGATCATGAGTTACGAGCCGACATCTGAGGAACTACGCCACCTGCGCCGATGTGTGGAGCTGGCGGCGGAAGCGCTGGAGGCGGACGACGAGCCGTTCGGCTCGGTCCTGGTCTCCGGCGACGGTGAGGCGCTGGCCGAAGACCGCAACCGGGTGGCGGGCGGCGACCACACGCGGCACCCCGAGTTCGAGCTGGCGCGCTGGGCCGCCGCGCACATGACTCCGGAGGAACGCGCGAGGGCCACGGTCTACACCTCCGGCGAGCACTGCCCGATGTGCGCGGCGGCGCACGGGTGGGTGGGGCTGGGACGGATCGTCTACGTGGCGTCGTCGGCGCAGCTCGCGCGGTGGCTGGCCGAGTGGGACGTGCCGCCCCCGCCGGTGCGGACGCTCCCGGTCAACGAGGTCGCGCCCGGTGTGCGGGTGGCCGGGCCCGTGCCCGCACTCGTGGACGAGGTCCGCGCGCTGCACCGCCGCCTTCACACCGGCTCCTGAGCCCTGTCCTGAGTCCTGTCCTGAGCGCTGTTCGCCAATGAGGTGCTGGTCGTCGATGACGGGACCTGATCGTCTCCGAGTGGGGCAGCATGGCCCTGATCGAATCCCGTTTCCTGCGATACTGCGGCGGTGTCCGAGCAGGATCCGTTGCGTGAGGTGAGCGGGCGCCGCGCATGGCCGTGGCTGGTCCTGGCGATGCTCGCCGCGGCGGCGCCCGTGGGTTTCCCCGTCGCGACGCAGAGCGGTGACCCCGGTTACCAGCCGGTCCTCTCCTTCCTGGCGCTCTTCATCGGGGTCGTCGCGCGCCGGTTCTTCGGACTGGACATCATGATCGCGTGGTATCTGCCGCTGCTCGTCGTGGTGGCGGCGGTCTTCCACCGGCACCTGCGGAGGGCGAGATGGGGCGTCGTGGCGCTGCTCGGCGTCATGGCGATCGTCAACCTGGTGGTCGCGATCGACGAGTTCCCGCGCTCGGTGATCGTGGCGGACATCAGCGCAGGCAGCCAGCCCGATTGGGTGTCTCCCGGGAATCTCCTGCCCGCCCTGCTCACGACCGCCGCGTACGGCGTCGCCGCCGTGGCGCTCGTGCTCGGGTCGAGGAGCCCGGGAAGGCGGGCCGGCGACGGAAGCACCAGTAGGATGCCACGGTCCAGATAGACGGAGATCCACCCTGGAAGGGCTGCACGTGGCGCAGAAGGTGATACTGGTTGACGACCTCGACCACTCCGAGGGCGACGATGTGGCGAGACGGGAGTTCCCGCTGCTGAACCGGACCTTCGCCATCGACCTGTCCGACGCGAACCAGCAGCGGCTGAGCGAGGCTCTCGCGTTCATCGAGGAAGTGCTGGAGAACGCCCGTGAGGTGAAGCAGGCGTCGCGGTCCAAGAAGGCCGCCGACACCTCCCCGCGGCTGCGCGGCTACACCCTGACGGACGTACGCGAATGGGCCCGCGAGCAGGGCCTGGACGTGCCCGCGCGCGGGAAGATGGCCGACGAGGTCATCGAGCAGTTCGTCGCGGCGCACCCCGACGCCGCCTCCGAGGACTCCACCGGAGAATCCGCGGCGGAAGCCGCGGAGAAGGCCGCCCCGCGTGCGGAGGCGGCCGTCAGCGCCTGAGCGGACACCCGGAGCGGATGTCTCCGGAAGCTCCGTTCCGGAGCGGATGCTCTGAACGGCGTTTCAGCGCGACGTTTCCAGTTCGGGTTTCGCCCGGCCCGTCCGGCCGCCGTGACAGACGGCCGGACCGGGCGTCCGCTTGACGTGCCGCCGTCTTGACCTGCGCCGCCGAGGAGCGGCGTGCAGGAACCTTCGGTGCGGCCAGGTTCCCACCCCTCACACCCGCCGGGTCGCCTCACGAACACGTCCGTGGCCCGGATGAAACGTTCATCTCCACGGGACGGCCGTGCCGCGTTCAGCTGGGCGGAGGGCGTCCGGCGGCGCCGGGCCTGGACCGCGCCCTCTCGCTACCGCAAGATCTTTGAAGAGCAATCCCGCACGATCCGTCGTTCCCCGAGCAGGGGGCCGAGGAGACGACCGAGTACGGCCGGGACGGTTCTCTGATCCCGGCAGGCGGCCTCCGATCGCCGCCCCGGTAGTCCGGCCGCACGACCTGCTCCTGGATTCGGCGCGCACGGCCCGGCCAGCGAAGGCCCGGCCGCCCCGATGAGAAAGGTTGCCAATGCCCGTTTCCCGTCCCCTCGGGCCCGCCGTCCGCGGCGGCATCCTGCTCGCGTGCTGCGCCGCCACCGCCACGGCGGCTGTGCTCGGCGCGGGACTCACAGCCGCCTCCGGTGCCGTCTCCGGCACGTCGCGGACCGTCGTCGCCAGCGCCGACACCACCCCGCCCAGCACACCGGGCGGGCTCACCCTCGGGCCCACCGCCTACGTCAACGGCACGGTGAGCCTCGCCTGGACGCCGTCCACCGACGACGTGGCCGTCACCGGATACGAGGTGTACGCCTGGACCAAGGGCGCGACGAACGACGCCTTCACCCGTGTCACCGCGTCCGTGAACACCTCCTCCGCGACCCAGGTCACCGCCCTCGTCAGCGGCCTCACAGCCGGGCGCGACTACCTGTTCTACGTCGTCGCCACGGACGCCGCCGGCAACAGGAGCGTGCCCAGCCTCCTGGCCCGTGCCCGGGCCATGACCGAGCCGCCTGCCCCCAGCCCGTCCCCGGGAGTGGACACGACACCGCCCTCCGCGCCCTACGACCTGCGCTCAGGCACCGGGCCGGCGCCGGAGTACACCGCGCTGATCTGGGCGTCCGACGATCCGCTCGGAACAGCCACCTGGTACGTGTTCCGCCGCTCCTCGACCGCATGGGAGTACGCGGGCTACAGCGCTCTTCCGCGCACCATGGCGTCGATCCTGGGCGACGGGCCCTTCACGTTCCAGATGGTGGCGATCGACGCGGCCGGCAACATCAGCGGGCCGTCCAACGCGGTGACCGTCCCCGGCTACCCGGGGTCGCCGACGTCGCAATCACCGTCGCCGTCGGCCTCGGTGACCCCGTCCGAGACGCCGCCGTCCACCTGCGCGGTCACCTACACGGCGAAGAGCTGGCCGGGCGGCTTCACCACCGACGTCGTCATCAAGAACACGGGCAGCACGCCGATCACCGGATGGCGGCTGCAGTTCGCGTTCCCGCTCGACTCCCAGCGCGTGACCACGGGCTGGTCGGCCACCTGGGCCCAGTCGGGCACGAGCGTCACCGCCACCAGCCTCAACTGGAACAAGACCATCGATCCCGGTCAGACCGTCCGGATCGGCTTCAACGGCGCGTACTCCGGGAGCGCCAACCCGTCTCCCACGGCCTTCACACTCAACGGAAGCGCCTGCGCCACCGGCTGACCCGCCGGACCGTCCGGCGAACGAGCCCTCGATCCGCCCGGAATGATGTCCTCCCGGCCCCCTCCCGATCGACGCATGGGTGAGGGCCGGGTGGACGCCCGGACGGCGACAGCGAAGGAGAGGGCGAGTCACGGCAGGGCGGCCGCCCCGCACATGGTCACCCAGGAACCGGCGTAGTGCCGGTTTCGACCACGGCCGGCAGGTAACCCCAGCCTTGGGGCGCTCTTGGACCCGGATCTCGGCTTGTCCAAGTTTTCCGCAAGCGGGCTTTCCTAGCGTCTCCGCCGTCGCCCGATCAGGGCGATCTCTTACCGGCGCGACGCGAAGGAAACGCTTATGCGGCTCGGATACACGGTCCCCCAGTACGGCGCGTTCGCCGACCCGGAGTTCATCCGGCAGGCGAGCGCGGATCTCGAAGCGATGGGCTACGACAGCCTGTGGGCGGGCGACCGCATCCTGGTCCCGCTGGCGCCCAGCGATCGTTATCCCGGAGGAGACGGGACGATCCCCCCGGCCTTCGGGACCTTCTTCGACCCGCTCACCGCACTGACCCTGGCCGCCGTCGCCACGCGCGGGATCCGGCTGGGGACCAGCACGCTCAACGCGCTGTGGCAGCCGCCCGTCCTGCTCGCCCGTACGCTGACCTCGCTCGACCTGCTGAGTCACGGACGGCTGGACGTCGGCATCGGCCTCGGCTGGCTTCGCGACGAGTACACCGCGGCGGGGGTGCCCTGGAGGGGGAGGGGAGACCGGCTGGAGGAGACGCTCGACCTGCTGGAGGCCGTCTGGACCGGTGAGGTGGTCGAGCACAAGGGCGCGCTGTGGACGGTGCCGCCGTCGCACATCGACCTCAAGCCCTGCCAGCGGCCGCGCCCTCCGATCCTGCTCGCCGGGTACACGCCTCCGGCGCTGGAGAGGGTCGGCCGGCGGGCCGACGGCTGGCTGAGTGCGGCCATGCCGATGTCCTACCTGACCTCCCTGTGGGGCCTGGCGCTGGAGGCCGCGTCCCGCGCGGGCCGGGATCCGTCCGCTCTGCGCATGGTGGTGCGGGTCAATCCGGAGATCACCGACTCGCCGGCGCCCGCCGGCCAGGTGCCGCACGCGGGAACCGTACGGCAGGTCGCCGACTATCTGCTGACCCTCGCCGAGGCCGGGGCTCACGAGGCGTTCGTCGATCTTCAGACGACGACCTCATCGCGTGAGCGGTTCCTCGACGTCGCACACGCCCTGCTCACCATGCTGCAGGCGGGCTGAGACCGCGATCCGCCTCCGAGGGGGACGTCGTCCTCGGCGAGGAGCACGACGTGCGTTGAAGCGTGCTCCCATGCAGGCAGAGTCGAAATCGGACATTCCGGGATAAAGGCGACATAAGTGCTCTGCGAATGCTCTTAACGGGACAATAGGTATTAAACACCGTAGATCGCCGTTTGTCGCCCGTTCCGCCGGGAAACAATGACGTCGCGGGGCAATGACCACTTAACGGTCATTAGCGACATTCCAGGTTATTAGGGAATGACGCACACATTAGGCAGTTGATCCTTTAGAGGGGGACGAAATGCCCAAGCTCAAGAAGGTCATCGCCGGACTCGCCCTTTCCACCGCGCTCGGCGGTGGTGCCCTCGCCGCGGGCGCCACGGCCGCGAGCGCGTCGACCGCCCCAACTGGCTGGGGTTGTACCAACCCGTGTACCAACGAGTTCGACAACGGGTTCAACAACACCTTCGAAAACACCTGCTTCAGGAACGCGCCCTTCCAGACCGACTGCTTCCGGAACGACTGCTCCCGGAACAACTGCTCCCGCTCGGACCTCGACGACATCCTCTGGGACGTCTGCGTCGCGGGTCACTGCTCCAACGTACTCCCCGAATTGGTCGCCTGCGTCAATTAGAAGGCCGGCCTGACGGCCTGCGGAATGACGCCGGAAGCGATTCATTCCGCGGAGCAGGGACAAGGGCTCCGGCGACCGATCCGCCGGAGCCCAGGCTTTTCGACGTACGTGGAGGGGCGCGAAGGCCGCCCCCGGCCCGCGGGCCGCGAGGATCACCAGCGGTTGCGGGCCTCCTCGGCCCAGCCGGTGAGGCCGTCGAGGTCCACCCAGGCGCCGTCGTCGGCCCGGGCCCGCCCCGAGAAGCGGCCGAAGCACTGGTGCGTCTCGTTGCCCACCAGGCCGAGCTCGGTGCGGGCCACCTTCTCGTGGAACGGGTGGAACTCCACCTCCACGCGCGGGCCGGTGATCCGCCACGGGCGCAGCCAGTCGGCGCGGTCGTACGACCACTCCAGCTCGTCACCGATCTTGTGCAGGCGGCCGCCGACGAACAGGGCGTTCTCCGTCGAACCGGTGCCGTCGGTCCATTTGCCGCCGAGCTGGATCGCCCGGCCGGGCCCGCTACCCGCCGCCCAGTTCCACGTGATCGAGTAGGGCCACTTCCCCCGGCCGTGGTCGAGCACGGCGAACGAGTCCGCCTCGTCGACGATGAACTCGGCCGACTCCAGCCGCAGCCGTCCGCGCACCGGACGGCCGACGTCCTTCACCGTGTACTGGAACCGGTTCGGCCCCCACGGCACCACTACGCCGAGCGACTCGTGACCCTCGGGCAGCGGCACCTCCAGGTCGAGCTCGACGCCGGGCGCCGCAGCCCGGATCGCGGTGCCGGACGCGCCCTGCTCGATGTCGATCGTCACACCGCCGCCCCGTACGGACGCCGTCCCGGCGCCGCTGCGGTCGGGGAAGACGGCGCCGCGGGCCAGCGGCACCACGACGTCCCTGGCGGTCTCCACGCGGGTGTCGCGGTCGAGCACGTACACCCCGTTCACCGCGGCGTAGTCCAGCGACGACGCGACCAGGCCGACGATGTGGCGGGGGGTGACGATCCCCCAGTACTCCCAGCGCTTGCGCCGGCCCCAGCCGCGCAGGTTGCCCCGGTGCAGCGGACGGCGGCTCCAGCCGACCGCGCCGGGGTTGAGCCGCCCGTCCGGCAGGCACAGGTCGACCGGCTCGGTGATCTCCCGCTCGTGCGTGGTCATGCGAACCTGAGCCTTTCCGTGATCGAGCGTACGAGTTCCTCGGGAAGCTTGAGCACCGCCCTGTCGTAGGTGAACAGGCCGTTGATCTCGTCCTCGACGTCGGACACCTGGGTGTAGACGGTCGCGCTCAGGCCGCGCGCGACAGCCGGGATGATCTGCTCCTCGTGCAGCCGGGCGAACGCCTCGCCGAGCGCCTCCGCCGAACGGTAGCGCCGGTAGCCGAACTCCTTCTCGCCCCAGACGTGGCCCTCGACCCGCAGGCCGTACCCGCCGTACTCGGACAGCACGAGCACCCGGCCGTCGGGCCGCGGCGGGCGGAACCGGCGGAAGTAGACGTGCAGGCTGCGCAGGTCGCCCGCGCGCTGGTCGTGCCAGCCGCTGGCGTGGTCGACCGTACGCGTCGGGTCGAGCCGGGCGAGCTCCCCGGCGATCCGCGCGGCGTCGAACTGGCCCCAGCCCTCGTTGAACGGCACCCAGACCGCCAGGCTCACCACGTTGCGCAGGTGCTCGACCGTGGCGCGCATCTCGGCCTCGAACGCCGTACGCCCCGCCGCGTCGGCCCGGCCGAACCGGCGGTGGCGGCGGTCGTCCAGCCGGACGGCGGGCAGGAACGCCGGCGTGGTGACGACCCAGGGACGGTACGGCTCCCCGCCGTTCACCATGTCCTGCCAGACGAGGATGCCGAGCCGGTCGCAGTGGTGATACCAGCGCAGCGGCTCGATCTTGATGTGCTTGCGCAGCATCGTGAAGCCGAGCCGCTTCATCGTGGCGATGTCGTGGATCATCGCCTCGTCCGACGGCGGCGTGTAGAGGCCGTCCGGCCAGTAGCCCTGGTCGAGCACGCCGGCGTGGAAGTACGGCCGGCCGTTCAGCAGCAGCCGGGGGACGCCGTCGGCGTCGGGCCCCACCGAGAAGGAGCGCATGCCGAAGTAGCTCCGCACGCGGTCCGCGCCGAGCGTGACGGTGACGTCGTACAGATGAGGGTCCTCGGGGGTCCAGGCGCGCACCTCGGGCAGAGGGACGCGCACCGGCCGCCCGGCCGGCACCGTGACCCGCGCGACCGTTTCGTCGCCCGCCGAGATCTCGACGCGCGCCTCCCCGGCCTCCCCTCCGGACGCGTGGACCGTCACCTCCACGCACGAGTCGTCGAGCAGTGGGGTCAGCGTGAGCCGTTCGACGTGGACCTCGGGCACGCGCTCGGCCCAGACCGTCTGCCAGATGCCTGACTGCGCCGTGTACCAGATGCCGCCGCGCCGCAGCCGCTGCTTGCCCCGCGAGCCGTTCCCGGTGTCGTCCCGCACGGCGACGACCAGGATGTTCTCCGACGGACGCAGCGCGTCGGTGACGTCGAACGAGAACGGCAGGTAGCCGCCGGTGTGACCGCCGACCTCGTCGTCGTTGACCCACACCCGGCAGGTCTGGTCGACCGCGCCGAAGTGCAGGATCACGCGGCCGCGCAGCTCGCCGGGGCGGTCGGCGAAGCCCTCCGGCAGGTCGAACCGGCGCCGATACCAGAGGGTCTCCCCGGGGAGCAGCTGCCGGTTCACCCCCGACAGCGGCGCCTCCGGCGAGTACGGCACGAGGATCTCGCCGTCGTACGTCTCGGGGGCGTAGTCCCTGATGGCGTACTGCCAGCGGCCGTTGAGGTTGAGGTAGCTGTCGCGGACGAGCTGGGGCCGCGGATACTCCGGGAGCGGTTCATCCGACACGGGTGAGCCTCTTCAGTTCGCTGGTGGCGTCGAACGGCCACGGCCGGGGCAGCCCGCTACTCATCAGCAGCCCGCCGTGGTGCGTCTCCCCGGTGTCCTCGTCCCGGTAGGTGCCGTCCGGATCCAGGCCCCTCAGCCGTACGGGGGCGGTCACGCGGACCAGCGTGGTCGGCCGCCAGGAGAGCACCACGACGTGCGGATCGAGGGTGTACTGCACGGCCCAGTCGGCGAGGCGGTCCATCCGGCCCTCGTGGACGACCGGGCGGATCCGCTTGTACTGCTCGACGAGGTGTTTCGCCTGCTCCAGGTCGGCCGGGCTCCAGCGGGCCAGGTCACCGCCGATGCCGAGCGCGCCCGACATCGCGACGTGGAAGCGGAAGGCGAGCGGGGTCGGCCTGCCGGTGAGCGCGTTGGGGCTGTCGGTCACCCAGGCGCCCATCGCGCAGGCCGGGTAGACCTGGCCGAAGCCGTGCTGGATCGCGATCCGCTGGGCGGCGTCGGTGTTGTCGGAGGTCCAGATCTGCTCGGTGCGGGCGAGCATCCCGAGGTCGGCGCGGCCCCCGCCGCTCGCGCAGCCCTCGATCATCAGCTGCGGGTGGGCCGCCCGCAGCCGGTCCATCACGGCGTACACGTTCCTGATGTACGGCACCCACACCTCGTCGCCGGCCTCGGTGATCGGCCGGTTCATGTCCCACTTCAGGAACGCGATGTCGTTGCGGGTCAGCAGCTCGTCCAGCCGGTCGTACGCCCATTCGGCCACGTCGTCCCGGGAGAAGTCGAGCAGGAGCTGGTCGCGCACCTCGGTCGCGCGCCGGTTCGGCTGACGCACCACCCACTCGGGGCGCGTGCGGTAGAGCTCGCTGTCGGGATTGACCGACTCCGGCTCCACCCACAGGCCGAACCTCATGCCGAGCCGCTTCACGTGGTCGATCAGCGGGGTGAGGCCGTCGGGGAACCGGCCGGGGTTCGGCCACCAGTCGCCCAGGCCCGCCGTCTCGCCCGTACGGCCCGCGAACACGCCCGTGCGGCCGCCGAACCAGCCGTCGTCCATCACGAACAGCTCCACGCCGATGCCCGCGGCGAGCTCGGCCAGCCCCATCTGCTGGGCCTCGGAGACGTCGAACCCGGTCGCCTCCCACGAGTTGTAGACCACCGGCCTGACCCGGCCGGGCGCGGGCAGCACGTGGCGGCGGACGTGGTCGTGCCACCGATGACTGATCCCGCCGAATCCCTCGGCCGAATAGACCCCGGTGAACGCGGGCGTCTCCAGGGATTCGCCGGGCCCGAGCCGCCAGGTCACCCCCTCGTGCCCGAACCCGCCGCTCCAGCGGGCACGGCCGTCGTGGTCGCGTTCGACGGTGATGCGCCAGCTCCCGCTCCAGGCGAGGGCGGCGCTCCACACCTCGCCGCGATCCTCGGTCGCGTCGCCCGCGTCGATCACCACCCACGGGTTGGCGTGGTGGCCGCTGTGCCCGCGCCTGCTGGTCAGCACGGTCTCGGCCACCGCCAGTGCCGTACGCCGGACCTGGAACTCCGCGCCCCACTCGCCGGTGACGTGGGTCAGCCGGTAGTCCTCGCGCCGCGGAACCGCCCAGGCCGCCGAGTCGCAGCGCAGGACCGTGATCGGCCCGTCGCCCGTGTTGCGCAGCGTCGTCCAGCGGTCGACGGCGTCGCTGTCCGGCCTGACCAGGTAATGCAGGTCGATCTCCAGCGGGTAGTGCCGGTCGGCCATCCGGATCGTCAGGCGGCCGCCGTCGGCGTCGCCGCCTTCGATGTCATGACCGAGATGACGCCACTCGACCCCGCGTACGGCGTCGCCATGCCTGACCTGCAGGCCGGCCACGCCGAACCGGTCGCCGCCCTCGACGGGCAGCTCCTCGGGCCCGGCGGGCAGCGCGCGGGCCTGGTCGAGCGTGAGCCGTGGCCCCCAGTGCGCGCAGCGTGGCGCGCCGTCCGGCCCGAGCCGCACGGCGTACGCGCTGGACGGGGTGGTGAGCAGCCACAGTCCGGGTTCTTCATGATCGATCACGACAGCCACACTCCGGTGTCGGGCGGCAGCAGGTCGCCCTCAAGGGGTCCGCTGGCGAGCAGCACGTCGTGGTGCCAGGCGAGGGGCACCGGCTCCGCGCCGAAGTTCACCATGAGCGTGAAGCCGGGGTCGCGGGCGAAGGCCAGCACGCCGGGAGGCGCGTCCAGCCAGGTCAGGTCGCCGTTGCCGAGCGCCGGGTGATCGCGCCGGATGGCGAGCGCGGCGCGGTAGAGGTTCAGCGTCGAGCCGGGGTCGTCCCGCTGCGCGGCCACGGTCAGCGCCGCCCAGTCCTCCGGCTGCGGCAACCAGGTGCCGCCCGCTCCGAACCCGTACGGCACAGCCGTGCCCGACCAGGGGAGGGGCACCCGGCAGCCGTCCCTGCCGATGAAGGCGCGCAGCGTGCGCTCGAACATGGGGTCCTGCCGGGCCTCGTCCGGAATGGCGAGATGCTCCGGCAGGCCCAGTTCGTCCCCTTGGTAGATGTAGGCCCCACCGGGCAGGGCGAGCAGCAGCAGCGCCGCCGCGCGTGCGCGCCGGGTGCCCAGCTCGACGTCGACGTCCATCCGGCCGAGCAGCACCTCCGGGGTCGGCGCGCGGACGAGGTCCTGGTCGACGCCGAACCTGGTCACCATGCGCGGCACGTCGTGGTTGCCCAGCACCCACGGGATCGACCCGCCCGTCTCCCGCGCGAGCCGGTGCGACGCGTCGATCACCGTACGGAACTCCTCGGCCGACCACGGGGCCGGCATCAGCCCGAAGCCGAACAGCTGGGCCAGCCCGTCTCCCGTCAGATAGGGCCTGGCCTGGTCGGGGTCGCCGAACCACATCTCCGCCACGGTGCCCCGATCGCCGGGGTAGGAGTCGAGGATCTTCCGCCAGGACCGGTAGAGCTCGAGCAGCTCCGGCTGGTGTTCGTAGGGCATCGAGGTGTGACCGAGGGTGAGCGGGCCGCCCTGGCTGCCCGGGACCACGTCGGGCAGGCCCTCCTGTTTGAACAGCATGCCGGCCACGTCGATCCGGAACCCGGCCACGCCCCGGTCCAGCCAGAACCGCAGCACGCGCTCGAACATGGCGACCACGTCCGGGTGGCGCCAGTTCCAGTCGGGCTGCCCGGAGTCGAACAAGTGGAGGTACCACTGCCCGTCGGGCACCCGGGTCCAGGCCGGGCCGCCGAACACCGACTGCCAGTTGTTCGGCTCGTCGCGGAAGACGAACCGCTCGCGCTCGGGACCGCCGGGGCCGGCGGCCAGTGCCGCACGGAACCACGGATGCTCGGCCGAGCAGTGGTTGGGGACGATGTCGACGATCACCTTGATGTCCTTCGCCGCGGCCGCCGTCACGAGCGCGTCGAAGTCGGCCAGCGTGCCATAACGGGGATCGACGTCGCAGTAGTCGGCCACGTCGTAGCCGCCGTCGGCCAGCGGCGAAGGATAGAACGGGCTCAGCCAGATCGCGTCCACCCCCAGGTCGGCCAGGTGGCCGAGGCGGGACAGCACGCCGGGCAGGTCCCCTTCGCCGTCGCCGTTCACGTCGGCGAAGCTGCGCGGATACACCTGATAGACCACCGCGTCGCGCCACCAGGCGCCCTGGTCGTACGGCTGGGCGGGGCTCTCGGTTTCAGCGGACACCGCGGATCCTCCAGATCAGACAGGCCCCGAGCGTGGCGAAGCCCGCCGCCACGCCGTACATCAGGGGATAACCGCCGGCCGAGGTGACCAGGGGTGCGGCGATCACCGGGCCGAGTGTGTTGGACGCGGAGTTGGCCAGGCTGACGATGCCGAGGTCCTTGGCCCGGTCGGCGTCCGTGGGCAGCAACTGGGTGACCATCGCCTGGTCGACGGCGGCGAACATGCCGTAGCCCGCGCCGAGCAGCACGGACGCCGCGATGGCGGCGGTCCAGCTGGTGAGGATCGTCAGCACCAGTCCCGACGCGGCCATCGTGAGGCCGCCGGCGAAGACCGCGGGCCTGCGGCTGCCGTACCGGTCGGACAGCCAGCCCGCGAGCAGGGTCGGCACGACGCTGCTCAGCGTGAACACCGCCACGAGGACCACGACGCCCCGCTCGACGGTCGATTCGGGGAAGAGCCGCTCGTAGTGGACCGCGTCCCGCAGGTAGTACTGCAGATAGCCGATCGCCATCGCGAGCGTGAGGGTGATCATGAGCCTGCTCGTCCAGGCCCACGCGAAGTCGGGATGCCTGCGCGGGCTCACCCACAGGCCGCGCAGGAAGGACCGCAGGTCGAACGGCGGCGACTGCGCCGTACGCGGGAGGCCGGCGACGGGCGCGGCCGGGGGCGCCTGCGGGGTCGCGACGGTGACGGCGGCGGGCGGGATCTGCGCGGGTTCGCGGGTGAACAGGCCGAACGGCAGCACGAGCAGCAGGATCAGCGCCGCCATCGCGAGGAACCCGGCCTTCGCGCCGGTCAGCAGGACGGTGGCCACGACCCCGCCCAGCAGCGGTCCGGTCAGCTGGCCCACGCCCGCCAGCGCGGACACCTTGCCCCGCTGCCGGACGGGCACCTGGTCGGGCACGGTGGCGATGGCCGCGGCCAGGGCGGCGGTGAACGCCAGCTGGGCCACCGCCCACCCGGCGACCAGCCCGGCCAGCGACTCCTGCCAGGCGAGGAACACCAGGGACGCGGCGCAGACCAGCGCTCCCCCCACGATCCAGGGGCGGCGCCGGCCGAACCGGGAACGGGTCCGGTCGGACATGGCGCCGAACAGCGGGTTGGCGATGATCGTGCAGACGGCGCCGACGGCGAACACGGTCGCCAGCGACGCCTCCTTGTGCGCCGGGTCGATGCGTGCCACATGGGAGGGCAGCAGGATCTGGTTGCCGACGGTCATCGCCATGATGACGCCCATCTGGGCGAGCGCCAGCAGGGTCATCCAGCCGGTGGTCACCCGTTGGGCGGGCGTGACGCGCACCTCGTCCATGTGAGTCCTTGAGGTTCAAAACATGAGAAGGTGCCACGTTAGAACATGACAGGGCGTTATGTTAAGACTGATCGGTGGACAATCCCGGCGTCCGGCGGCGGCCGGTCCAAAAGCGCAGCATCGACAGGGTCGAGCGCATCCTCGACGCCTGTGCCCGCCTCCTCGACGAGGTGGGCCTCGACGCGCTGACCATCGTCGACGTCGCCAGGCGGGCCGAGGTGCCGAGCGGCACCATCTACCAGTTCTTCGACGGCAAGCCCGGGATGCTGCGCGAGCTGGCACTGCGCAACCTGGAGCTGCTGCTGGTGCGGCTGCGCCGCAGGGTGGCCCAGGAGGTCGCGGAGGGCACGGAGGGCGCGCTCACCTGGCCGCGCGCGGCGGAGCTCGTCCTGACCGAGACGGTCGAGATGCGCAGGACCGTCCCCGGGTACACCGTGGTCGACTTCGCCGACACCCGGCCGGGCGGGCCGACGTTCCTGCCCCAGGGCGAGGCGAAGGAGGGCGGCGACGTGCTGGCCGAGCGGCTCTACCACTTCGCCCTGGACGAGGCCGGGCTGCCGCCGCTGCCCGATCCCTATCGTGTGATGCGGCTGGCCATCCAGGCCACCGCGGCCGCACTCCAGCTCGCCTTCACGACCTCACGCGAGGGCGACCCCGCGATGATCGAGCAGGGGCGCAGGCTCCTGAGGGCCTACTTCGCCGACGTGTCCTCGCCCGGCTGACGACCCTAGCGCGTCGATAGGGAGACCGGGCCGTTCGCGCCCGGATCACCGTACGGCGCCGAGCACCGCCCATCGGCCGGAGCGCAGCCTGGCCAGCACGGTGGTCATTCGAATCAGCAGGAAGGCCGACAACCCCGACCAGATTCCCACCAGCCCCCAGCCGAACCGCAGCGAGGCCCACACCGCCGGCAGGAACCCCAGCACCGCCCCGGTCGCCGTCGCCGTACGCAGGTATGCGGCGTCCCCGGCGCCGAGCAGCACTCCGTCCAGCGTGAACACGACACCGCCGATCGGTTGCAGCGCGACGAAGAACCACCACGCCCGGGGCATCTCGGCCAGCACCGCCGGGTCGGAGGTGAACACGTGCGGGAGGAAACCGGCCAGCGCCGCGAACACCACGCCGAGCAGGGTTCCGAAGACCAGCCCGCAGCCCGTCACCTGCCGGGCCAGGCGGCGCGCCCGCTCCGCGTCGTTCGCGCCGAGCGCGGCCCCGACCAACGCCTGGGCGGCGATGGCCAGCGCGTCGAGGACGAAGGCCAGGAACATCCACAGCTGGAACACCACCTGGTGGGCGCCGGCCGCCGCGGCGGAGGTGTGGGCGGCGACCGCGGTCGCCGACACCCAGCACGCCTGGAAGGCCAGGCCGAGCAGCACCAGGTCGCGCGCCAGGCCGAGTTGGGCGCGCATCGCACCCGGAACCGGGGCGAGCGGCACGCCCTCGGCCCGCAGCGCCCGCACGAACAGGCTCGCGGAGATCAGCTGCCCGGCCACGTTGGCGACCGCCGAGCCGTCGATCCCCCAGCCCAGCCCGAACACCAGCGCCGGGCACAGAGCGGTGGAGATCACGTTGCCCGCGAGCACGTAGCGCAGCGGGCGCCGCATGTCCTGCACACCACGCATCCAGCCGTTCCCGGCCATGGTGACCAGGATCAGCGGAGCACCGAGCAGGGCGATCCTGAGCCAGCTCTCCGCGGCGTCGGCGACCCGGCCGTCACCGGTGAGCAGACCGGCGACCGGCGCGGCGAGCAGCTGTCCCGCCATGGTGATCACCAGCCCTGCGATCGCGGCGAGCCAGGTCGCCTGCACCCCCTCGGACACGGCGTCCGCCCGGCGGCCGGCGCCGTGCAGCCGGGCCGCGCGGGCGGTCGTGCCGAAGGACAGGAACGTCATCTGCGAGGAGATCTGCGCCAGCACGATGCCGCCGACCGACAGCCCCGCGAGCGGCACCGCGCCGAGATGGCCGACCATGGCCGTGTTCACGAGCAGATAGAGCGGCTCGGCGGCCAGGACCACGAGCGCGGGCGCGGCGAGCGTGAGTATCTGCCCCAGCGGGGCCCGGCCCACGTGCTCACCCATGCGTTCCTCCAGGAAGGCCGGCCGGCGTACCCTCTCGTCGCCGTACCAGTCGCAATCTTCTTGCTATTGCAAGTTATTCGCAACAAGTTGAGCGGGATGCGCCGCACAACGAGCACCGGCCCCCGCCGGGGAGGCGAGGGCCGGTCTCACGGTCGGCCGGTCAGGACGTGGGAGCCGGGGTCGCCGTGCCGGTCTGCGTGGGCTCGGGGGAGGGCGCCGCGGTCTGCGTGGGAGGCGCGCTCTCCGCGGGAGGCGTGGCCGGGTCGGGTGTCGCGGCCGGCGGTGGCGTGGGGACGGCCGTCGGCGTCGGACAGGGCTCGGGGGTGCGCCAGGCGGGCTTCCCCGAGGGCCACTTCAGGGAGTACGGCGAGTTCTTGCCGAAATACCACAGTCGCTTGCTCGGCCGCGAGAGGTCGAAGACGTAGGCGGCCGCCGCCGTCTCCCCCTGAGGGGCGGCGGGCGTCGTCTCCTCGGTCTGCGGGGGAGCCGCGTTCGTCTCGCCGGGCGGAGCGGGAGCCGTCGCGGTCTCGGTCGGAAGGGGAGCGGGGGTGCTCTCCGCAGGCGTCGGCGTGCCCTCGGAGGGAGCCGGTGTGCCTTCCGAGAGCGTCGGCGAGGCCCCGGGAGCCGTCGGCGTGGTCTGGGAAGCCGTGGGCGTGGTTTCCGGAGCCGTGGGCGTGGTTTCGGGAGCCGTCGGTGTGGCGGACGGAGCCGGAGCCGGGCTCTGCGGGGCGGGGGCCGGCGTGCCCGGCTGGACAGTCGCGATCACCGAGATCCAGGCGTCCTGCCGGATCTCGCCACCCCGGCGGCCGGTGAGCACCCGGGTGGCGTCGCCGATCGCGTACGTCCGCTCGAAGCCGTCCTGGCTCCGTACCGTGACCGAGTCATCCGTCACCGCGACGGCCTGTCCGGTCTGGGTGAACACCGTGACGGTGCCGCACCCGTCCTTGGCCGGCACGACCACCTCGCCGTGCAGCGCACCGAGGAACGGGCCCACCATGGGCACCTCGGGGGTGGGCGTCGCCGCGAGGGCGTCGGTGGCGGTCTCGGCCTGGCCGGCCGTCGGCGTGATCGTCACGGTGGCCGTCACGACAGGATCCGAAGTCTCGCCCGGCGGGGTGACGGGGGTGGCGGCGGAGGCCGCCGTCGCTCCGACGCCGACGGACGCCGTCAGCACGAACGCGGTCGCGAGGATCATGGGTTGGGAGATGCGCCGGCGCGGCCCGCCCGGTCCGGACAACAGTCCTTTTGCCAGGCGGTGGGGGTTGGTCGGCTTCACCGTTCCTCCGTATCGTTCGATCCGATGGGCTCCGCCGAACGGGGCGGCGGTCGTACCGGAGCGCTCGGCCCCGATACCCGACTGAAGTGACCGGAAAATTGTTGTCAAACCGTGTCACTTCCGAGGGATTGTGGAGACCTTCCCCATACCTGCCGAATCCATGCGGGCGAATCCGCGGCCTCGAGGCGGCCCGATCGCTTTCGGCAGGTCGCAGGGGATAAACCGATTTGAGATTCGGACATCATCTGAGACGGCCACGCGATGGAGCGGGCGACGGGCCGAGGGCGACGCGTTCCCGGGTGTGGTTTCCCGCACCTCCGGACGGCCACCTGCCTCATGGTGACTCGACCCTGATCATTCCTAGTCTCGGGCGCATGACGGAATGGCTGATTCACCTGATGGAGATGCTCGGCGCGCCGGGAGCCGGCATCGCGATCGCGTTGGAGAACCTCTTCCCGCCCCTCCCCAGCGAGGTCATCCTGCCGCTGGCCGGCTTCACCGCCTCCCGGGGCGAGATGGACCTGGTCGCCGCTCCGTGCCCGCGGGGGTGGAGCGCATGCCGCTGGGCGTCTTCACGCTGCTGACCACGGCCGGGAGCCTGCTCTGGAACACCGTCTTCGTCCTGACCGGCTGGACGCTCGGCGAGAACTGGTCGCTGGTGCGGAAGTACGTCGACGTGGGCACGAACGCCGTCGTCGCCGCGGTGGTGCTGGCCGTGCTGGTCTTCGTCGGCGTACGGCTGAGTGAGCGGCGCAGGGGGCGGCATGTAGGGGGATGCGGCCCGTCGGGCCTGCCCGCCGTCATCGTGGGCGCCGCCGCCCGCCTCCCGGCGGCAGGATGGTCAGCGTGCGAGTGGAGGACGACGGCATGAGTGGAGCCGATGCCACCGGCGGTGGGCCGGCCGTGATCGAGACGGAGCCGCCGTGCGCGTGATGCTGGCCGAGGACTCGGCTCTGTTGCGCGAGGGCCTGGTGCGGCTGCTCAAGGAGGAAGGCCACGACGTGCTGGCCGCGGTGGGCGACGCCGACGCGCTGCTGGAGGCGGTGGACGGCGACAGCCCCGACGCGGTGGTGGTCGACGTGCGGATGCCGCCGACCCACACCGACGAGGGCCTGCGCGCCGCGCTGGAGATCCGGCGGCGCCGGCCGGAGGTCAAGGTGCTGGTGCTGTCGCAGTACGTCGAGAAGAAGTACGCCACCGAGCTGATGAGCGGCAGCATCGACGGGGTCGGCTACCTGCTCAAGGACCGCGTGGCCCAGGTCGGCGACTTCCTGGACGCGCTGGAGCGGGTGGGCGAGGGCGGCACGGCGTTCGACCCGGAGGTGGTGCGCCAGCTGCTCGCGCGCACCAGCCACGCCGACCCGCTGGCCCAGCTCACCGCCCGCGAGCGCCAGGTGCTCGAGCTCATGGCCCAGGGCCTGACCAACGCCTCGATCGCCCAGTCTCTGCACGTGTCGCAGAGCGCGGTGGAAAAGCACGTCAACGCCCTGTTCGACAAGCTCGCGCTGTCGCACACCACCGGCTACAGCCGCCGCGTCCTGGCCGTCCTGCGCTACCTCGGCTCCTGAGCGGCTGTCGCCACGCGATGACATTCAGGAGGAGCGATGAGCCGACGCGGCCACAGTCGCTTGTGAACCCCGCAGCGGTCGCCCGCACCGGGACGGGAACGACGTCGCGTTTCGACGTCGGCCACGGCTACGCGCTCTATCAGGGGCCGTCGTGGGACAGCGGCTTTCACCGCCACGCCGCCTTCCAGATCGTCATCGCCGTGGAGGGCGAAGCCGCCATGGTGGACGCCTCCGGGGTCTGCCACCGCGCCGTGGCGCTTGTGGTGCCGCCCATGGTGCCGCACCGGATGTTGGCGACGACGGATGTGCGCGTCTTCTTCGTGGAACCGCAGTGCGCCTTCGCCGACCGGCTGCGCGAGCGCCGCGGCCCCGGGATCAGCGCGGCTCCCGAACTGCGCGAGCTCGGCGGGGACGATGTCCGCCTCGCGGGCGCGCGACCGTCCGGCGAGCTCGACCCCCGGCTGCTCGCGGCGATGGACGCACTGGCGGACGGGCCGGTCTCGATGCCGGATCTGGCGACGCGGGTGGACATGTCCCCGCAACGGCTGCGCGGCCTGGCGCGCAGCCAGTTGGGCATGCCGCTGACGCGCTGGCGTGTCTGGGGCCAGCTGCGCCGGACCGTGGAGGCGCTGCGGGCGGGGCGGTCGCTGGCGGAGGCGGCGGCCGTGAGCGGGTTCGCCGACCAGGCGCATCTGACGCGATGGATGCGGGAGATGATGGGGCTGACTCCGGCGGTCGTGCTGCCGGTGCTGCGCCCGTCACCTCCGGAAGGCCACGTAGACCGAGATCGAACCGGTGACCGTTGACACCACTTCGGCCTCCCGCACCTCGCGGAAACCGGCCTCGGCCATCAGCTCCGGCAGCACGCCCTCGGCGTTCGGGCGGGTGTCCTCGACGCCGTCGGCGAACTGCACCATCCGGAATCCCAGCCGCATCAGCCGGGTGCGCTGCAGCCCGTAATCGGCGACCACGAGTCTGCCGCCCGGCCGCAGCACCGCGTGCATCGAGGAGAGTATGGCCCGCTTCGCCGCCATCGGGCATTGGTGCAGCACCAAGGTGGACACCACCGTGTCCGCCGCGCCGGCGCCCACGATCTCCGGCAGCGCGTCGCCCATGCCGGCCTCCCACCGCACCGTCGCCCCGGCGGCTTCGGCCTTGCGCCGGGCGAGTGCCAGCACGCCCTGATCCGGGTCTACCGCCACCACCCGCGCCCGCGGCTCGGTGCGGTTCAGCAACAGCGCCGTGGACCCGGTGCCGCATCCCACGTCGACGATCACATCCTCCGGGCGCGGCGCGACATGCATGACGGCCAGCGCACGCCACAGCCGCTCCCGGGTCAGCATGACGACGGGATCGTAGAAACGCGTGGACGCGAAGCGGCCCAGCGCGGGAGTGAACGCCTGTCCGGTCATGTACGGCAGGCTCGCACCACGAGACCGTGCGGTCTTGAACGAACCGCTCACCCTCGACCTGGGATGCCGCCCACCCTGGCCGGGTCTCCCGGCCTTGTCAGGCGGGCAGAGCCGGGTAATCGGTGTAGCCGGTCGCGTCGCCGCCGTAGAAGGTGGCCGGGTCTGCGCTGTTGAGGGGGGAGCCGGTCGCCAGGCGGCGAGGCAGATCGGGGTTGGCGAGGAAGAGCCGCCCGAAAGCGATCAGGTCCGCGGTTCCGTCGTCGATCAGCGTGAGCTCTTCAGGACCGGTCGGGCGGGCCCCGGTGTGAGGGTTGAGGATGAAGGCGCCGGGGAAGCGCCGCCGCATGGCGTGGGTCAGTTCCCGGTGGCCGGCCTCCATGACGTGCAGATACGCCAGGTTCAGGGCGGCCGTGCGCTGCACGAGCGCCTGGTAGACGGGATGCGGGTCGGGTTCGTGGATGTCGTTGTTGGTCGTTCCGGGTGACAGGCGCAGGCCGGTGCGGGCGCCGCCGATCGCGGAGGCGACCGCGGAGACCACCTCCACGGCGAACCGGATGCGGCCCGAGTCCGACCCGCCCCAGCCGTCGGTGCGCCGGTTGGTGTTGGGGGCAAGGAACTGGTGGATCAGGTAGCCGTTGGCGCCGTGCAGTTCCACCCCGTCGAAGCCCGCCTCGACGGCGTTGCGCGCGGCGCTCGCGAAGTCGGCGATGGTCTGCTCGATCTCGGTGGCCTTCAGCTCGCGTGGGACGACGAAGTCCTTCACGCCATCGGGCGTGAACACCTGTCCCCGGGCGGCGACCGGCGACGGCGCCACCGGGACCAGGCCGTCGGGCAGCAGGACGGGGTGGCCGATCCGGCCGGTGTGCAGCAGTTGCGCGAAGATCTTTCCACCCGCGGCGTGCACCGCGTCGGTCACCTTGCGCCAGGCGGCGACCTGCTCGGCGGAGTGCAGGCCGGGCGTGAACGGATACCCCTGACCTGTCACCGACGGCTGAACGCCCTCCGTGATGATCAGCCCCGCGGAGGCGCGCTGAGCGTAGTACTCCGCCGTCAGTTCCGTCACCAGCCCGCCGTAGGCGCGGCTGCGGGTCATCGGCGCCATGGCTATGCGGTTCGCGAGTCGCGTGCCGCCGACGGTGATCGGATCGAATGCGCTGGTCATGGCTGCTTCCTCGTCATCAGTCGGGCGTGCTGAGCACGGTGTGGGTGGGGCCGCACGTAGAGGGGTGCGGGCACAGGGGGTACGGGCACAGGGGGTGCGGCGCGTGAGGACGCGGCGTCGCCGGCGGTCAGCCGCGCCGGTGCCGCGGCAGGAGCAGGCTGACCACCGCGATGGCCAGGCCGAGCCCGGCCGCCACGAGGAAGACCAGGTCGTAGCCGGCGGCGAGGGCGGCGGCCGGGGAGCTCGCGCCGGCCTCCGAGGCGGCTCTGGCGCCGGCGACGGCCGCGAGCACCGCCAGGCCGATCGACCCGCCCACCTGACCGGCGGTTTGGGCCAGGCCGCCGATGGTGCCCGCGTCGCCCTCGGGAACGTCGGCGGTCGCCGCGGCCATGAGGGTGGGGAAGGTCAGCCCGATGCCGGCCGCGACGAGCAGCGTGGGCCCGAGCACGCCGGTGACGTAGCCGGTGCCGGTGTGAGCCTGGGCGAGCCAGCAGAACCCGGCCAGGAAACAGGCGCTGCCGGCCGGCGCCAGGGGGCGCGCACCGGTTCGCGGCAGCAGGGCGGCGGCCAACCGGGCGATCAGCACGAACACCACCGCCGCGGGTGTCTGTCCGAGCCCGGCCTGAAGCGCGCTGTAGCCGAGTACGTTCTGCAGGAAGAGCGACGTGAAGTACCACATCGCAATGGAGATCCCGCCGAACAGCAGCAGCATGCCGTTGCCGACGGCCACTCCCCGGATCCTGAACAGCCGCAGGGGCACCATCGGCCGTACGGCGAGACGCGACTCCACGACCGTGAAGACGAAGAGCAGCAGCAGGCCCGCCACCACCGGCGCGACGACCGGCAGGGACGTCCAGCCGTGATCGGCGCTCTGCATGACGCCGTAGACCAGCGCGGCCAGTCCCGTCGTCCCCGTGACCGCGCCGGTGAGGTCGAGCGATTCCCGGCGGCCGGCGCGCGTGCCGGCCGGCGAGGTCATGGCCACGACCACCAGCACGGCGCCGATCGGCACGTTGACGAGGAAGACCCACCGCCACGACAGGCCGGTGGTGATGGCGCCGCCGGCGACCGCGCCGACCATCCCGCCCACGCCTCCTGAGGCAGACCATGCGCCGAACGCCCTGGCACGCGCGTTCGGCTCGGTGAAGAAAGTATTGATCACGGCCAGCGTCGCCGGGGCCATCATGGCGGCTCCGACGCCCTGCGCGACGCGGGCCGCCACCAGGACCTCCGGACTGGTCGCCAGGCCACCGGCCAGGCTCGCGGCGGAGAACAGCGACAGTCCGGCGGCCAGGATCCGGCGCGGGCCGAACAGGTCGGCGGCGCGGCCGCCCAGCAGCATGAAGCCGGCGAAGGTGAGCAGGTAGCCGTTCACCACCCAGGCCAGGCCGGTCGGCGTGAAACCGAGGTCCTCGCGGACCGAGGGCAGGGCGACGTTCACGATGGACGCGTCCAGGATGACCATGAACTGGCAGGCACACGCCAGCGACAGGACCAACCAGGCGAGCCCGGCCTGCGGTCTGACCCCTGGCGTTGCGGTGCTGGTGCTTGTCATGACTTCTTCTTCCTTGCCGATCCGCCGCTCACGCGGCGTGGGAGGTTGTCGCGGCGTTGGTCGCGCGGGCGTCCCGGTCGCCCCCGAACGCGTCGGCCCACGCCAGGCCCTCGGCCGAGGGGCGCCCTCGGCGGCGACCTGCGTGGATGCGTGCGGAGTGCCCGTCTCGCCCTGGTGGATGACCGCGATCTTCACGGTCGTGCCCGGAGCCCCGATGCCGTAGAATCGGTTATGCGAATAACTATTATGCGCGTAACTAACTTGTCAAGGAGGCTCCATGGACTTCGAGCGCGCCGACGCTCTCAACCAGGCCATCCGCCTGCTGAGCCTGCGCCACCGGGCCAGGGCCGCCGCGCTGCTGGCCCCGCTCGGCCTGCACCCGGGGCAGGAGGCGCTCCTGCTCGAACTCGCCCGGACCGGCCCGATGATCCAGGCCCAGCTCAGCGAGGCGCTCGGCTGCGAGCCGCCCAGCGTCACGCTCATGACCCGCAAGCTCGAAGCCTCCGGTCACATCCGCCGCGCACCCGCGCCCTCCGACAGGCGCGCCAGCATCGTCGAACTCACCGACAGCGGCAGAGCGCTGGCCGACCAGGTCAAGCGGCTGTGGTGCGCGCTGGCGGAGGAGACCGTCGCCGGCCTGCCCGCTGAGACGGTGGCTGAGCTACCCGGCATCCTCGCGACCCTGACCGCCAACGTGGACACCAGGCGCTCCCGTCAGCCCCACGGCAGCTGACCCGGTCCGGTCGCGGACGTTTCCCGGCCTCGACGCACTCGGTTGAAATTTTCATCACACGCCGTCGCGTGCACGGTGCGGGCCGGTGCGGTACTCCCAGGTGGGAGGGCTCCAGGAGTCGAAGCGCCTTCGGAGCTCTCGATCTTCCTCTTGACGTAACCCCGTCCGTCCTAGTTTGCTCCGCCATTACCACTGGCATCGACACCGTGGGCGCGCGACCTCTCGCGTCACTCACGATGTGAGCGCTAACACGCCCGGCCACCGGGAAGGAGGGTCTCCATGATCGGAGGCGGTCCGCAGCTGCGCGCCAGCCCATGCGCGTCCGGGCGTGGCCGGCATCGGGAGCGGGCGCATTCTTGACAGGCCTCACTTCTTGAGGGGGGTCGCTTCTTGAGGGGCTCGCCCGCTCGTATTCGCTCCGTCGCACCACCATCGGGTGACCGAAGGAAAGGAAGCCGAATTTGCCGATGCGATGTTAGCGATAACAGGCTCGCGACGACGGCACGGCGCGGTCCAGCCGACGATCGGTGCAACCGCGCTTCCCCCGGAGCGGCGTGATGTGCACCGGTGACGCGCCGCGTGATGGGGCGGACTCGTCGCCGTGGCCGCCATCGACCTTCCATCGCCCCTGCCCGGCCCCGTGAGACCACTGCGGTTTTCCCTGGCGTGGCCCGCTTCGCCACGCCCTCACCCCCAAGGAGAACGAAACAATGGATTCACCCCCCATTCGTGTGACGAGCGGCCGGCGTCGTTCGCCGGCCCGCGCCGGCGTGCGGCTCGCGGCGGTGCTGGCCACGGTGCTGACAACGGTGCTGGCGGCCACCATGACATGGTCGGCGCCGGCGTCGGCCGCGACGGCGCCGCTGGTGAGTGCGGCGTCCGGGCGGTGCCTGGACGTGGCGGGCAACACCGACGCGCTGGGCACGGGCCTGCAGATCTGGGACTGCAGCGGTCAGGCGAACCAGGCGTTCGAGTTCACCTCGGCCGGTGAGCTGCGGACCTTCAACGGCACGCGGTGCGTGGACGCGTACGGCCAGGGCACCACGAACGGCACGAAGGTCGTCATCTGGTCCTGCAACGGGCAGAACAACCAGAAGTGGCAGCAGAACGCCGACGGCTCCATCAGAGGCGCGCAGTCGGGCCTGTGCCTGGACGTGACCGGCATGGGCACGGCCAACGGGACCGCCGTCCAACTGTGGACCTGCAACGGGCAGACCAACCAGAAGTGGAGCATCTCCGGAGGCGGCCCGAGCTCGACGCCGTCCCCGTCGGTGACGCCGACCGGCACCTGCAATCTTCCGTCGACGTACCGCTGGACCTCGACGGGCGCGCTGGCGAATCCGGCTTCGGGGTGGGTCTCGCTCAAGGACTTCACCAACGTCGTCTACAACGGCAAGCACCTCGTCTACGCGACGACGCACGACTACGGGTCGAGCTGGGGTTCGATGGGCTTCAGCACGTTCACGAACTGGTCCGACATGGGCTCGGCCTCCCAGATCAAGATGAACTCGGGCACCGTGGCGCCCACGCTGTTCTACTTCGCTCCCAAGAACATCTGGGTGCTGGCCTACCAGTGGGGCGGGACCGCCTTCT
>NZ_JBEYWQ010000019.1:0-167362 GCF_040644495.1 Microbispora sp. NPDC046973 | reverse complement strand
CTCCCCGACAAGACCTTCACCGTCGTCTTCAACGACATGAAAACCAACAACCTCACCCAGGCGCCCGACTTCACCGCCCAACTCGGCCAACGAGTCGAGTTCATCGTCATCGCCCACGGAAACCTCTTCCACACCTTCCACATCCACGGACACCGCTGGGCCGACAACCGCACCGGCATGCTGAAAGACCCCCAAGACCAGAGCCGGATCATCGACACCAAGACCACAGGACCCGCCGAATCCTTCGGCTTCCAAGTCATCGCCGGCGAACGCGTCGGCCCCGGAATGTGGATGTACCACTGCCACGTACAAAGCCACTCCGACATGGGAATGGCCGGGATGTTCACGGTGACCGACGCGGACGGGAACGTGCCGGGCCACTCCATGGACGACATGCCGGGCCACGCGATGAGCGGCATGTAACGGGGACGCGGTCGTACGCCGAGACCGGGGGGTCGGCCGGGAAGCACTCCCTATGCCGTGAAGATCTCCTCGCGGGCCTGGTCGAGCGCGGCGAGGACGGCGCCGCGCAGCACCGGGTTGCCCTCCACCTCGCTCGTGACGACCTGCGGCGGGACCGGGCAGATGCGCGCGACCGCCTCTTCCACGCGGGCGGTCAGCGCCGCCCCGCCGGCCCGGCAGACCTCTCCGGCCAGCACCACGAGGCCGGGGTCGAGCACCACGCACACCGACGCCACGCCGAGGGCGAGCCGCGAGGCGACCTCGTCGAGCAGGGGCTCGCCCGCGGCACCGGCCGCGACGGCCGCGGTCACGCAGTCGGCGGCCGTGCCCCCGGCGAAGCCGTGCCCGCGGGCCAGTTCGGTGACGGCCTCGGAGCTGACCAGCGACTGCAGGCCGCCCCCGAGCGACGGCAGACGCCCGGGCACCGCCCTGACGTCGTCGGCGAGCGGCACCCCGGGCACCGGGAGGTAGCCGATCTCCCCCGCGCTGCCCGACCGGCCCCGGTGCAGCCGTCCCCCCAGGACGACGGCCAGGCCGATGCCGCGGCCCACCCACACGAGCACGAAGTCGTCCACCTCCTGGGCGGAGCCCTTCGCGCGTTCGGCGATCGCGGCGAGGTTGACGTCGTTCTCGATCGTGACGTCCCTGCGCAGGTCGCGCGCGAGCGCCTCGTGGATGCCCTCGTGCCACTGCGGCAGGTCGAAGGAGAACCGCACGTCCCCGGTGCGGGGATCGACGACGCCGGGCGTGCCGATGACCACGCCGCGCAGCCGCGACAGCGCCACCTTCGCGCTCCTGCAGGCCTTCACCACGGCCGCGTGCACCAGCGACACCGGGTCGTCCTGCTCCTCGGGGGACGCCGTCACCTCGGCCACCACGTCGCCGTTGATGTCGGCGATCGCCGCCGACACCCGGTCGGGCCCCACCTCGAGCCCCGCGACGTACGCGCAGGAGGCGATCACGCCGTACAGCGCGGCGTTGGGCCCCCGGTTGCCCGCCTGCTCCCCCACGACCTCGACCAGGCCGCGCTCTTCCAGGCGCGCCAGCGTCTGGGACGCGGTGACCTTGGACAGGCCGGTGAGCTCCCCGATCTGGCCGCGCGTCAGGGGACCCGAGGCGAGCAGCAGTTCCAGGGCGGCCCGGTCGTTGATCTCCCGGAGCAGCCGGGGCACGCCAGGACGTCGCTCCATGCTCCTGCTTCCCATCGTCTGAGTCTCCGGCTCGCCGTCGGTGCGCCCACCCACGCCCCTCCGGTTCGCTCGGCCCCCGGCGGCGCTCCGGCCATGTGCGCCCGTGAATGAACAACAAGGTTTCCAGCAAGCTTAGCGAGCCGACAGGGACGAGGAACGCCCCAGGTCGAACGTATTGGTAACGCTCCCATGGTTTATGAGGATGGCTCATAGGAGCCCGAAGGGAGCGCGATGACCGAAACGACCGGGCAGCCGCACGCCACACCGGCCCGGAGGCTTCCCGCTGCCCCGTGGCCGTTGCTCATGCTCATGACGGGCGTCGCGCTCCTGTTCGACGTGGTGCGGGTGTTCCTGCCGTCCCTCATCACCCTGTACGGCAGGGCGGGCGAGACCGACCCCGCGAGCATGGGGCTGTACGCCGCGCTGTGGTTCGTCCTGCCGTTCGCCGCCGTCCCCGCGGCGCGGCTCGCGTCGCCCCGGATCGTCAGGACGGCGGGCGCGGTGGCGCTCGTCGCGGCCCGGCTCGGCCTGCAGGCGGCGAACGGCGGCACGCCCCAGCTTCTGCTCGCCTCCGCCGGGGTCACGGCGGGCCTGGTCTTCCTGTACGGCTGCGCGCGGACGACGGCGGGCACATGGGTGCCGGCCGGGCTTGCCGGCGGCCTGGCCGGGTCGTCGATCCTCCATCTGGCCCTCGACCGGGTGGACCTCGTCTGGCGGGACGGGCCGCTGCCCTGGCTCGCCGTCGCCCTGCTCTGCCTCGCCTTCCTGTGGTCCGTACGGCTCTCGCCCGCCTCCCCTGACCAGGCCCCTGCGGCCGTGTGGTTCGTCTTCGGCCCGATGCTCATGCTCGCGGGCATGTACTGCGGCGGCCCGGCCATACTCGCCCAGGACACCGCGCAGCACAGCGGGCCCTTCACCGCCCTTGCGGTCGCGCTCCAGGTCGCGGCGCTGTGCGCGGCCGTCGTCTGCGCCTGGACCACGTCGTGGGGCTGGACGGCCGGGCTCTTCCTGGTCGCCGGAGTGGCGGCGGAGGAGACCGGCGTGCAGGGCCTGCCGGCCCTCGTGACGGCGGTCGCCCTCGGCGCCTGCGCCGGCATCGCCGGGAACCACAAGGGCACCGCGCAGAGCGCGGGCGGGGGCGTCGCGGCGCTGAGCGGGATGCTCGTGTTCCTGACCGGAGCGTTCCTCTACTACGCGGCCTTCGACGCCGACCTGGGGTTCCCCAACGCGCTGGTCCCGGTGGCGGTGGCCGTCCTGGTCGCCGTCGTGACCGTGCGCGCGGACCGGCGGAACCGGACCGCCGGGATCGATGCACAGGCCGTGCGGCGGGCACCGCACCGATGGGGGTCGATCGCGCTGTCGCTCGCCCTGCTGACCGGCCTCCTCACCTGGCAGTCGCCGCCCGCCACGAAGGCGATCACGGGGAACGAGTTCACGCTCGTGGCGTACAACATCCGGATGGGCTTCGGGCTCGGCGGCAGGCTCGACCTCGACGGCGTCGCCGCCTGGGCCGCGACGCGGCGTCCCGACGTGGTGCTGCTCAGCGAGGTGGACCGGGGCTGGCTGCTGAACGGCGGGCACGACGACCTGGCGAGGATCGCCCGCGGCCTGGGCATGCGCTACTACTTCGCCCCCGCCGCGGACCGCCTCTGGGGCGACGCGCTGCTCACGAACCTGCCCGTCTCCGAGATCGGCTCGACCCGGCTGGGGCGGCACGGCTACCCGACCGGCGCCCAGGCCCAGCCGATCGTGCTGGAGGTCGGCGACCACGAGGTGGGCATCGTGAACACGCACCTGCAGGAGCCGCGCGGGCAGGCGCCCGAGGTGGCGGCGATCGCCCGGCGGCTCGCCGCGAACACCCTCCCGCCCGGGGTCGGTGTGGCCGACCCGCGACCGGTGATCGTGGCGGGAGACCTCAACACGACGCCGTCGGACCCCCAGATGCGCGTGCTGGAGGCCGCGGGGCTGTCCGACCCGCTGCGGGCGCTCGGCGACCCGCCCACCTCGCCCGCCGACGCTCCGGTGCGGCGTATCGACCACGTGCTGATCTCGGACGGGCTCACCGCGGTGGCGGCCGACGCGCCCCGGGTGCCGTTCTCCGACCACCTCCCGCTCGTCGTACGGCTCCGGCTGAAGTAGGCCCGGCCGGGCCATGTCGGCAGGCGGCGTCCTACCGATGCCAACCAGGCGGGATAATCGACTACATGCGACTTTCTGCCCGTGTCGACTACGCCCTCCGTGCCGCCGCCGAACTCGCCGCGGCGGGTGAGGGACCCACCACGGTGGGCGAGCTGGCCAAGGAGCAGGAGATGCCCCCCAAATATCTGGAGAACATCCTGCTGCAGATGCGCCGCGCCGGACTGGTGCGCGGGCAGCGGGGCCCAGAGGGGGGCTATGTCCTGGCGCGGCCGGCCAGTCAGATCTCGCTCGCCGACGTGATCCGCGCGGTGGACGGGCCGCTGGCCAACGTGCGGGGCGAGCGGCCCGAGCACGTCGGATACCAGGGCGCCGCCCAGGCGCTGCAGCAGGTGTGGATCGCGCTGCGGGCGAGTGAGCGGGCCATCCTCGAAGAGGTCACCCTGGAGCAGATCGCCAAGGGCGAGCTGCCGCCCCGGGTGACCGAGCTCGCCGCCGACCCGGCGGCGTGGGACTCACACATGCCGGTGTGAGCCGCCTGTACCCGATCCTCCCGGGAGGAGAGCCGTGCCGGAGGGTGACGCCGTCTACCGGACCGCCAAGCGGCTCAGGCAGGCCCTGGACGGCCGGAGGCTGACCCGCAGCGACTTCCGGGTGCCCCGGTACGCCACGGCCGACCTGCGCGGCCGGACCGTGCTGACGACGGTCTCGCGCGGCAAGCACCTCCTGACCCGGGTGGAGGGCGGGCTCACGGTCCACACTCACCTGCGCATGGAGGGAAGCTGGCGGGTGGGCCCGGCGGGCCGTCCGGCACCGAGGGGCGACGTGGTCCGGCTGATCCTCGCCAACATCGAGTGGCAGGCGGTCGGGACGCGGCTGGGAATGGTCGATCTCGTGCCGACCGACCGTGAGGAGCGGGTGGTGGGGCATCTCGGCCCGGACCTGCTCGGGCCGGACTGGGACGCCGCCCTCGCCGTACGGAACCTGCTGCGCGCCCCGCAGCGGACGATCGGGGAGGCGCTGCTCGACCAGCGCGACCTGGCGGGCATCGGCACGATCTGGCGGGCCGAGACGTTGTACGCCGCGCGGCTGTCCCCGTGGCGTCCGGTGGGGTCGATCGCGCCGGACGAGCTGGAGGAGCTGGTCTCGGTCGCCCACCGTCTGATGGACGCGAGCAAGGACGCGCCGCTCCCGGTGACGACGGGCGATCCGCGCCCCGGGCGGGCGCTGCTCGTGTACGGCAGGGCACGCCGCCCGTGTCACCGCTGCGGCGGCCCGATCAGCGGCGGGGAGATGGGACCGCAGCCGGCCGAGCGGCTCATCTACTGGTGCCCCGCCTGCCAGCGGGACTGAGAACCGACAATAGGGCGGTACGTGAGACACGAAGGGGATTCCGTGCCGCCCACCGCCGCCCGCGTCATGCTGCTCGTCCTGTACACCGATCGGCTGGAGGAGTGCCGTGCCTTCTACGGCGCGCTCGGCATCGAATTCACCCGGGAGCGGCACGGCCGTGGCCCGCGGCACTACGCCGCCGTCCTGGCCGACGGCACCGTGTTCGAGTTGTATCCCGCGACCGCCGAGCGCAGAACCGGAGCGGTGCGGCTCGGTCTCCAGGTGGACGGCGCCGGCGCCGAGCCGCGGCTGGAGCCCGGCCGGCACCTCATGACCGACCCGGACGGCAGGGTGGTCGAGATCCAGGCATCGTGATCACGGCCGTGAGACAGCCCGTAAGGGGACAGCCGTAAGGGGATGAGGGCAGCCACGGGACCGCGATGCGGAAGAGACCGCGGAGACAGGAGGAGACGAGCGCGACCAAGCGCGAACGGCACGTCGGAACGGAACCGGGCCTGCGGGGGCCAGGCGCCCGCCCGTGGCATCGGGACAGGGCACCCGGGCCCGGGTCGACCCGGACTGCGAGCGCGGGGCCACGCCTGGCCTCTGCCGGGCGTGTCCTATCGAGCCATGTCTTTATGGGGCCTGTGTCTTCAGGCCTGCGTCTTTATGGGGCCTGCGGGGACGTCAGGCGAGGTCGCGGAGACGCCGTCCGCCGGCGCGGCGGGGCGTCGAGACGCCGCCTAGGCGGCGACCATGTCCTTGACCTCGGGGAAGCCATCGAATTCCGGCCCTGAGGGGACGGTCTCCGGGATGGGCAGGCGCTCGTGCTCGGGCACCTCGGCCAGCACGGGGGCGGCCTGCAGTTCGGCCAGCGCGAACTGATCGGACACCTCGCGCAACACCTGGGACAGCGGGACTCCGAGCGCGCCGCAGATCGAGGCGAGCAGCTCGGAAGAGGCTTCCTTCTGACCGCGCTCGACCTCGGACAGATAGCCGAGTGAGACACGCGCCAGAGTGGAGACCTCGCGAAGGGTGCGATTCTGCCGCACCCTCAGCCGCCGCAGTACGTCACCGAGCAGCTGACGCAGCAGGATCATCTGTCGCTCCCTCCCCAAGGGGGGCGCCTTCACGACGCCTCTCGCGGTGGGCTCATGTCGCCCCTTCTTCATCTGCCCTTCGTACATACGCCTCGCCGTCATCATGGGTTCGCTCGGCCCCTTCGCCGGGCGTGCGCCTGTCTTGCTCCTCGCCGTTGGCTCACGGACCTCACTCACAGCTCCACCGTACCTGTAGAGGGCAACACCGCGGCAGACCGAGGCGAGCATGTTCGCTGGGGACGTAACGCGGTAATCACCCCGAATGTTCCCCCAAATTTGCCTTCAGCACACCTTCCAGCAGGCTCAACGCCTCCTGACAGGTGGCAGTTCTGATCCCGTCCCTGTCTCCGGTCAAGCGCAGGTCGCGATGCCAGAGCCGCTCTCCCGGTCCCGCCAGGGCGATGTGGACCGTCCCGACCGGCTTGCCGTCCTGAGGGTCTGGGCCGGCGACCCCGGTCACGGCCAGGCCGTAGTCGGAGTCGGCGAGCTTGCGCACTCCCGTGGCCATGGCCGCGGCCACGTCGGGGTGCACCGCCCCCTCCCTGTCGAGGAGGCCGGACGGCACGTCGAGGAGGCTCGCCTTGAGTTCCGTGGCGTAGGCGATCACTCCGCCCCGGAACGCCGCGGAGGCCCCCATCGGGCCGGTCATCGCGGCCCCGATGAGGCCGCCCGTGAGCGACTCCGCCACGGCGACGGTCGCGCCCTGACGGACCAGCAGGGACAGCACCTCGCTCGCCACGCCCATCATGAGCTTCGCGCGCTCCTCGCCACCTGCCGCAGCCGCACCGCCCGCACCACGTAGTCGGCGCCGGTTCCCACCGTGACCACCAGGGCGAGGCCCATGGCCACCCATCTGATCAGATCGGGCACCCCCGGCACGATGTAGAGCGCGATGGCGACGATCTGCAACACGGTCTTCACCTTGCCCCCGTAACTGGCCGGGATAACCCCGTGCCGGATCACGAGGAAGCGCAGCAGCGTCACCCCCGCCTCGCGGGCGATGATCACCACGGTGACCCACCACGGGATCTCCCCGAGGTACGACAGGCTGAGCAGCGCGGCGCCGATCAGCGCCTTGTCCGCGATGGGGTCGGCGATCTTCCCGAAGTCGGTGATCAGCGCGTACTTCCTGGCGAGCCAGCCGTCGAGCTGGTCGGTGAGGGACGCGAGCAGGAAGACGCCGAGGGCTGCCAGCCGCCAGCCCTCCCCCTCGACGAACAGGAAGACGGTGAAGACGGGGACGATCGCCAGCCGGGCGAGAGTCAGGACGTTCGCGATGTTCCAGGTGCTGACGCGGCGCGCCGTGCCTTCTCCGGCGCCCTCCCCGGCGCCGTCTCCGGCCACGTCGGACGGCTCCTCGAAGACGCCGGGCCCCGTTTGCGGACCGGGCGCCGGGATCGCCACCGGCACGGCGGCAGCGACCGGCGGCGCCGCGGGCTCCGGTGTCATCTCTCCCGGGCCCGCCACGTCCACCGGCGGCTCACCGCGCTCCGTCATGTGCCTGCCTTGATCCGCGCGATGAGGTCGACCCCCTCGGAGTCGACCGCGACCGCTTGGACGATCTGGCCGGGAACCAGGCCGATCCCCTGGACCGTGACCGCACCGTCCACCTCGGGGCCCTGGTGCGCCGCCCGGCCCTCGTATCCGCCGTCGCCGAGGTCCTCCTCGATCAGGACCTCCAGCTCGGTGCCGATGCGCTCCTCGGCCCGCTGTGCGGTCAGCTCCTCGGCGAGCTCGGTCAGCGTCGCGACCCGCTCGTCGATCACGTCCTGGTCGAGCTTGCCCTCGAAGCCGTACGCCTCGGTGCCCTCCTCGTCGGAGTAGCCGAAGACGCCGATGACGTCCAGCCTGGCCTCCTCCAGAAAGCCCACCAGCTCGTCGAACTCCTCCTGGGTCTCTCCCGGGAACCCGACGATGAAGTTGGACCTGACGCCCGCCTCGGGCGCGCGGTCGCGGATCTGCGCCAGCAGGTCGAGGAACCGCTTGGGGTCGCCGAAGCGCCGCATCCGCCGCAGCACGGTCCCGCTGGCGTGCTGGAAGGACAGGTCGAAGTAGGGCGCGACCCCTTCGGTCGAGGCGATCACGTCGAGCAGCCCGGGCCGCAGCTCGGCGGGCTGCAGGTAGCTGACCCGCACCCGCTCGATGCCCTCGGTCGCGGCCAGCGGGGGCAGCAGCTTCTCTAGCGCGCGCAGGTCGCCCAGGTCCTTGCCGTACGACGTGGAGTTCTCGCTGACCAGCACGAGCTCCTTGACGCCCTGCCCGGCCAGCCAGGCGGCCTCGGCGAGCAGGTCCTCCGGCCGGCGCGAGACGTACGAGCCGCGGAAGGCCGGGATCGCGCAGAACGTGCAGCGCCGGTCGCAGCCCGAGGCGAGCTTCAGCGAGGCCACCGGCCCCGAGCCGAGCCGCTTGCGCAGCATGCGAGGGCCGCTGGCGGGGGCGACGCCCTCCGGCAGCGGGTCCTCCTGGGCGTGACCGGGAATGTGGGCCCGGGCGGCCGAGCGCTCCACCGGCGTGATCGGCAGGAGCGTGCGGCGGTCCCGCGGCGAGTGCGGGACCAGCGGCCTGCCCGCGATGACGTCGTCGAGACGCTCCCCGATCTCGGCGTAGTCGTCGAAGGAGATCACGGTCGCCTCGGGCAGGGCGTCGGCGAGCTGCGCGCCGTAGCGCTCGGCCATGCAGCCCGCCGCCACCACCTTCGCGCCCGAGTCGGCCGCGGCGAGCAGGGTGTCGATCGAGTCCTTCTTCGCCGAATCGATGAAGCCGCACGTGTTGACGACGACGACGTCGGGATCGTCGTCATCGGTGTGCCAGCCGGCGGCCTCCAGCCGCGCGGCCAGCTCCTCGGAGTCGACCTCGTTGCGGGCGCAGCCCAGCGTGATCAGCGATACGGTTCGGCGAGAAGACATGATGCGAACTACGGTATCGGCAGTCGGCGATTAACGGGGACTCGGGCCGCCCGCGTCGAAGGTCCGCCGGATCATCTGGCCGTCCTTGCCCGGCGTGCCGAGGTCCCTTCCGTTGACCTCCAGCCGCACGGCCCCCGCGTCGCCGATGGTCACCTTCATCCGGTCCTTGGCCGAATAGGTCGTGGTCTTCCCCTCGGGAAGCGTCCCCTGGAAGATCTCGTGACCCTTGGCGTCCCGCACGTTGAGGTAGGCCGGCTTGCGTGCGGTGACCTTCACGACCACGAGGCCGGGCGCGACGGCCTCCTCGAGGGTCTTCTTCTCGTGGCCCTTGTCGTGACGCGCCTGCGCGTGCGGCGCGTTCACCGGAAGCTGGGCGGCCGTCGGGCCCGCCTTCCCGCCGGAGCCGCCGAGCATCCGCGCGATGACGACGACCGCGACGATGGCCAGCGCCACCGCGACGGCCATCGTCCAGTTGGGGGCCCTGCGGGCGCGCTCGCCCACGTCGCCCCTGAACACCGCCGACGCCTTGACCGGTGACGCGATGTCGGCGTTCTCCTGCTCGTACTGCCGCACGATCTCGTCCGGGTCCAGGCCGAGGTCGGAGGCGATGGTCCGGATGTGCCCGCGCGCGTAGAAGTCGCCCACCGAGAAGTCGTCGCGCTCGAAGCGCTCGATGACGGTCTCGCGGATCCGCGTGCGCTCGCTGAGCTGACGCACGGTCAGCCCGGCGCGCTCACGGGCTTCGGCCAAAACAGCACCAACGCTCATTGGTCAGGCCCCCCTGTCCGAGCTTACAGCTCGCCCCACAATGCGTAGTTAGTCACATTCAATCAGTAACTGGCTACGATGGGTACCCGGGGGTGTGCCAAATGTGCACGGAGAGTGTACGCGGGGAGCGGCCGGGGCCGGTTCAGCGCCGCAGGGGCTTCAGCGCGAGATAGAGCCCGGCGGAGATGAGGAACCCGGCCTCGAACGCGATGTCCCCCACCTGGGGCACGCTCCGCGGCACCAGGCCGACGTACTGCTCCTGGTTGGAGAACAGCCAGACCGACACGACGACCCCCGCGACCATCGCGACGGGCCCGGCCCAGTTGGCGTGCCGCCGGTCGAACATGAGCGGTTCGAGCGCGCGGACGTCCTGGCCGCGCCGCAGCAGCATGTCCGTCAGCACCACGCCCAGCCAGGGGCCGATCCAGTACGCGATGACCAGCAGGAACGCCTCGTACTTGTGCCCGGCGTCCTCCAGGCCCGACAGCGCCACCGCGAAGCCGATCACGCCGCAGGCCAGCGCGACGATGGCCCGCCGCATCGTCAGCGGCAGCCGTACGCCGAGGGCGAGCAGCGACATCGCGCCCGAGTAGACGTTGAGCGCGTTGGCCGACACGGCCCCGAGGGCGATCGCGAGCAGCGTCAGGTTCGCCACGAGCGCGGGCAGGTGGCCGGTGAACGCCGAGGTGGGCTGTCCGAGGGCGTCGCCGCCCCCGATCGTCACGGACGCCGCGCCGACGACCTCCAGCAGCACGCACGACACGAACACGCCGAGGCCCGCCGACAGGCCGGTGGCCCGCCTGCTCGCGTCCTGCGGCAGGTACCGCGTGTAGTCGGCGGCGTACGGGTTCCAGCCGGCCGCGTAGCCGAACGTGGCGCCCACGGTCAGCAGGAAGCCGCCGAGCCCTCCCCCGCTGCCCGCGTAGCCCGGCTGGGCCTTCGACAGGATGATCACGGAGGTGACCGCGAAGATCGCCGCGAGGACCGGGAACGCGTACTTCTCGAAGGCCTGCACCAGGTTGTGGCCGAAGAAGCCGAGCACCACCATGACCGCGACGACGATCAGCAGGCAGGCCCAGCCCGGCAGACCGGTCAGCGTGTTCAGCGCGAGCGCGCCGCTCACGCTGTTGACCGCGAACCAGCCGATTCCGGCGGCGACGGAGTTGAACGCCGAGGGGATGACGTTGCCCCAATAGCCGAACGGCAGCCTGCCGAGCACCATCTGCGGCAGTCCCGCGCTCACGCCCCTGGCCGACAGCACGCCGTGGGTGAGGGCTCCGAGGCCGCTGCCCACGACGACGGCGAGCACGGCCTGCCAGAAGCCGAGCCCGAACGCCGCCACGGCGAGGACCCCGAGGAAGATCGTGGCGAACTCCAGGTTCGGCGAGGTCCACGTCCAGAAGAGCTGCCGGGGCCTGCCGTGACGCTCGGACAGGGGGATGAACTCGATGCCGCCGGGCTCGATCGCGGCGACCTTGTCGCCGTACCGGCCCTCGCGTACGGCGACCTCGGGGGGTTCCAGAACTGTCATACGGTGATCGCCCTCAGCTTCTCGAGGAGGTAGTCGGATGCGCGGACGGGCTCGTGGGAGACCCGGCCGATCGGGGGGCCGAGCGACTCCACCTCGGCCAGGGGATTGCACTCGTAGAAGTAGATGAGCGAGATCAGCTCCTCGTCCGGCGCCGACGGGTCGGGCGGGAGCACCCGGTGCCGGGTGGAGCGCCAGCGGTCGCCCGTCCAGCGGGCCAGCAGATCGCCGATGTTGATCGTGAACGAGTCCGGCACGAACGGCGCGTCGATCCACTCGCCGTCGAGCGTGTAGACCTGCAGGCCGCCGACGCCCCGCTGCCGGTCGAGCACGGTCACCGTGCCGAAGTCGGTGTGCGGCCCGATCCGGAACTGCCCCGGCTCCGGCTCGCCCACCTGCGACAGCGGCGGGTAGCGGTTGATGTTCAGCGTGTACGACGGATGGTCGGCCCGGGAGGCGAAGAAGTCCTCCTCGATCCCCAGAGCGGCCGCGCAGACCACCAGGAGTTCGCCGGCCAGCGAGCGCATCTCCGCCAGGTAGCGGGTGAGCAGCACCTGGAGCTCGGGCACCTCGGACGGCCAGACGTTGGCGAGGAACCAGTCGGCGTCGATCTCCGGGACGCCGATCGGCTGGTCGGCGCCCACGGCGAAGGTCTCCTTGAGGTCGGGCGGGGTGGGGGTGCCCTCGGCGTAGCCGTTGGCCTCGACGCCCGGCGGCAGCCAGCCCCGCTCCCCCACGACGGCCGCGTACCGCTGCTTCACCTCGGCGGGCAGGGCGAAGAACCGCCGGGCCGCGGCGCGCACGTCCTCGCGCAGCGCGGCCGGCACGCCGTGCCCGGTGACCAGCAGGAAGCCGATCTCGCGCAGCGCGGCGTCGACCTGGGCGGCCACCCGCGCCCGGCCGTCCGCCTCACCGGAGAACCAGGGAGTCAGGTCGACGACGGGAACCGAATTCATGCCTCATCTCCGATGTCCTCGTTCCAGACGGCCGGGTTGGCCGCGATGAAGGCCGTCATGAGCCCGGCGCACTCGGGATCGTCGAGCACGACGACCTCCACCCCGGCCTCGGCGAGCCACTCGTGCGCGCCCATGAACGTGCGGCACTCGCCGACGACCAGGCGCGGGATGCGGAACTGCCGGATCAGGCCGCTGCAGTACCAGCAGGGCGACAGGGTGGTCACCATGGTGGTCTTCCGGTAGGAGGGCTGGCGGCCCGCGTCGCGGAAGGCGGCGGTCTCCCCGTGCACCGAGGGATCGCCGTCCTGGACCCGCCGGTTGCGCCCGCGCCCGAGCAGGCGGCCGTCCGGGCCGAACAGGGCCGCGCCGACGGGCACGCCGCCTTCGGCGAACCCCTTCCTGGCCTCTTCCAGGGCCACGCTGAGCATGGCGGCGTCGCTTGTCATGCGCTCACTATCCCTCCGGGCGGGGCCTTCGGGAACGGACGAAACGTCCGTACTATGGCGACCCTTAACGGACGATCCGTATAGGGGTGCACCGATGCCTCTGACCCTGCGCGAGCTACTGTCCTTCGAGGTGCTGCGGGAGGCCCGGCCGGAGGTCCTCGCCGGGGAGGGGGCGCTCGACCGGGTGGTCCGATGGGTGCACTCCAGCGAGATCTACGAGATCGGCCCCCTGCTCACCGGCGGCGAGCTGCTGCTGACGACCGGGCTCGGCCTGGCCGGCACCGACGCGGGGGCGCGGCGGCACTACCTGCGGGAGATCGCCGCCAGGGGCGTGGCCGGGGTCGCCCTCGAACTCGGCCGCACGTTCCCCGAGACGCCGCGCGAGCTGGTGGAGGAGGCTCGCAGGCAGGAGCTGCCGTTCGTCGCCCTGCACGCGGTCGTCCCGTTCATCCGGATCACCGAGCACGTCAACACGCTGATCGTCGACTACGCGAGCCGGCGGCTGCGGGTGGGCGACTCGGCCACCCGCGCGCTCAACGAGGCGCTCATCGCCGGCGCCGGGGTCGCCGGGGTGCTGGCGACCGGAGCCGAGGTCGTGGGGGCACCGCTGATGCTGCTGTCCGCCAGCGGCGCGCTGGTCGCCGCCCACGGCGTGGGCAGCGACCGGGACGCCTGGCGCGCGGCCGAGCGTGCGGTCTGCGAGTCGCCGGTCACCCTCCACGGCCATCCCTGGGGGCGGCTGGTGGCCGGCCCCGGTTCGGCGCTGCCCGCCGACGACCTGGCGATCGCGCTGGAGCGCACGGCCGTCGCCCTCGCCCTCGCCATGCTCAGGACGGGCAGTCCGCCGAGCGAGCGCGACCGCCAGGCGTCCGCGCTGCTGCGGGACCTCATCGAGGGCACGGCCGAGGCCGACCCCGGCGTACGGGCGGTCATGGCGGGCCTGCCCACCGGGCCCGGCCACCTGCTGGTGGGCGTGGCCGTGGACGCCCTGGAGACGGCGGCCGCGCTCGCCGTGCTCGACCGGGCCGCGCACATCCTGCACACGACCGCCCTGCGCGGGCGGGTGGGCCGGCTGGTGCTCGGCGCCCTCGCGGTGCCGGTGGCCGTGGCGGACGCCGCCGGCGCGGCCGCCCAGGCGCTGGAGGAGGCGCTGCGGCGGCTGCACACCCCCCAGCTCAGAGTCGCCGTGGGGCACGCCGCGACCGGGCTGGCCGAGCTGGGCGGTTCGCTGCGGGACGCGCGGGCCGCGCTCGGGCTGCGGCGGGACGCGCGGCTCGTCACCACCCGCGCGCTCGCCCTCGAACTGGAGCTCACCCGCCACGCCGACGCCCGGCACGCCGCCGAGCTCGTACGGCGGACCATCGGCCCGCTGGTGGACTGGGACACGGCCCACCGGACCGACCTCGTCGGCACGCTGGAGGTCTTCCTGCTGCACGGGTGCAGCGCGACCCGGGCGGCCGCCGCGCTGCACCTCGGGCGGCAGACGTTCTACCAGCGGCTGCAGCGCATCGAGACGCTGCTGGGCCACCCGGTGACCGACCCCGGCGCGCACGCGGCCCTGCTGCTCGCCACCGCCGCCCACCGGGTCGCCGGCCGCTGAGGTCAGGTGATCCAGGCCGTGCAGACGCTCGGCGAGGCCCGGCGGCTACTCGCCGCCGCGGAGGTCGGCGAGCAGGCCGGGCAGGTCGTCGGGCTTGACCAGCACCTCCCGGGCCTTGGACCCCTCGCTCGGGCCGACCACGTTGCGGCTCTCCAGCAGGTCCATCAGCCGCCCGGCCTTGGCGAAGCCCACGCGCAGCTTGCGCTGGAGCATGGACGTCGAGCCGAATTGGGTCGACACGATCAGCTCCGCGGCCTGGATCAATAGGTCGAGGTCGTCGCCGATCTCCTCGTCGATCTCCCGCTTCGCGGCGGCGGGCGCGGCGACGTCCTCCCGATACTCGGCCTGCATCTGGGCCTTGCAGTGGCCGACGACCTCCGCGATCTCCTTCTCGGAGATGAAGGCGTTCTGCAGCCGCATCGGCTTGCTCGCGCCCATCGGCAGGAACAGCGCGTCGCCCTGCCCGACGAGCTTCTCCGCTCCCGGCTGGTCGAGGATGACCCGCGAGTCGGCGAGCGAGGAGGTCGCGAACGCCAGCCGCGAGGGCACGTTCGCCTTGATCAGGCCGGTGACGACGTCCACGGACGGCCGCTGGGTGGCGATGACCAGGTGGATGCCGGCGGCCCGGGCGAGCTGCGTGATGCGGACGATCGAGTCCTCGACGTCGCGCGGCGCGACCATCATCAGGTCGGCCAGCTCGTCCACGATCACCAGCAGGTAGGGGTACGGCTGGTAGACGCGCTCGCTGCCCGGCGGCGGCACGAGCTTGCCCGCGCGTACGGCCTTGTTGAAGTCGTCCACGTGCCGGAAGCCGCTGGCCGCCAGGTCGTCGTATCGCCGGTCCATCTCGCCCACCACCCATTCGAGGGCCTCGGCGGCCTTCTTCGGGTTCGTGATGATGGGCGTGATGAGGTGCGGGATGCCCTCGTACGAGCTGAGCTCGACCCGCTTGGGGTCGACGAGCACCATGCGGACCTCGTCGGGCGTGGCCCGCATGAGAATCGAGGAGATCAGGCCGTTGATGCAGGTCGACTTGCCCGCGCCGGTGGCGCCCGCGATGAGGATGTGCGGCATCTTGGCCAGGTTGGCCACGATGGTGCGGCCCTCGACGTCCTTGCCCAGCCCGACGATCATCGGGTGGTGGTCGGCCTGGGCCACCTGCGAGCGCAGCACGTCGCCGAGCGACACGAGGTCCTTGTCGACGTTGGGGATCTCCACGCCGATCGCCGACTTGCCGGGGATGGGAGACAGGATCCGCACGTCCGCGGACTTGACGGCGTAGGCGATGTTCTTGGTGAGCGCGGTGACCTTCTCGACCTTGACGGCCGGGCCCAGCTCGATCTCATACCTGGTCACCGTCGGGCCACGGGTGAAGCCGACGACCTGCGCGTCGATGGCGAACTGCTCCAGCACGCTGGTCAGCGCGTTCACGACCGTCCGGTTGCCCTTGGTCTCCTGCTTGGGCGCGCTGCCCGGCCGCAGCAGCGTGAGGTCCGGCAGCGTGTACGGCCCCTCCTGGCTGGACAGGACGAGCTGTTCCACCTTGCGCGGCGCGGGGGTCGGCAGCGGGGGCTGCGGCGCCGGCTTGGGGAGCTGCATCTCCGGCTCGGTGGGCTCGGCCGACTCCACGACGTCGTCCACCAGGCCGGGGACGATCTCCGGCGAGTGGTCCTTCTCCGACAGCACGGGCGTGTCGTACGGCTTGACGTTGTCGCCGCCCTCGACCGCGTCGCGCCCGCCGCCCTGCTGCTTGCGCGTGCGCTTCTTGGCCGGCGCGGGGGCCTTGCGGGACTCCCCGGTCTCCTCCGGCCGCTGGAAGAGCATGTGCTGGATCTCGGCGAGGCGCTCGGGGATGCGGTGGACCGGGGTCGCGGTGATCACCAGCAGGCCGAAGCCGGACAGCATCAGCAGCAGCGGGATCGTGATGAACGCCGGCAGGATGCTCGACGGCGGGGCCGAGACGATGAAGCCGATCATGCCGCCCGCCGCCGACACGTTGTCCATGCCGTCGTTCGGCCCGCCGGAGGGGTATGGCGTGCCGTGGGCGACGTGCACGATCCCGAGGATCCCGGCCAGCAGCGCCGTCCAGCCGATGCCCATCCTGCCGGTCTCGGCGTTCTGGTCGGGGTGGCGCAGCAGCCGCCAGGCGAGCAGCGCGAGCAGCACGGGCACCGCCCAGGCGAGCGATCCCACCGTCCCGCGCACCACGGCGTCGACGAACGCGGCGAAACCCGTCTTGGCGTCCCGCCAGGTCAGGGCGGCGAGCACGATGGCGCCCGCGAGCACGGACAGCCCCTGCCCGTCGCGGCGGTGCATGGGGTCGAGATCGCGGGCTCCCTGGCCGAGTGCCCGCGCCGCCATGCCCACGCCGTTCGCCACCAGCATCCACATGCCGATGACGAGCTTGCCGATCACGAGGAAGAACCAGCTGATCGGGTCCTGGCCGGTGGCGACCGGCCGCTTCGGCGCGGGTCTGGGCGCGGGCTTGGGCGCCCCCCTGCCTCGGGAACCCGCCGGGGATCGCTTCGGGGAAGCCGTACGGGATCCGGAGCGCGACGCGGGGCGCTTGCCGGACCCCTGTCCGGACGTACGGGTGGCCATGATGCCGAAGTTACCCCGGATGCGGGCGATTACCGGGGCGGCGCGCCGGGAGGCCGCCCGATGGGGCGCCACCGGAGCCCCGCCGTCCGTCGAGGAGCGCGGTCACCCGCCTGCGACCGTCCTCGCCCGCCGGCACCTGCAGCACCAGCAGGAGATCGGGGTGCTCCGCCGGACGCAGCTGGAACAGCTCCAGGTCCAGCCGCCCGATCTCGGGGTGGTCGATCGCGATCGTCGCGGGCCTGAAGCGGCGGACCGGGTAGTCCGCCCACCACTCCCGGAACTCCGGGCTGACCTCGCTCAGCTCCGCCACCAGCGCGGTGAAGGCGGGGTCACCCGGCCGGCGTCCCATCGCGGCGCGGATCTGGCTGATCAAGGCGCGGGCGGCGGTTTCCCAGTCGGCCATCCGGGCGCGGTTGCCGGCGTCGGTGAACATCATCCACAGCAGGTTCCGCCTTCCCGGCGGGAGCGTCAGCGGATCGTGGCGGAGCAGGGCGTAGGGGGTGTTCCAGGCCAGGTAGTCGAAGCGCGCGTCGTAGACGGAGGCGGCGTTCGGGGCGGCGGCGTCCACCAGGCGCCGCAGCCGGTCCCGTGGCCGCTCCCCCTCGCCGGACGGCGTGTCCGGCGGGGCCAGGCCGGCCAGGTCGCGCAGGTGGCGGTGTTCGTCGGGATCGAGCAGCAGCGCGCGGGCCAGCGCGTCGATCACCTGAGCCGACGCCGAGATGTCCCGTCCCTGTTCCAGGTAGGTGTACCAGGTGACACCCACACCCGAGAGCTCGGCGATCTCCTCGCGGCGCAGGCCGGGGGTGCGGCGCAGGGCCTGATCGCCTTCCGGCAGGCCGACGTCGGCCGGGCGCAGGCTGGCCCGCCGGGCGCGGAGGAACGCGCCGAGCTCGGCCCTGCGGTCCGACGCCCTGGCGCGGCGGCCGGGCGCGAGACTGGCAGCACGAGTGCCAGGACCGCCGGACGCCGTCTCGTTATCGTGACGTCCATGATCCTTCACACCGCGAGTGTGCCACGGAGGTAGGCGTCATGAGCGATCCCGTACTGGTGATCGGCGCCACGGGCCGGCAGGGCGGCGCCACCGCGCGGCAACTGCTCGCCCGGGGCCGGAGCGTACGCGCCCTGGTGCGCGACCCGGGCGGCTCCGCCGCGAAGACCCTGGATGAGTCGGGGGCGGAACTCGTCGTGGGCGACCTCGACGACGAGGCGTCGCTGCGCCGCGCGATGCGGGGGGTGGACGGGGTCTTCCTGGCGCTGACCATGATGCAGGGCCCGAGGATCACCGTCGAGGGCGCCGCCGCCGAGGAGCGGCGGGGCCTGACGGTGGCCAGGCTGGCCGCGGAGATCGGCACGGGACACCTGGTGTACAGCTCGGTCCCGGGCACCGACGCGCCTTCCGGAATCCCCCACTTCGAGAGCAAGGCACGGATCGAGCGCGAGATCCACGCGCTCGGGCTCCCGGCGACGATCCTGCGCCCGGTCTCCTTCATGGAGAACTTCGCCACCTACAACCGGCCGGTCCTGGAGGACGGCACGCTGGTCGTGCGGCTTCCCGCGCAGCCCGGCAAACCGATGCAGCTCATCGGCGTCGAGGACATCGGGGTGTTCGCCGCCCTCGCCTTCGAGCGCCCCGGCCGGTTCCTCGGCCGTACGGTCGACCTGGGCGCCGACGAGCTCACCCCGGAGGAGATCGCCGCGACGTTCGGCCGGGTGTGCGGCCTGCCGGCCCGCTTCGAACGGACGCCGATCGAGCAGGTGCGCGCGTTCGACGAGTGGGTGGCCCGGATGTTCGAGTTCTTCGACGAGCAGCCGTCCGCCCAGGTCGATCTGCGAGCCCTGCGATCCGAGCACCCCGGCCTGATGACCCTGGAGACGTGGCTGCGCGCCACCGGCTGGAGCGCGTGAGGCGCGGCGGCGGAGCCGCGTCCGGTCAGTAGGCGCGGCGCTGCCGCATGGCGGAGCGCTCGATGCGCTCTCGCGCCTCCAGCAGGCAGGAGGCGATCTCCTTCTCCCGCTCGGGCGTGAGGCGCGGGATCGGCACCGAGCAGCTGATGGCGTCGCGCGGCGGGTCGCTGATGTGCAGCGCGACGCCGAAGCACCGCAGCCCCTCGGTGTTCTCCTCGCGGTCCACCGCGTAGCCCTGCTTGCGCACCCGGCGCAGGTCGACCAGCAGCTCCTCGGCGTCCACGATCGTGTGGGCCGTCAGCGAGGGCAGCTCGGCGGGCAGCATCGCGCGCACCTCGTCGTCGTCCCTGCTCGCCAGGATCGCCTTGCCGAGCGACGTGGTGCTCGCCGGCAGGCGCCGGCCCACCCGCGAGAACGGCCGCAGGTAGTGCCGCGAGGCGCGCGTGGCGAGGTACACGATGTCGAAGTGGTCCAGACGGGCGAGGTGCACCGTCTCGCCCGTGACCTCGGCCAGCCAGTCCAGCGCGTCGTGCGCGAGCTGGACCACCGGGTCGCCGTCGATGTACGTCGCCCCGACCAGCAGAGCACGCATGCCGATCCGGTAGAGCGTGCCGGTGACGTCGGTCTCGATCCAGCCCAGGTCGACCAGCGTGCGCAGCAGGGCGTGCAGGCTGCTCTTGGGGTAGCCCAGCTTGCCCTGTAGGTCGGTGAGGCTGTGCAGTCCGGGATACTGCGCGAAGAAGTCGAGCAGCTCGACCGTCCGGAGTGCCGACTTCACGTGCGGCACGGGTTCCGCCATGTGTACCTCCCTGACCTGCCTGTCCGCCTCCTATTGTGAGCCGGTTCCCCAGGAGGTGACCGTCCGGGAGGCGATGTAGTCCATATCCAGATCATCCCCCAGTCCGGGAGTGTCCGGCATCCGCACCTTTCCGTCGACGAGCGGGTCGACGATCGACCGCAGGTGCGGGGCGGGCGTGTCGTAGTCCGAGTGCGGGTGCAGCAGCCCCCGCTCGTACCACTGCCCGCACAGCGTGGCGCCGATCACGGCGAGTGCGCCGGAGCCGTTGCCGTGGATCTCGCAGTCCATGCCGAACGACTCGGCCAGGTGGACCGCCTTGATCGCCGGGATGATCCCGCCGGAGCCGACCACGCCGACCCTGAGGATGTCACAGGCCCCCGCGGCCACCCACTCCGCCCGCGCCATGTGCTTGCCCCAGGAGGTCTCCGGCCCGAGGATCGGCGTCCTGAGCTGGTCGGCGAGCCATCGGTACGACTGCACCGACGCCTCCTCCATCGGCTCCTCGTACCAGGCGAAGTTCAGCTCGTCGAGAGCCCTGCCGAGCGCCAGGGCCTCGGAGCGGGAGTACCAGTGGTTGCTGTCGAGCATGAGCGCGACGTCCGGCCCGACCGCCTCCCGGACCGCGGCGCACGCCTCGATGTCGCGGTCCACACCGTACGGCATGGGCGGCATCCAGGTGTGCAGCTTGATCCCGCGGTAGCCGCGGGAGACGAGTTCCTTGGCGAACGCGGCATAGTCCTCGGGGGTGGCCAGGCCGCCGGGGATGTCGTCGCCGCACATCGTGCTCGCGTAGGCGGGCACCTCGGAGCGGGCGCCGCCGAGCAGCTTCCAGACCGGCAGGCCGAGCTTGCGCCCGGCGAGGTCCCACAGGGCCTGGTCGGCCGCGCTGAGCGCCCGGTCGGACAGGTTGCCCTGGGCTCCCCGCTGCCGGCGGGCGACGCGGTGCCACAGCCGCTCCCGGTCGAGGCTGTCCTGCCCGACCAGCGCCGGCCCGATGTGGCTCATGATCACCGACTCCCTGACGGTGTCCGGCGCCGTCAGGCAGTATCCGGTCGCGCCGTCGCTGTCGGTGACGGCCAGCAGCGCCTCCCGCACCTCCCGGGGCGGACCGGGATGCCGGTGGCCGTGCCCGTCAACCACGGACCTGGTGACCGTGGTGAAGACCGTGACGACGACGCGTTCGACGACCGCCATGGGCTCTTCCCTTCTCTCTCTCGGTGCTGGAGGGGCCGGAGGGGCCATGTCAATCGGGCCCGGAGGGGCCGTGTCAATCGGGCCCGGAGGGGCCGTGTCAATCGGGCCCGGAGGGCCGGTGCGCGGTCAGGTACGCACCGGCCCGGTCCCGGGACGCGGCGGCGATCGTCAGCCGCCGGTCGCCTTCTTCCACTCGGCCTGGGCGTCGGTCAGCTTCTGCGCCAGGGTGTCGAGGAACTCCTGGGGCTTCATCTGGCCGAGCAGCACCTTCTGGAAGAGGGGCTCGGTGTCGGCCTTGGTGATGGAGGAGAACTGGGGCAGGTAGTAGGGCGGGGACACGACCTGGGTGTTCGGGTCGTTCAGCGTGTCGACGGCCGTCTTCAGGTGCTCCAGGCCCTGCAGCCAGGAGTCGCCCTGCGCCTCGGTGTTGGCCGGGATCTGGCCCGTCTGCTGGTTCCAGTAGCTGTTGCCGTCGTGGGAGACCAGGAACTCCACGAACTTCCAGGCGGCGTCCTTGTGCTCGCTGTTCTTGAAGACCGCGAAGCCGTCCACGGGGTTGGCGACGATCGTCCGCTTGCCGCCGGGGCCGGTCGGCAGCGCGAAGGCGCCGATCTTGTCCTTGCCGTGCGCCTTGACGTGGTCGTTGTAGGAGCCCAGGTTGTGGTGCATCATCGCGATCTTCCCGGTGCCGAACGCGGCGACCATCTTGGGGAAGTCGTTGGTGACGTCGGCCTCGGGGGTGTCCCTCTTGTACAACCCGGCCATCTTGGTGAGGAACTCGACGTTCTTCGGGTCGTTGACCGTGCTCTTGCCGGAGGCGTCGAAGAACGCGTTCACGCCCGAGTAGGAGTACATCTCGGCCAGGATCTGGAAGATCGAGCCGGCGCCGCCGCGGATCGTGTAGCCGTACTCGTCGGGCTTCTTGGTCAGGTCGTCGGCGTCCTTGAAGAACTCGTCCCAGGTGTTCGGCGCCTGCTGGAGCTTGTCCTTCAGGTACCACACCACGTCCATGTTGGAGGTGCCCGGCACCAGGTAGAGCTTGCCGTCGGGCACGGTCTTGCGGACCGAGTCGAGCATGGGCGTGGCCAGCTTGCCGTTCACCGAGCTCTTGGCCAGCCACTCGTCCGCCGGCTCCAGCGCCTGCTGGCCGGTCAGGTTGGCCAGGTACGACGTGGTGACGCCGCCGACGTCGGGGGTGTCCCCGCCGGCGATGGCGGTGTCGTACTTCTGCTGGACGGAGGCGATGGGGACGCCGACGTACTCGACGTGGATGGAGGGGTTGGCCGCTTCGAACCGCTTGATCAGCTCCTGGTAGATCGGGGTGCGGGCGCCCCCGTTGTTGTCCCAGAAGGTGATGGTCGTCTTGCCGGAGCCGTCGTCGGAACCCGAGTCCGACCCACATCCGGTAGCGGTGACGGCGAGAACGGCGAGCGCCGCCCAGGCCACTTTCACTTTCATGGTTCCTCCTGCGTACGACAGGCTGGGGGGTTGCTATCCCTTGACCGCGCCGGCGCTGATGCCGTGCACGAGATAGCGCTGGACCACTGCGAACACGCAGACCACCGGCAGGGCGGCGACGACGCCCCCGGCCGCCAGGGCCCCGAAGTCGGCGCTGTACTCCCCGATCGTGTAGCTGAGCCCGACGGGGATCGTGAAGCTGTCCTGCCTGCTGACGAACATCAGCGCGAACAGGAAGTTGTTCCACGTGTGGATGAAGGCGAACGACCCGACGGCGATCAGGCCGGGGCGCAGCTGCGGCAGCACGATCGCGAGGAAGCCGCGGAACCGGGTGCAGCCGTCGACCATCGCGGCCTCCTCGACCGTGAACGGCACGGCCGAGATGAATCCGCTCATCAAGATGATCGACAGGGGCAGGTTGAAGACGGTGTCGGCGACGATGAGGCTGGCCAGGTTGTTGATCAGGCCGAGCGACTTGAAGATCGAAAACAGCGGGATCAGCATCATCGCGCCGGGGATGAACTGGGTGCACAGCAGCACGACCATGAACAGGCCCCGGCCGCGGAACCGGTAGCGCGACAGCGCGTACCCTCCCATGACCGCGATGACCGTGGTGACCAGCAGCGACCAGACCCCGACGATCACGCTGTTCTTGAAGAAGACCGCGTAGCCGATGTCGTTCCAGACGGTCTCGAAGTGCTCGAACGTGATCGGCCAGGGCACCGGGTCGGTCGATCCGGCCGGCCGCAGGGCGAACACGAGCATCCAGTAGAACGGCACGAGGGTGAAGACCAGGTACATCCCGAGGGGGACGTAGAGCCGCAGCACGCGGCCGGGGTCGCGCCTCTTCCGGCGGCGGGCCCCCGCGGGCACCGCTCGGGTGCGCGGGCGGGTCATCACGTCGGCGCTCATTGCGAAACCCCTCGCCTCTTCATCGTTCCTCGCCGAACCGGCTGAGCCGGAGGTAGAGGATGGAGCAGAACAGCAGGATCACGAAGCCCGCCATCGTCAGCGCGGAGCCGTACCCGAAGTCCTTGGAGTCGACGGCCCGCTGCGCGACGTACAGCGGCAGCGTGGTCGTGACCTGCGCCGGGCCGCCGCCGGTGAGCGTGTAGAGCAGGTCGACGTTGTTGAACTCCCAGACGCCGCGCAGCAGCGTGGCCAGCACGATCGCGTCCCGCAGGTGCGGCAGCGTGACGTGGAGGAAGCGCCTGATCCGCCCGGCGCCGTCCACCGCCGCCGCCTCGTAGAGCTCGCCCGGGATGCCCTGAAGGCCGGCGAGCAGAAGGATCGCGAAGAACGGCACGCCACGCCACAACTCGGTCACCACCACGGCCGGGAAGACCGTGTCGGGGTTGCCGAGGACCGCCGCCTCGGGCTGCCCGAGGAAGCGCAGCACCCCGGTGCTCGGCGTGTAGAGCAGGATCCAGATGCCCGTCGTCAGCACCCCGGAGACGGCCCAGGGAGAGAAGACGAGCGACCGGGCGAGCCCTCTGCCGATGAAACTTTCATTGACGATAAGGGCCAGGGCCAGCCCGAGGATCAGCTGGAGGCCGATCTCGGCGATCACCCATTTGGCGGTGAAGCCCAGGCTGTGCCAGAAGACCTCGTCCTCGAACAGCATCTGCCGGAAGTTGTCCAGACCGGCGAAGCCGTCCGCCCATGGCCGGGTGAGGTTGCGGTGCTGCAGGCTGTAGTACGCGACGCTGGCGATCGGGTAGACGAGAAACGCGGCGATGAGCGCGACCGTCGGTGAGATCAGCAGGTACGGCACGGCCCTGCGGCGCATCGTCGTCACCGGCGCATCTCCTCTGCGACTTTTCCGGAACCACGTCAAGACATATTCCTGAACGTAGTTCACAAACGTGGACGGATCAACGGTGATGTTCATGCCTCGGTCCTGTCAAGAACCCGTGTCCCATTCGAGACATTGCCCCTCTTCGGGGTGCGCGTCTTGACCGCGCGCCGCCGCTCGCCGTACGGTCCCGGTGTTCATGAAGTTCATGAATATGAATCAGGTTCAGATGGATGACGGAGGAAGCCGGTGACATTCGACGGCCTGCTGTTCTTCCCGGTCACGCCCTGCGACGAGGAGGAGCGGCTGGACCTCGAGGTGTTCCGCCGGCACGTGCGCCAGGGCGTCGAGGCGGGGTGCGGCGCGGTGTTCGCCTGCTGCGGCACCGGTGAGTTCCCCTCGCTCAGCCTGCGCGACTACGCCGCCTGCGTGGCCGCCGCGGTCGAGGAGGCGGCCGGGCGCGTCCCGGTGGTCGCCGGGACCGGCTACGGCACGGCGATGGCCCTGGAGTTCGCCAGGGCGGCCGAGGACGGCGGGGCCTCGGCCCTGCTCGCGCTGCCGCCCTACCTCGTGCAGGCGGGCCAGGACGGCCTGCGCCGCCACTACGAGGCGATCGCGGACGGCACCCGGCTGCCGATCATCCTCTACCAGCGGGACAACGCCGTCTTCGAGCCGGAGACGGTCGCGGCGCTCGCGGAGCACCCGGGCGTCATCGGGCTCAAGGACGGCTACGGCGACCTCGGCCTCATGCGCCGGATCATCGAGGCCGCACCGCCCGGAATGCTCTACTTCAACGGCATGCCCACAGCGGAGCTGTCCCAGCTCGGTTATCGGGACCTCGGGGTGGTCCGCTACTCCTCCGCCGTCTTCTGTTTCCTCCCCGACCTCGCGCTCGCCTGCTACCGGGCGCTGCGGGACGGCCGCGACGACGTCGCGAACCGTCTGATCGAGGGCTTCTACCGTCCCCTGGTCGACCTCCGCCGTGAGGGTCCTGGGTACGCCGTCTCGCTCATCAAGGCGGGTGTGCGCCTGCGTGGTCTGGACGTGGGACCCGTCCGCCGGCCGCTGTCCGATCCCGGCCCCGAGCACCTCGACAGGCTCGCCACGCTGATCGACCGCGGTCTCGCCCTTCTCGAAGAACTGGAGCGGTCGCCCAACCCGGCCTGAGCGCCGGCGACACGTACGGACTCGTCTCGGGGGAGCGACCGCGGAACGGAGACAGTCATGCCCGGAAGATCCTTACTCCTGTCGGCCGCCATCGCGATCACGGCCGCCGTCCCCGTGCTGGGAGCGGGCGCCGCCGGGGCGGCCACCCCGCCGGCCGGCGAACCGGCCGATCTCGGGCGGCAGACGCTGCCCGCGGGCGACGGCTGGGCCTCGGCCGGCACCGGCACCACCGGCGGCTCGGCGGCCCCCGAGTCGAACGTCCACGTGGTCACCGACCGCGCGGGCCTGGCCGCGGCGCTCGCCTCCCCCGGCCCCCGCATCATCTACGTCAAGGGCGTCATCGACGTCGACAAGACCTGCGCGGACTTCGCCACCGGCGGCTACACGCTGGCCGGCTACCTCGCGGCGTACGACCCGGCCGTGTGGGGCCGCGACACCGAGCCGTCCGGGCCGATGGAGGACGCGCGGGCGGCCTCCGCCGCGGCGCAGACGAAGTACATCAAGCTCAAGGTGCCGTCCGACACCACGATCGCAGGCCTGCCGGGAGCGACCATCCGGCACGTCAACCTGCACGTGGACAAGGCCGACAACGTCATCATCCGCAACATCCGCTTCGAGGACGCCGCCGACTGCTTCCCCCAGTGGGACCCGACCGACGGCGCCGAGGGCAACTGGAACTCCCTCTACGACAACATCTCGGTCACCGGCTCGACCCATGTCTGGATCGACCACAACACGTTCACCGACGCGGACAACCCCGACTCGGACCAGCCGGTCTACTTCGGCCGGCCCTACCAGGTGCACGACGGGCAGGCGGACATCACCAGCGCGTCCGACTTCGTGACCGTGTCGTGGAACAGGTTCTCCGACCACGACAAGACGATGCTGATCGGCTCGACCAACAACCCCGCCAACGACCGGGGCAAGCTCAGCGTCACCGTGCACCACAACGAGTTCTCCGGCAACCTGCAGCGGCTCCCCCGCGTGCGGTTCGGCAAGGTGCACGTCTACAACAACTACTACCAGGTGCCCGACGCCGAGCCCTTCGAGTACGCGCTGGGCGTGGGCGTGGAGTCGCAGATCTACGCCGAGAACAACTACTTCCGCCTGAGCCGGAGCGTGGACCCCGCCGACCTGCTCTACAACTGGGGCGGCACCGCGCTGACGGCCAGGGGCAACCTGCTGCGGGTCGGCGGCAAGGAGCAGCCCGTCGACCTGATCGCCGCCTACAACGCGAAGAACGACCCCGACCTCGGCGCCGACGCGGGCTGGACGCCGACCCTGCACACGGAGATCGACCCCGCGGAGACGGTGCGCAGGGAGGTCTCCCGGCACGCCGGGGCCGGCGAGATCCACTGACGGCCGGCGGCGCGCGGCCCCTGTGAGTGCCGGGGGCCGCGCGCGCCCTCACGGCGGCAGGCCGAGGCGGGACAGCGGCAGCCCGAGCTGGAGATACAGCTCCAGCTGGTCGAAGAAGACCTGCTGGTCGACGATCAGGCCGCCCTCCGCGGCGAAGAACCAGCAGCACCGCACGCTGACGTACCGCCCGGTGCCCTGGAGCACCTCGCCCGTGGTGAGCGGGAACGGCCCGGTGTGCCTGCCGGTCCCCACCGCCGTGATCGCCGTGGCCTCGCGGTCCACGACCTTCCGCAACACCGTGACGTGCACGTCGGGGAACGCCTGCCAGATCGCGGTGTGGTAGGACGCCATCTCGGAACGGCCCTCCACCGGGCCGCCCGGCCCCACCGCGACGGGCTTGGAGCAGTAACACCCCATGATCGCGTCCAGATCGTGGGCGTTGTACGCACTGAAGTATCGGTCCACCACGTCGGCCACGGCGAGACCCCCGATTCCCGCGTCCGGAAGTCCAGGCTATCGAGAGGCGGTTGCCGTCCTCCTCGTCCGGGTCCGGGCACACGGGCGCCGCTCCCCCCGAGGGGAAAGCGGCGCGGGAGCATAGCGGCGGCGTCAGGCGCGCAGGCGGCCGTCCACGCGTTGCGGCACGCCGAGGGGGTTGTCGTCGCGCAGCTCCGGCGGCAGCAGATCCGCCGGCCAGTCCTGGTAGGCCACGGGGGTCGTCCAGCGCCTGATCGAGGCCGCGCCGACGGACGTGTGCGCCGGAGCCGTGGAGGCGGGCCAGGGGCCGCCGTGATGCATCGCCCAGCAGACGGCGACACCCGTGGGCCAGCCGTTCCAGATGAGCCGCCCGGCCAGCCGGCGCAGGACCGGCACGAGGTCGCGGGCCTCCTCAGGCCCGGCCGCATGGACGGTCGCGGTCAGCGACCCGGGCAGCCGGCCCAGCACGGCGGGCAGGCCGGCGGGGTCGCGGTAGCGGACGACGATCGCCGACGGGCCGAAGCACTCCTCCCCCAGCTCGGGCAGGCCGTCCGCGAACGCCTCCAGGTCGGCGGCGAAGACCTGCGGGGTGATGCCGTCCACCGCGCCACCACTGGCCAGCACGGTGAGGCGCTCGGCCAGCCGGCCGGACGCCCGCAGGTAGCCCTCGCGGATCTTGGCGGTCAGCATGGGCCCGCCCGCGGTGGCGGCGACCGCCTCGGCGACGGCCTGCTCGAACCCTCCCTCGGCCGGGACGAACACCAGGCCGGGGTTGGTGCAGAACTGCCCCACGCCCAGCGTGAGCGAGGCCGCGAAGCCCGAGGCCACCTCGGCGGGATCGGCCGAGGGCAGCACGACGACCGGGTTCACGCTGCCCAGTTCTCCGTAGAACGGGATGGGGTCGGGCCGCTCGTCGATCAGCTTCTGGATGGCCTTCCCGCCCGCGAGCGAGCCGGTGAAGCCGACCGCCGTGACGAGCGGGTGCTTCACCAGCGGGGCCCCCGCCTCGAACCCGTGCACGAGTCCGAGCAGGTCGGGGTCGGGCAGGGCCTGCCGTACGACGGAGGCGGTCAGGTCGGAGGTGCGGGGGTGCCCCTCGTGGGCCTTGACCACGACCGGGCAGCCGGCCGCGAGCGCCGACACCGTGTCGCCGCCCGCCACGGAGAACGCGAAGGGGAAGTTGCTGGCCGCGAAGACGGCCACGACGCCGAGCGGGTGGTTCATCCGGCGCACGTCGGGACACGGCGGAGTGGCGCCGGGGTCGGGGTGGTCGATCACCGCCTCGACCCAGCCGCCGTCCCGCAGGACGTCGGCGAACAGCCGGAACTGCGCTGCCGTACGGGCGATCTCGCCGCGCAGCCGCGCCTCCGGCAGCCGGGTCTCCTCCGCGGCGGCCGGCCACAGCTCCTCGGCGTGCTTGAGCAGGGCGTCGCAGACGCCCTCGAGGACGGTCGCGCGCTCGGCCGGGGGCCTCGCCCGCCACGCCTCGCCCGCCGCGGCGGCCCGCTCGACCGCCTGCTGGACCGAATCCTTCACCTGCCCGGTCACCTCATCCCCCCGCCGTAAGGTTGTCGACATCGTAGCGGGGGCCGCAGAACGCCCCGCCGACCAGTGAGTGCGGCAGCTCGCCGAGATCGGGCTCGCCGTGCTCGGCGATCAGCTTCTCGGCGTGGACCTCCGAGTCGTCCTCGGGCTCGTAGCCGATGGCCCGGCCCTCCTCCAGCGACCACCAGCGGCGCGTGTTGGCCGACACGCCCCACACCACGTGGAAGCCGTCGGCCGCCAGCGACGCCTCGACCAGGCGGGCGCAGTCGTCCGGGGACAGCCAGGTCGACAGCATGCGCACGTCCTTGGGCTGCTCGAAGCACGAGCCGATGCGCAGGCAGGTCACCTGCAGGCCGTAGCGGTCGTGGTAGAGCGAGCCGAGCGCCTCCTTGGTCACCTTGCTCACGCCGTAGAAGGTGTCGGGGCGCGGGAAAAGGTAGTCGGGAGCCTCGCCCGCACTGCGCGGGAAGAACCCGACCGCGTGATTGCTGCTGGCCAGCACGACGTGGCGCACTCCGGCCCGCCTCGCGGCCTCCAGCACCACGTAGGTGCCGTGGATGTTGACCTGCAGGATGTCCGCCCACGGCTGTTCGAGGCTGTGGCCGCCCAGGTGCAGCACCGCGTCCACGCCGTCCATCGCCGCGTCCATGGCCTCGGGGTCGGTGATGTCGGCGGTCACCGCCTCCTCGTCCGGCCCCGCCTCCAGCGGGACGACGTCGAGCAGGCGCAGCACGCGCCCCTCCCTGGCCAGCCGGGGTCGCAGCAGGGTGCCGACGCCGCCCGCCGCGCCGGTCATGAGAATTCGCATGTGCCTCCTGTCGGATCGGCCCCGCAATACGGCGCGGCCCCGCTGACGGGGATCCGGTGCCCACGCCCGAGCGCGGGGCTCCGCGATCGTCCGCGCGACGTGCGGACCATGTCAATGCCGAACGGTCAATGCCGAACGGCGCCAGTCTCGCAGCAACCCCTAATTGTTCACAACTACGGGCATGATTCACATATATGACCCGGGATCGCTTCTTGACGCAACTGTTGTCAATTTCTACGGTCTTGCTAGCGAATGGACGCAATTGCGGAGCCGCTTCAAGAATGTGAACAGTCCGAGCACGTGAGCTGGAGGCGGGCGCATGCCGCGTCATCTACCCGATCGGCGTCCTTCATTCGACCGGCTGCACCCAACCGCGGTCGCCCGGCACTCGCCGCGCCGCCGACGGCCTCCTCACGCTCCCGGCCTTCCTCCGGCCGTTCACGGGCGGGCTGACCAGCGGCGCGGTCACGGGTGACCAGGTTGACTTTCGTCGGATCACCCGGCTAGCTTCATGGACATATTGAAGAACTTTGTCCATGTATGTGGACATCGAGGGAGTGGGCGGATGCAGCTCGACGGCGTTCTCTTCTTTCCGGTCACACCGTTCGGTCCCGACGGTGAGCTGGCCGAGGACGTGCTGGCCACGCACGTGACCCGAGGGGTGAGCGAAGGAGCGGGCGGGGTGTTCGCCGCCTGCGGCACGGGCGAGTTCAACGCGCTCGGCATCGACGAGTACGCGCGGGTGGTGCGGATCGCCGTCGAGTCGGCGGACGGGCGGGTCCCCGTCCTGTCCGGCGCCGGCGGCTCGCTCCCGTTCGCCCGCGAGTGCGCCCGCAGGGCCGCCGACGCGGGCGCCGACGGCCTGCTGCTGCTGCCGCCCTACCTGGTCAGCGCTCCCGCCGAGGGGCTGGTGCGCTACGTCCGCGAGGTCGCGGCGTCCACCGATCTGCCGATCATCGTCTACCAGCGGGCCAACGCCCGCTTCACGCCCGCCGCCGCCGCGGAGCTGACCGGGATCCCCAACGTCGTCGGGTTCAAGGACGGCCTCGGCGACGTCGACGCCATGCAGCGCATCGTGCTCGCCGTCAGGGAGGCGACCGGCCGCGACTTCACCTTCTTCAACGGGCTGCCGACGGCCGAGATGACCGTGCCCGCCTATCGGGGGATCGGCGTGAGCCTGTACTCCTCCGCCGTGTTCTGCTTCCTCCCCGAGGTGGCCCTGGCCTTCCACAAGGCCGTGACCGCGGGGGACGACGACCTCGTCCGGCGCCTGCTCGCCGGTTTCTACCGCCCCCTGGTCGAGCTGCGCGACCTCGTGCCCGGCTACGCCGTCTCGCTCGTCAAGGCGGGCGTCGCCCTGCGCGGCCTCGACGTGGGCCGGGTGCGGCCGCCGCTGGTCGACGCGGCCCCCGAGCACGTCGCCCGGCTGGAGAAGCTGATCGCGGCCGGACTGGACATCGTGGGATGAGGAGCGGGATGAGGATTCGCGAGATCAACGTCACACCGGTCGCCTTCCGCGACCCGCCGCTGCTCAACGCCGCCGGCGTCCACGAGCCCTGGGCGCTGCGCACGGTCGTCGAGGTCGTCACCGACGAGGGGCTGACCGGCCTCGGGGAGACCTACGGCGACCTCGACCACCTCGTGCGGGTGCGCGACGCCGCCGAGGCGCTGATCGGCCACGACGTCTACGGCCACAACGCGATGTACGCCACCGTGGCCGGCCTCGTCGGGGCCGACGTCGTCACCGACCTGCACGGCCTGACCGGCACCTCCTCGCGGGCCAAGACCGTCGACCGGATCTTCTCCCCCTTCGAGGTCGCCTGCCTGGACATCCGCGGCAAGGCGGCGGGCCGGCCCGTCGTGGACCTGCTCGGCGGCCGGGTGCGCGACGCCGTGCCGTACAGCGCCTACCTGTTCTACAAGTGGGCGGGTCATCCGGGTGCGCCGGAGGACGGCTTCGGCGCCGCGCTCGACCCCGAGGGGGTGGTCGAGCAGGCCCGCCTGCTGATCGGCCGGTACGGCTTCCGCTCGATCAAACTCAAGGGCGGCGTGTACCCGCCCGAGCAGGAGGTCGAGGCGATCCGCGCGCTGCGCGAGGCCTTCCCCGGGCATCCGCTGCGCCTCGACCCCAACGCGGTGTGGAGCGTGGAGACCTCGATCCGGGTGGGCCGCGAGCTCGACGGCGTGCTGGAATACCTGGAGGACCCGACCGAGGGCATCGAGGGCATGGCGCGGGTCGCCGCCGAGGTGCCGATGCCGCTCGCCACGAACATGTGCGTCGTCACCCCCGAGCACCTGCCCGAGGCCGTCCGGCGCAACGCGATCGGCGTGCTGCTGACCGATCACCACTACTGGGGCGGCCTGGTGCGCTCGGCGCACATCGCCACGTTGTGCGAGACCTTCGGCATCGAGCTGTCCATGCACTCCAACTCCCACCTCGGCATCAGCCTCGCCGCGATGACCCACCTGGCCGCCGCCACCCCGTCGGTCACCCACGCCTGCGACACCCACACCCCCTGGCAGGACGGCCAGGACGTGGTGGCCCCCGGCGCGCTGCGCTTCGTGGACGGCGCGGTCCCGGTGCCGGACGGCCCGGGACTCGGGGTGGAACTCGACCGCGACGCCCTCGCAATCATGAACGAGCAGTATGAGAAGTGCGGGGTCCGCTCCCGCGACGACACGACGTACATGAGGTCCGTCGACCCGTCCTTCTCCGCACGGAGGCCACGCTGGTGAACGTCATCTACGCCTACCCCTGGGACATCGTCGGCGACCCCGGCGCCGCCGCGCGGCTCAAGGCGCTCGGCGTCGACGCGGTGGCGCTCGCCGCGTCCTACCACACCACCCGCGCCGCCACCCCCGCCCATCCGGCCCACCGGCTGGTCGAGGCGCGGCACGCGGCCTGCTACGTCCCCGTACGCGAGGAGGCGTGGAAGGGCAACCGGCTGGTGCCGGGCACGCCGTCGTGGATGGACTCGGCCGACCCGTTCGGGGAGGCCAGGGACGCCCTGCGCGCCGCCGGCCTGCAGGTCCAGGCGTGGACCGTCCTGACCCACAACACGCTGCTCGGCTCGGCCAACCCCGACCTGGTCGTCACCAACGCCTTCGGCGAGCTTTACCCGTACGCGCTGTGCCCGGCGGCGGCCGAGGTGCGCGACTACTGCCGCACGCTGGTCCACGAGGTCGTCGAGGCCGGCGACCCCGACGCGCTGATCCTGGAGGCGTGCGGCGCGCTCGGTTTCCGCCACGGCGGCCACCACGAGAAGACCGACGGCGCGGACTGGTCGCCCGCGCAGATCGCGCTGCTGTCGCTGTGCTTCTGCGCGGCCTGCCTGCGCCGCTACGAGGCGGCCGGGCTGGACGTCGCCGAGGTCCGCGCGCGGGTGCGGGCCGGCGTGGACGGCGCGCCGGGCTCGGTCGAGGACGCGCTCGGCGACCTGGCCGGCGCGATGCGCGGCCTGCGCACGGGCCTCGCGGGCGAGCTGCGCGACCTGCTGCTGGCCGAGGCCAGGGCGGTGCGGCCGGACCTGAAGATCGCCCTGCACGCCAACGCCGACCCGTGGGCGACCGGCCCGTTCGCGACCGTCCCCGAGGGGGTGGACGTCGACCTGCTCGTCGGCAACTGCTGGAACGCCCCCGAGGTGGACGAGGCCGGGCTGCGCGCGCTCGGCCGGCTCGGCCCCCGCGTGGGCGCGTACGTGCTGGCCCTGCCCCCGCGCCCGGCGGACGGCGCGGCGCTGTCGTTCCTGGCCGATGCCTACACGGCGGCCGGCGCCGCCGAGATCCACTGGTATCACGGCGGCCTCGCCTCCGCGGCCCGGCTGAAGGCGATCACGGAGGCTATCAGCCGCTGAGCCGCACCGCTCCGCACAGGGCCGGGCGATGCGGGACAATCATGACCATGCGGTTCGGCATCCTCGGCCCCACGGAGGCCCGGCCCGACGGCGGCCGCCCGGTCCCGGTCGGCGGGCCGGGGCTGCGGGCGCTGCTCGGCCTGCTGCTCCTCAACGCGGGGCGGGTCGTCACGACCGACCGCCTGATCGACGGCCTGTACGGCGCGCAGCCGCCGTCCGGGGCGACCAACGCGCTGCAGGCCCAGGTGTCGCGGCTGCGCCAGCACCTCGGCGACCTGGTCGTACGGGAACCGGCGGGCTACCGGCTGGCGGTGGACCCCGACGACGTGGACGCGCCGCGCTTCGAACGGCTGGCGGCCGAGGGCCGGCGGGCGCTCGACGCGGGCGACCCCGCCCGGGCCGCCCGTCTGCTCGACCAGGCCCTCGCGCTGTGGCGCGGCCCGGCGCTCGCGGACGTGCCCGACGCGCCGTTCGCGCCCGCGCAGGCGGCCCGGCTGGAGGAGCTGCGCCTGTCGGCGGCCGAGGACCTCGCCGAGGCGGGCCTCGCCCTCGGGCGGCACCGCGACCTGCTGCCCGAGTTGCAGGAACGGGTCGCCGCGCACCCGCTGCGGGAGCGCTCGCGCGGGCAGCTCATGCGCGCGCTGTACGCGGCGGGCCGCCCGGCGGAGGCGCTGGCCCTCTACGACGACGCCCGGCGGGTCCTCGCCGACGAGCTGGGCGCCGACCCGTCGGCCGAGCTGTCCGCGATCCACCTCGCGGTGCTGCGCTCCGATCCGGCCCTCGCTCCCGCCTCCGCCGCGCCCGGCGCGCGGGCGGCCCCGCTCACCTCGCTCGTGGGCCGGGCCGACGAGCTGGAGCGCATCGGCGCGCTGCTCGCCGAGGCGCGGCTGGTGACGCTCACCGGCCCGGGCGGCACCGGCAAGACCCGGCTGGCGGTCGAGGCGGCCACCCGGTGGCCCGGCGAGGTCTGCCTCGTGGAACTGGCCCCGCTCACCGACGGCGCCGACGTGCCGCAGGCCGTGCTCGGCGCGCTCGGGCTGCGCGAGACCGCCGTGGCCATCCCCACTCCGGGGGCCCGGCAGGTCACGGCCGACCCCGTCGCCCGTCTGGTGGCCGCCCTGACCCTGCGGCCGGTGCTGCTGGTGCTCGACAACTGCGAGCACGTCGTGGAGGAGGCGGCCCGGCTCGCCGACCGGTTGCTCGCGGCGTGCCCCGCCCTGCGCGTGCTGGCCACCGGCAGGGAGGCGCTCGGCATCACCGGCGAGCGCCTGTGCCCGGTTCCCCCGCTGCCGGTTCCGCCGCCCGGCGGCGAGCTCGCCGTCGAGGACGCGCTCGCCTATCCGGCCGTGCGGCTGTTCGTCGAGCGGGCGGCCGCCGTACGGCCCGGCTTCGTCCTCGCGCCCGGCGACGTCGAGCACGTGCTGCGGATCTGCCGGGCGCTCGACGGGCTGCCGCTCGCCGTCGAGCTGGCCGCCGCGCGGCTGCGCTCGCTGCCCCTGGCCCGGATCGCCGCCCGTCTCGGAACCGATGACGGTGCAGGTGACATGGCACCGGAGGGCGACGCTCCTCGCTTCGCGCTGCTGTCGCGCGGCAGCCGTACGGCGCAGCCGCGCCACCGGACGCTGCGCGCGGTCGTCGAGTGGAGCTGGGACCTGCTCGACGAACCGGAACGCGTGCTCGCGCGGCGCCTGACGGTCTTCGCGGGCGGCGCGACACTGGAGGCGGCCGAGCGGGTGTGCGACCTGCCCGACACCGACGGCGTGCTCGCCTCCCTGGTGGACAAGTCATTCGTCGAGGTGGTGGACGACCGCTACCGGATGCTGGAGACGATCCGCGCGTTCTGCGCCGAACGGCTGGCCGGGGCCGGCGAGAGCGAGCCCATGCGGAAGGCCCACCTCGCGTACGTCCTGGACCTGGCCACCACGGCCGACCCGCACCTGCGCGGGCCGGACCAGATCGAGTGGCTGCGCCGGCTGGACGGCGAGTACGAGAATCTCACCGCCGCGCTGCGCCGGGCCGCCCGCGCAGGTGACGCGGAGGGCGGGCTGCGGCTGCTGTCGGCCACGGCCGGCTACTGGATCCTGCGCGGCCTGCGTGGGGAGGCGGCCCGGCCGGCCGCCGAGTTGCTCGGCAGGATCGGCTCCGCGCCGCCCGAGGGGCTGGAAGAGGAGTACATCGTGTGCGCCTGCCTCGTGGGCTGGGGCGGAATGAGCGGCCCCGGCCTGGACACCCGCGTGGCCGAGGCCGCCCGGCGGACCTACACCCTGCCCATGCCGCCCCGGCAGCCGTTCCTCCTCGTCCTGCACGCCTTGATCAACGGCCCGCCCCCGCGGGAGGAGTTCCATGACATGGGGGGCCTGTTCGACGCGCTCACCCACGACCCGTGGACGCGAACGCTCAGCCGCTTCAGCCTCTCGTACCTGAAGATGTTCGACGGCCGGCTCGCGGAGGCGGAACAGGAGCTCACCGAAGCGCTCCGCGAGGCCCGTTCCATCGGCGACCTGTGGGTCCTGGTGATCATCCTGTCCGCGGTGGCGGACGTCGCCGACCGGCGGGGAGACCACGAACAGGTCGAGGCGCTGGTGAACGAGGCTCTTGAGCTGGCCGAGCGGCTCGGCGCGACGTCGGACGTCGCGGAGACCCTCTGCCGGCGCGCCTGGGCACGGATGCGCTCCGGACGCGTGGACGCCGCGAAAGACGACTACGACCGCGCCGCCGCGCTGTCCCGCCGCGCGGGCGCCCCGGAGGTGCTCGCCGCGGCGCTCCTCGGGCTCGGCGAGCTCGCCAGGCTGGACGGCGACCTGGCCGGAGCCCGGCGCCGGTACGAGGCGGCCCTGGCGGAGTGCACGACCGCGTGGTTCAACGTCGAGGAGACGCGCTCACGTGTCTACCTCGCGCTCGGCTGGGCCGCGCAGAACTCCGAGTCGGCCGCCGAGGCGCTGGCGTGGCACCGCCGCGCCCTCACCACCGTGCCCGGCACCCGCCGCAGCTTCGGGATGACCGCCGCGGTCGCGGAGGGAGTCGCCGGCGTCGCGCTGCTGGAGGGGGATCCCGGGCGGTCCGCGTGGCTGCTGGGCGTGGGCGCCGCCCTGCGCGGGGCTCCGGCCGCGGGCGACCCGGACGTCGCCCGGGTCGAGGCGGGCTCCCGGGCCGCCCTCGGCGGCGACGCGTTCGACCGGGCGTACGGCCAGGGCAGGGCGTACGCGCGCGAGCGGATGGCGATCACCGCGGACACGGATGCGGCGGCGCTGACCATCGTCGAAGGGCACCTGTCAGCGCTCGGTGGGTGAGCCGTCAGCGCCCGCGCGCACGCTGACGGCCATGAACGACACCTCCCGCAAATGGGGCACACTGGTCATCGCCTGCCTGGCCATGCTCCTGCTGTCCCTCGATCTCACCGTGCTGCACCTCGCCCTGCCGAAGCTCGGCGAGGACCTCGCCCCCTCGGCCACCCAGTTGCTGTGGATCGCCGACATCTACGGCTTCGCGCTGGCCGCGCTGCTCGTCACCATGGGCAACCTCGGCGACCGGATCGGGCGCAGGCGGCTGCTGCTCACCGGCTTGGCCGCCTTCGGCGCGACCTCGGTGCTGACGGCGTACGCGCCGGACGCGCCGCTGCTGATCGCCGCCCGGGCCCTGCTCGGCGTCGCCGGCGCGACGATCATGCCCTCGACGCTGTCGCTGATCCGCAACGTGTTCCCCGACCCGAAGGAGCGGACCACCGCGGTCGGCATCTGGAGCAGCGTGGGTGCGATCGGGTTCGCCCTCGGGCCGATCGTCGGCGGCCTGATGCTCGACCACTTCTGGTGGGGCTCGGTCTTCCTGATCAACGTTCCCGTCGTCGTGGCCGTCCTGATCGCCGGGCTCGTCGTGCTGCCCGAGTCGCGCAACCCTCGTCCCGGACGGCTCGACCTCCTCAGCGTCCCGCTGTCCGCCGTGGGCGTGCTCGGCCTGATCTACGCGATGAAGGAGGCCACCACCGGCGGCGTCGCGCAGGCCCCCGTGATCGTCGCGGCGGTGGTCGCGGTCGCCGCGCTGGTCGTGTTCGTCCGCAGGCAGACCCGGCTGGCCGAGCCGCTGATCGACGTGGCGCTGTTCCGGCGGCGGGCGTTCGCGGCCACGGTCGGCGCCGAACTGGTCGCGGTCTTCGCGATGCTCGCCATGTCGGTGGTCTTCGCCCAGTACTTCCAGCTCGTCATGGGCTGGTCGCCGCTGACCGCAGGGCTCGCCGGCATGCCGGGCGGCCTCGCCGGGGGCCTCGGCGGCGCGCTGTCCGGGGTGCTCGTGCACCGGTGGGGCCGCGGGCCGGTCGTCAGCCTCGGGCTGGTGCTGACCGCGATCGGGTTCATCCTGTTCAGCCGGATCGACACCGAGACGCCCTACCTCTACATGCTCGTCGCCATGATCATTCAGGGCGTCGGGATGGGCTTCACGTTCGCGGTGACCGGTGACACGCTGCTCGCCTCGGTGCCCAAGGAGCGGGCCGGCGCGGCGAGCGCGATCTCGGAGACCGCCCACGAGATGGGCGGCGCGCTCGGCATCGCCGTGCTCGGCACCGTGCTGACCAGCGCCTACCGCAGCGGCCTTGTGCTTCCGCCCGGGCTGCCCGGCGGCGCGGCGGCCGAGGCCCGCGACACGCTCGCGGGCGCGCTGAAGGTCGCCGCCGGGCTCCCGGGCGACACCGCGGGGGCCGTCGCCCGGGCCGCTCGGCAGGCGTTCGTCGAGGGCATCCACGTGACCGTGCTGACCGGCGCGGCCATCCTGCTCGTGCTCGCGGTCGCCGTGCCGTTCGCGCTGCGCGGCGTGCCCAAGGTGATCCCGGAGACCGTCGACGAGCCCGAGCCGGTCCCGGCAACGTGATCCCGGTCAGGTGACCTGGGACAGCCAGCGGTCGTGGGCGCCGCCGAAGGGGCCGGTGCGCGCGCCCACGGCCTCCATCAGCCAGGCGGCCGACCGCTCCGCCTGCCGAATGATCTCCTCCGGGTAGGCGTACCGCACCTGGTGCTCGGCGAACTCGTCCTCGTCGTCCAGGATCAGCCGTCCGTCGCGCATCCGGAGCACGTCGAGATCGAGGTCGACCATCGTGATCCGGGCGTCGCCGCGGACGGGGACCGTCGTGATGTCGCAGTAGATCTCGGCCTTGTGCGGCGGCGCGTTGAACGCCGCCGTCCACCACGCGTCGCGGGGGAACAGGATGACGGACGCGAACTCGAAGACCGTGGGGCGCTCGTGCCCCCGCTGGGCGACCATCCCGGAGGGACAGCCGACCCAGACTCCGTGCTCGTCCTCGCCCAGCACGCGCGCGTGGTGGTGCCAATGGAGCGATCCGCCGTACTTGCGGTAGATGATCCTCACCTCGGACACGGGCGGGACGCTACGCCACGCCCGTCTCCGAGTTCAACGGGATTACCGGTCAGACCTCGACGACCACCGGAATGATCATCGGGCGGCGGCGGTAGGTGTCGCTCACCCAGCGGCCCACCGTACGCCGGATGGTCCTGCGGATCTGCATCTCGTCGGCCACACCGGACGCGGCGACCTCCTGCAGCGCGGCCTCTATCTGCGGGACGACCGCGTCGAACGCGTCGGGGTCGATGCCCGAGCCGCGCGCGGTGATCTCCGGTCCGCCGGTGAGCTTCCCGGTGGTGGAGTCCACGACGACGACGATGGAGATGAACCCCTCGTCGCCCAGGATGCGCCGGTCCTTGAGCGCCACGTCGGTGATGTCGCCCACCGAGGTGCCGTCCACGAAGACGTATCCGCACGGGACCGCGCCGGTGATCCTCGCCTGGCCGTCGACGAGGTCCACGACCACGCCGTCCTCGGCGATCACGATGTTCTCCCGGGGGACGCCGGTCAGCTCGGCCAGCCTGGCGTGCGCCCGCAGGTGCCGCCACTCCCCGTGCACCGGCATGAAGTTGGACGGCTTGGTGAGGTTGAGCACGTACAGCAGCTCGCCCGCGGCGGCGTGGCCGGAGACGTGCACCCGCGCGTTGCCCTTGTGGACCACCCGCGCGCCCCAGCGGTTGAGGCCGTTGATGACCTTGCTGACCGCCGTCTCGTTGCCCGGCACGAGCGACGAGGCGAGCAGGACGGTGTCGCCCTCGGCGATCCTGATCGGGTGGTCGCGGTTGGCCATGCGCGACAGCGCGGCCATCGGCTCGCCCTGGGATCCGGTGCAGATCAGCACCACGTCCTCCGGCGGCCACTCCTCGATCTCCCTGGAGTCCACGAGCAGGCCCCCGGGCACCTTCAGGTAGCCGAGTTCGCGCGCCACGCCCATGTTGCGGACCATGGACCTGCCGATGAGCGCGACCTTGCGGCCGTGCTTCTCGGCCGCGTCCATGATCTGCTGGACGCGGTGGATGTGCGAGGCGAAGCTCGCCACGATGATCCGCTTGGACGCGCTGCGGAAGACGTCGTCGATGACCGGCGCGATCTCCCGCTCGCTGGTGACGAAGCCCGGCACCTCCGAGTTGGTGGAGTCGGACATCAGCAGGTCGACGCCCTCGGCCCCGAGCCGGGCGAACGCCCCGAGGTCGGTCAGCCGTCCGTCCAGCGGAAGCTGGTCCATCTTGAAGTCGCCGGTGTGCAGGACGAGGCCCGCCGGGGTGCGGATCGCCACGGCCAGCGCGTCGGGGATCGAGTGGTTCACCGAGACGAACTCGCACTCGAACGGCCCGAACGAGCGCCGCTCGCCCTCGATCACCTCGACCGTGACCGGCTGCATCCGGTGCTCGGTCAGCTTGCTCTCGATGAGCCCGAGCGTCAGCCGCGAGCCCACGACCGGGATGTCGCGCCGCTCGCGCAGCAGGTACGGCACCGCGCCGATGTGGTCCTCGTGGGCGTGCGTGAGCACGAGCGCCTCGATGTCGTCGAGCCGCCCCCGTATGTAGTCGAAGTCGGGCAGGATGAGATCGACGCCCGGCTGGTCCGGCTCGGGGAACAGCACACCGCAGTCCACCACGAGCAGGCGGCCCTCGTACTCGAACACCGCCATGTTGCGGCCGATCTCGCCGAGTCCGCCCAGCGCGACGATGCGCAGGCCGTTTTCCGGCAGCGGCGGAGGCGGCCCGAGTTCGGGATGCGGATGACTCATTCTGCGACCTCCGCCCCGTGCTCGTCCTGGGGCCGCTCGCCGCCCTGGTGTGCTCCCCTATCGTCGTTTCTTCTGGTCAAGTCGCTCATTCGGCTCCATCTGCTGATCTAATCCACAAGCTTGAGGCCCCCCGTGATGAGGTCCTCCCGAAGCGCTGTCACCTGCTCCTCCGTGGCGTCCACGAGCGGCGGCCGGACCCACCCGGCGTCCTGGCCCACCAGCTTCAACGCCGCCTTGACCATGATCGCCCCCTGGGTGCGCGTCATGATCGCCGAGACCACCGGAAGGAGCCGGCGGTGGACGGCCAGTGCGTTCTCGACGTCGCCCGACCGGTAGGAGTCGGCCATCGAGGCCAGCTCGGCGCCCACCACATGGCCCACCACGCTGACGTATCCCGCCGCGCCGACCGAAAGCCACGGCAGGTTCAGCAGGTCGTCGCCGGAGTAGAAGACGAGGTCGGTGGAGGCCATCACCTGCGAGCCCGCGAACAGGTCGCCCTTGGCGTCCTTGACGGCGGCGATGCGCGGGTGCTCGGCCAGCCGGAACAGGGTCTCGATCGTGATGGGCACCCCCGCGCGGCCGGGGATGTCGTACAGCATCACCGGAAGGCCGGTCGCGTCCGCGACGGCCGTGAAGTGCCGGAGCAGGCCCTCCTGCGGCGGTTTGTTGTAGTAGGGGGTCACCACCAGGAGACCGTGCGCACCCGCGCGCTCGGCGGCCTTTGCCAGCTCGACGCTGTGCCGTGTGTCGTTGGTGCCGGCACCGGCCACGACGGTGGCCCGGTCGCCCACGGCCTCGACGACCGCGCGGAGGATGCGGTCCTTCTCCTCGTCTGAGGTGGTGGGGGACTCCCCCGTGGTGCCGCTGACGACCAGGCCGTCGTTGCGCTGCTCGTCCACGAGATAGGCGGCGAGCCGCTGGACGCCCTCGTAATCGACGGCGCCGTCAGAGGTGAACGGCGTGACCATCGCGGTCAGCATGCGGCCGAAGGGGGCGTCGGAGGTTCCAGTAGGCGATGCCATAGACCGAACGGTACCCGGATCCGCAGGAGTGATGGACCTCGCCACCCCGTTATGTCCAGTACGGCCCCGCGGGCGCCGCCGGTAACGGAAGAGGCCGCCGATATGTGCTCGGGGGTACACACATCAGCGACCTCTAACCGGGAATCGCCGCGCCTTACGCGGACGTTACACGCCGCTGGCGAAATTTTTCCGGAAGGCTGGCAACTGCGGCTTCTGCGCCTCCTGCACCCCCGTCGCCCCCTGGCACCCCCTCGCCCGTCCTGACCGCCGCCGGGCGGCCTCGATCAGTGGACCTCGCCGGAGAGGAGCCTCACCCACAGCTCCTCCATCCGCGCCGCGACGAGCCGCTCGGTCTCGCGGATCTCCACCTTCTTGCCCCGTGTCGTCCGCCGGATGAACAACAGCCCGCCCGCCGCGCACAGCTCGTAGATCGTCGCCTTGCACTCGCATGTGTGGCGGCGCACCCGCACGCGATCGCTGCGGTTGGTGGGCTTCATCCAGTCGATCTTCTTGTGGCCGTCTCGGGGAGGGCTGGCATGGATGCCGTGATAGGGCGGCGGGAGGGGAATATCGGCACCTGGCCGCTTAGCGGCACAATCACCCATTAGCAGCCCTTTCACCAGGCAAAGTTGGAGTCACAGGCCATCTCCGTCACTCTCGGTCGCCCGGCGAATACGCCAAGATTTGGAGGACCCGTCACCCCCTCAGGGATGGATTGATGGCAAACTCTGATCCGGTCTACCTGCGCGTAGTCGAGGACATTCGCCGCCAGATCGTCGATGGCACGCTCCCCCCGGGCGCACCGATCCCCTCGCGGCACCAGATCACCCGGAAGTACAGCGTCGGAGAGACGGCCGCCCGCCACGCGCTGCGCGTGCTCGCCCAGGAGGGCCTCATCATCGGCCGCGTGGGCTCCGGGCACCGGGTGCGGGAGAAACCGATCCTGCTCCCGCTCCACCGCAGCCGCCTCCCCGAACCGCATGCCGCCTTCGCCAGCGACATGCAGGCGGGCGGGCGGCAACCCAGCTGGAGCTGGCGCAGCGAGCTCGCCGACGCCCCTCCCGACATCGCCCACCGGTTGCGCGTCGGAGAGTGCAGCCCGGTGATCAGGACCCGCTACGTCTTCCGGGGGGACGGCCGCCCGGTGCAGTTGCTCACGTCGTACGAACCGGTCGAGCCCGGGCAGAGCCAGGCGCCCGAGGAGGGCACGTACGAACGCAGGAGCGCGGCCTTCCGGCTCGCGGCGAGTGGCCTGCCGCTCACCGAGATCAGCGAGACCGTGCTCATCCGTGTCCCCCAGCCGACCGAGAGCGACCTGCTGGAGCTGCCCGCCGGCGTCCAGGTGCTCCAGATCGAGCGCACGTACTGGGCCGGGGAGCGACCGGTGGAGACCAGCGACGCCGTGGTGCCCGGCGACCGATTCCGCCTGGTCTACGGCATTCCCAGCCCCCTCTGACTGTCGGTGCCCACTGGTACAACCGATCCGGATCCCCCATCCGGAGGTGCCGATGCGCGTCAAGGACATGCCCCTGGCCGACCAGCCGCGTGAGCGGCTGCTGGCGTCGGGAGCCGCGGCGCTCGCCGACAGGGAGTTGCTCGCCCTGCTGCTCGGCTCGGGCAGCAGGGGCGTGAGCGCCGTCGAACTCGCCTCCCAGCTCATCGCCCACTGCGGCGACCTCGGGGAGCTGGCCCGCTCCGAGGCCCATCGGCTACTCGCCGTCCCCGGTGTGGGCCCCGCCAAGGCCGCCCGCGTGGCGGCCGCGTTCCACCTCGTACGGCGGGCCCAGGCGGAGCCGGAGCGAAGCCGGATCACCTGCTCGGCCGACATCGCTTCGGCTGCCGCTCCCCTGCTGCACGGACAGCCGCGCGAGCGGCTCGTCGTGGTCGTGTGCGACGGCCGCGGCGCGGTGCTGCGCCGCACCGTGGTCACCGAGGGCGGCAGCGACCACACCCCCGCGCCCGTCCGCGACATCGTCACGACCGTCCTCCTCTCCGGCGGGGCCGCCTTCGGCCTCGCCCACAACCACCCGAGCGGATCGCTCGACCCCAGCCCCGCCGACGTCGAGGTCACGGCCCGCCTCCACGAGGCCGCCGACACCGTCGGCCTCCGCTTCCTCGACCACGTGATCGTCACCGACACCGCCTGGCGCCGGATCGCGCCTGACGGCCGGCTTGACGACCTGTAGACCATATTAGTTATAGCGGTCTACTGCACCTATACATTGCGGTAGAAGTTGTCTGCTTTGTAGATAGACGTCCGGTTTCGTCTATCATTCCCTCATGATTGATCGCGACGGTCCGGTGCCGATCTACAAACAGATCGCCGAGATCATCCGTGAGCAGATCGATCACGGCGAGTTGGAGCCGGGTGACGCCGTTCCGAGCGAGACGGAACTGGAAGCCGAATACGGCATCGCCCGTCTCACGGCACGACGCGTCACCCGAGAGCTTCGCGAGCAGGGGCTCGTCTATACCGTTCAAGGCGAAGGAACGTTCGTCGGACAGCCGGGCACTCCACGGTCAGCCGAACGGACGCCGGTCTACCAGCGCATAGCGGCTGAGATCCGCGATCAGATCCGCAGTGGTGTGTTCCTGCCCAATCGGCGCATCCCGCCGGAGAAGGCACTGATGAAGCAGTACGGCGTCGCCAAGGCCACCGCTCGCAACGCCGTGGATTTCCTTCGTAAGCAGGGATGGGTGTTCACCGTCCCGCATCGCGGAACCTATGTGTCCCCGCCAGAGAACTGGCCGCAAAGCTGACTTATCCACAGCTTGCTCGCCGAGGCGATCGCGGCGCCGCCGTGATGTCTACCGTGAGCTCGTGCTGGACCACGACGGCGACACCCACCTCTACCTTCAAATTGCCGCGATTCTGCGGAAGCGACTCCAACAGCTACGGCCGGGAGCGTCCGTGCCCAGCGAGACCGCCATACAGCGCGAGTTCGGCGTGGCCCGCACCACCGCTCGGCGGGCGGTCAAGGCGCTGTGCAGGGAAGGCTTGGTCTACACCGTGCAGGGCCAGGGCACCTTTGTCGGGCGGCCCGGTGAGGCCTCCCGGGAAGCGCGGAGAACGCCGTTGTATCGGGAGATCGCCGACGACGTCATCGGCCGCATCCGCCGCGGAGATCTCACCGCGCAGGCCGGTCCCCAGCGAGACCCTGATGACGCAGTCGTACGGAGTGGCCAGGATGACCATACGTCAGGCCATGGCCACCCTGCGGGCCGAAGGCTGGGTCTACACCGTCCCCCATCGCGGAACCTATGTGTCCCCGCCGGAGAACTGGCCGCAGAGCTGAATCCTGGCGGGCACCCAGAGCGGGCGGCACCGTGAGTGCTGCGGGTACGAGGCGCAGCGCCCGATCCTCGGAGATGGTCAGCGGCCCGTACGGATGGCGGTGAGGAACCCGCCGCTCGACGGTCCGGGGATGGGACGGTCGCAGGAGGCGGCGAGTTCGGCGCGATCGTGGATCTGCGGCCGCCAACCGTGCCGGCTGAGCCACCCGGGGGCGTCTTCGCCCGGCCCTCCCCGCCACAGTGAGGCGTACTCGTCCATCGCCGGCATGCCGCGAGCCCGGGCAAGGAGCGCGGGATCGGCGATGCCGCCGTGCTCGAAGGCGAGTCGGCTGCCCGGCGTGGAGAGTTCGCCGACCTCGGTCAGCAGCCGCGAGGCCTCGTCGGCCGTCAGGTAGAGCAGCAGTCCTTCGGCGAGCCATGCGGTCGGCACGGCACGGTCGAACCCGGCCGCGACCAGCTCGCCCGTCCAGCTTGCGCGCAGGTCGGCCGGAACAGCCTTGCGCTCGCACGCGGGCACGGCATCCACCCCGTCCAGCACCGCCTCCTTGAACGCGAACACCTCGGGGAGGTCGAGCTCGAAAACTCTCACTCCGTCCGGCCACGGCAGCCGGAACGCACGGGTGTCGAGCCCCGCGGCGAGCAGGACCACCTGGGGGCAACCGGCGGCCGTCGCGGCGAGCAGGAAGTCATCGAAGAACCGCGTGCGCAGCACGCCGTGGAAGGCGAACACCGCCCCCAGGGAGGTCAGCGGCCCCAGTGCGGCGAGGTCTTCTGCGGTGGCGGGCTGCTCGGGGAACGCCCCCGGGGCAGCGTCCAGGAATCTCTGGGCGTACGGGTCGTCGAACAGGCGGTCGCCTCTGAGGCTCTCATGGGCCCTCACCATGGCCATCCCCAGGGCCGTCTTCGCCACGCCCTTCAGCGCACCCTGTGGCTTCATTGCCGCCTCCTCACATGCTGAATCTATCGGCAACGATACATCGTCAGCGATGTTTCGGTGGCGATGTAGTCTGCGACGTATGGACGGCGGACGACTGCACCGGCTGGGAAAGCGCCTCATCGAACTGTCCTCGCAGGTCACCGGCGAGGTCGGTGACCTGTCGCTCACCCCCGGAGAGGCCGCCGTCCTGGAAGATGTGATCAAGCACCCGGCCGGTTCGGTCAGCGAAATCCACCAACGGACGGGATTCGTGCAAAGCCACGTGTCCGCGTCGGTGTCACGCCTCAAAGCGCGCGGGCTGGTGGAAACCACGACCGACCCGAACGACGGCCGGCGCACCCGGGTCACCATCGCCGACGAAGCACTACAGGCGATCACCCGCCGCGCAGCCCGCGACATCGACCAGGTGATCGGCCACGCCGTCACCGACCCCGTCCAGGCCCGCCGAGCGGCCGAGTTGCTGGAGGAACTGGCCGACCTCCTGCTGTGACGAGCGGGCTGGACCATGACGGACAAGGCCGGGCCGCAGGTAAGGACACGGAGAAGTCGCGGCTTCACGTGGGTGATCGCCTCGGCGTCCCTATCTGCCGGGCATGCCAATGCCCGAGGAGCGCATGGATGCCATAGAACGTGACGTCGCCGAGATCAGGGCGCCTGACGAGGCCGCGCTTCTCCGGCTGCCGCCGTCGACTCCGTCCACCGCCAGGTGACGGGGTCCGTACGCCGATTTTCGTATGCGCACGGCCATCCGCAGGCGGATGCCGGAGCAGCCTGTGCCTGCGAGGCTCCGGGACATGCACAGGCGAACGGCATGGGTGATCTTCATCGTCGCGGTCGTCGCGACCTCGGTGCTCGTCTATCCGTACCTGGGCCTCGATGTCGACGACAGCCGCCTCGATGTGGGCGACAGCCTTCACTACTACGTTCTGGTCGGTCACATCGGGACCGCCGCGGTCGCGCTCGTGCTCGGCTCCCTGCAGTTCATGCCCGCGGTGCGGGCGCGCAGGCGGGTCCACCGGACGCTCGGCCGGGTCTATCTCCTCGCCGGGGTGCTGCCGTCCGCGGTGGCCACGATCCCGGTCGCGCTGTGGTCGGGCCGCCTCATGACGCAGATCGGCCTCACGACCGCGGCCGTCCTGTGGCTGATCACCGGTGGTCTCGCGTACCGGGCCGCCCGCCGGCGCGACTTCACCGCCCACCGGAACTGGATGATGCGCAACTATGCCCTGACCTTCCTCGCGGTCACCGCGCGCATCCTCGTTCCCCTGTTCCTGCTGGTCCAGCTCCCCTTCCGCGGGGCCGATCCGGGATCGATGGGAGAACTCGCGACCTCGATGATCCCGATCGGTCAGACGCTGGGCTGGGTCGTCAACCTGGTCGTGGTCGAAATCGTCATCAGGCGGCGCCGTCACCAGCCCGAAGCCCGCCTGGCGGCCGGGCAGTGACGTCGGGAGCGGCCAGCACACCGGCGAGCCAGTTGTACCAAACCTCTCCCGGTGAGGAATCCACAGTACGAGGGGAACCCGTCACCCGCTCACGGTGCGAAGGCGGCGGTGATGATCTGGTTGACCAGGGCCATGTCGTTGCCTCCGCCTGTGACGGGGTTGAAGCAGTACGCCAGGCGGCGGCGAAGATCGGAGGTCGTGAACATGCCGTCGGTGTAGCCGTAGGTGCTGCCGGTCTTGCCCCATACGGTCACGCCCGGGCGGCCGTCGCTGCCGGGAATCGTGACGCGCATCAGGCCCGCACTGTAGTAAGCCTTGCCATGACCCGGGTCCTGGTCGGATCCGCCCAGGTACGGTACGCCGGGGACCGTGAACAGTTCCTTCATCTGGGCCGGCGCCAGGAGCCGCCCCCTGAACAAGGCGGTCAGGAAGCGGTCGAGGTCGGCGGTGGTCGAGATCATGCCGCCCGCGCCGGGGTTCTGCTCAGTCACGTCGACCAGCTTGCTCTTTCCGTCCGATTGGGGGACGGCGAGGTAGCCATGAGCGTGGGGGCCGGGGATGGTGGGGTCGGTCTCGGGAGCGGTGGTGTGCCGCAGGTGCAGCGGGCGCAGGATGCGGCGGGTGATCTCCTGCTCATAGCTGTGTCCAGTGAGCTTCTCGACGAGCATTCCTGCGACGTAGTAGCCGGTGGCTCCGTAGATCTGCATGCTGCCTGGCTCAGTGAAAGGCCGGTCATGACGGACGGCCTTGGCGACCAGCTCGGACAGCGGATGGTCGTCGAAGCGGTGCTGGACGATGGCGTCGGGTGTGGACGGCATGTCGTCGGCTGTCAGCTCGGGCAGGCTGCTGGTGAAGTTCAGCAAGGTGCGAACCGGGATCGGCGGGTAGTCGGCGGGCATTACGCCCGGAAGGTAGTGCTGGACGGGCTTGTCGAGGTCGACGCGGTGTTCGGCGGCCAGTTGCAACATCACGGTGGCGATGAAGGTCTTGGTGACGCTGCCGAGACGGAAGCGGCCGTCGAGCGGAACCGGCTGCTGCGTGGTGATGTCGGCGACTCCGTAGGTCCCCGTCCATTTCCCGGCGGGTCCGCTGACCCGTGCGAGTACGCCCGTCACTCGGTTGGGTGCGCTGGAGATCGCCTCCTGGAGCGCCTGGGGGTTCAGCTTGGGCAGTGAGGAGTCGGCACGCCTGATTGCGGCAGCCGGGTGCGTGGCAGGCGTGGCCGACGCGGGCGCGGCCCCACCGATGACCATGGCGGCAGCGACTGCGGACGACAGCACCGCCCACGTTCGCCTGCGTCGCCGCGACCCCGGAGCAATCGGACGATAGGTGGAAGAAGGCTCAAATGTCATGCGGAACAAGATCGCAGCTCCCCGGCCTGCCCGCCCTCAGGGATCACCCGGGCTCAGCCCCGAGCTGCCCCTGACCCGACCTCATGGCTGGTCGCGTCGGCGCCGCCCAAAGATCGCCGCGTACACGGATCCCCGGGTGTCCGCCACGATCTCCGGATGCCTCCGGTCTCCGATCAGATAAGAGCCATCGCCCTGTCGGTCAGGCCTGCCGGTGCGGTCTTCGGGTTGCCCGCGTCGAAGGGCGGCCGGGGGTCGTACTCGATCGCGAGCTGCACGGCCTGCGCCGTCTCCTCGTCGCGCATCTCGGCCAGCAGGGTCAGGGCCATGTCGATGCCGGCGGACACACCCGCCGCCGTGACGATCCTGCCGTCGGCCACCACGCGCTCGCTCACGGGCTCGGCGCCGAATCCGGCGAGCTGGTCGAGCCATCCCCAGTGGGTCGTCGCCCTGCGGCCCTTCAGCAGCCCCGCCGCGCCCAGCAGGAACGAGCCGCTGCACACCGAGGTCGTCCACCGGGTCCGCTCGTGGGCCCGCGCGATCCAGCCCAGAAGCTCGGCGTCGGCCAGCGCCTCGATCGTCCCGGGTCCCCCGGGCACGACGATCACGTCCGGCGCGGGCACGTCGTCGTACGACGCGGTGGCCGCGAGGCTCAGGCTTCCCCGGTCGTCGAGCACCGGACCGGGCTCGGCCGCGACGAACGTGACCGTGCAGCCCGGCGCGAAGGCCAGCACCGTGTACGGCCCCACGGCGTCGAGCGCGGTGAACCGGGGATAGAGGGGGATGGCGATGTTCATGAGCTGCTGCCTTCCTTCGATCGGAACCGGCGGCGGTAGTCGCCGGGTGAGACGCGCCAGTGGCGGCGGAAGACCCGATAGAGGGTCTCGGGAACGCCGAGTCCCGACTCCCTGGCCACTCTGTCCAGGGGATGACCGGTGGTCTCCAGCAGCCGCCTGGCGGCGTCGGCCCTGCTGCGTTCGACGTACCTGCCGGGCGAGACCCCGGTCTGCTCGGTGAAGACGCGGGAGAAGTGCCGCTCGCTCATCCCCGCCCGGCGGGCGAGTGCGGGCACGCTCAGGTCCTCGGCCGGATTGGCGTCGATGAACGCCTGGATCTCCCGCAGTGGCTCGGCGCGCGGGACCGCGGCCCTCATCGGGGCGCTGAACTGGCTCTGCCCGCCCGGGCGGTGCAGGTACACCACGAGTCCGCAGGCGACGTCGCGGGCGAGCGTGTGCCCGTGGTCGTCGGCCACGAGCGCCAGGGCGAGATCCACTCCCGAGCTGACCCCGGCCGAGGTCCAGACGTTCCCGTCGCGGATGTAGATGGGATCGGCGTCCACCTCGACGTCCGGATAGCGGTCGGCCATCTCGGCCGCGACCAGCCAGTGGGTGGTCGCGCGCCTGCCGCCGAGCAGCCCGGCCTCCGCGAGAAGGAAGCTCCCGTTGCAGACGGAGGCGACGCGCCGGGCCCCGGCCGCCAGCCGGGCGACGCCCGCGATCAGCTCCCGATCGCGCAGGTGTTCCGGCACCGACAGCCCGCCCACGACCAGCAGCGTGTCGATCGGTCCCGCGACCTCGGCCAGCGGAGTCTCCGCGATGGTCACGATCCCGTTCTGGGCCGGTACGGCACCGCCGCGCACGGCCGCCACCTCGACCCGATAGCCGGGCTCCGGCACGAGCAGGTTCGCCGTCGTGAAGACGTCGGCAGGTCCGGCGAGGTCGAACATCTGGAAGCCATCGAAGATCACGATGACCACGCGTCGCTGCATGGCCTCAATGCTTGCGAGCAGGGCTCGATGGCGTCAACGACACGGATATTGCACATTACGCCATCAGGCCGAGCATCAGCCTGGCCGAGCACCCGGCGGCGGAGTGCTTGTTAGATTTGAACCAGGTCTCTGCGGCGCCGTCGGACGTCGGAGCGCCAAGGAGGTGGCCGAGACGATGCCGAGCGCTCGAGAACTCAAAGACAGACTCTTCACCGCGATCAACAGTCACGACCTCTACGACGTGCTGGACTGTTACGCGTCCGACGCCGTGTACATCAGCCCGGCGGGCATCGCGGAGGGCCACGAGCAGATCGCCTGGACCTACGAGGACCTCTGCAAGGTCTTCCCCGACATCTGCTACACCGCCTGGTACAAGGCCCCCTGTGAGGACCCCGCCTTCACCGAGTACACGATGACCGGCACGCACGTGGGCCCGCTCCTGCTGCCGGGCGGCCGGGTGGCAGCCGCAACAGGCCGTCGTATAGCGGTGCGGGGCAGCTGTGCCTGCGCGGTCGAGAACGGCAAGATCATCACCGATCGGGACTACTACGACCAACTGGAGCTCTACTCCCAGCTCGGCATCCGCCTCGAACCGCCGCCGGACTCCTGACCGGAGCGGCCCGCTCGGCTACGACCTCCCGCCGGGCACGCTGCGTTGGTCTCCCATGGACCGGGCCGAGCCCGGGCCGAGCAGGGACGTCGCGAGCGACCGCAGTCCGGCGGCGAGCCGCCCGGACTCACCGTCGAGCAGCAGCCGCGCCACCGGTTCGTTGTGCAGCGAGCCGATGAGGAGGTGGGCGACGAGCGCGGCGTCCAGGTCCGGACGCGCCCGCGCGATCAGCTCCGAGACGTGGTCATGCCACCGCCGGTAGACCGGGTTGGCCTCCCGGGGGCCGGCGGCATTCCTCTGCGTGGCCACGGCGTGTTCGTGCGCCGTGATCAGGCCGACGTTTCGCGAGGCGAGAGCCACCATGGCGTCGAGGAAGGCCAGGATCCTCTCGTGCGGCGGCGCCCCCGGACCCAGTGGAGGAGGGCCGGCGGCGATGGCCTCGCTCAGCTCCTGTGCGCGTTCCTCCATCAGGGCGAGCATCAGCCCGGCCCGGCTGCCGAAACGGTGGAACACCGTGCCCTTGCCCACGCCGGCGGCCGCCGCGACCTGCTCGACCGACACCTCGTCGGGCCGGTGCCGCCGCAGCAGCTCCTCCGCCGCCTCCAGGATCGCGCGCCGATTTCGCGCCGCGTCAGCGCGCTCGCGCCGCTGTTCGCCCACTCTTGCCTCTCGATAGACAACTTGACCAACGGTCCATATAGTAGCGCCCACATCAACTTGACCTATGGTCCAGTTAACTCTGGCAAGGGGGAAACACATGCGTGCGATCGTGATGCACGAGAACGGCGGACCCGAGGTCCTTCGGCTGGAAGAGGTCCCCACTCCCACCGCGGGCCCCGGGCAGGTGGTCGTACGGACGGAGGCGGTGGGCGTCGGCTACGCCGACACCCTGCTGCGCGGGGGCGCGTTCCCCTTCCCCGCGCCGCTTCCGGCGGTGTTCGGCTTCGAGGCCGCCGGGACGGTCACCGAGGTCGGCGAGGGGGTGGATCCCTCCCTGTCCGGCGCCCGCGCACACGTCATGAACGTGAACGCCGCAGGCGGCGCGTACGCCGAGTACGTGGCGGCGGACGCGGGAGCTCTCACGCTCATTCCCGACGGGGTGACGGCGACGGACGCCGTCGCGGTGGCCATGCAGGGGGCGTTGGCGCTGACCCTGCTACGGGCGGCGCGCCTGAACGGAACAGAGAACGTGCTGATCGAGGCAGCGGGAGGCGCCACCGGCGGCTACCTGACCCTCCTCGCCAGGGAGTCGGGCGCCGGCCGGGTAATCGGGACGGCGGGCAGCGAGGCCAAGCGGCGCAGGGCGCTGGCCTTGGGCGCCGACCAGGTGCTCGACCACTCGGACCCGGACTGGCCCGGCCGGGTGCGCGACGTTCTCGACGGCGAGACGGTGGACGTGGTCTTCGAATCCCTCGGCGGCGCGTCCGCCGGGCGACTGCTGGATGTGCTCACGCCCGGTAGCGGCCGGATCATGTTCTACGGCGTCCTCAACGGCGCGCCCGTCATCGCTCCCATGGACCTCCTGCAGCGCGGGCTGACCCTCGTGGGCTGCGGCGGCATGGACGCCTGGGCACAGGGGGTGCTGGCCGCCCGCGCGGACGTGCTGGGCATGGTCGCCGAGGGCCGCCTCCTCCCGCAGGTCGACACCGTGCTCCCCCTCGCGGAGGCCGCGAAGGCACACCGGCGCATGGAGGACAGGGCCGCCATGGGCAAGATCGTGCTCGTACCCTGACGGAAGTCCGATGCTCATGCGCGGGACGGCATGCGCGGCAACGATGCGACGGGCGAAGGTGATCAAGAGGGCAGCAGGTGGGCCACGACGATGACGTTGCCGTACAGATCGGCGAAGTGGAGGGAGCGGCTGCCCGGGTCCTCTCGCTCGTCCCAGACCCGTACGCCGTGCTCCCGCAGCCGCTTGGCGACCACGTCGAGGTCGGGGGTGTAGAGGACCAGCAGCGGCTGCCCGCCGGTCTGCCTGCCGATGAGCCCGCGCTGCTGCTCGGAGGTGATCGGCATCAGCCACAGACCCACCCCCTCCTGTCCGGGCAGCCCGATGTGGAGGAAGCGGTAACCGCCCGCCACGTAGTCGTGCAGGACGGCGAAGCCGAGGACGTCGCGGTAGAAGGCCAGCGCCTCGTCGGGATCGTCGACGAGCACCACCATTCGGCCGATCGCGGAGAAGGGAGTCTCACCCGTGGTCATGGCCCAACCCTGGTTCTCGCCCCCGACAGTTCAACGGCCTCACGAGGATCATGCCTCCAGGATGGGTCCGACGAGCATCGGGCGGTCGAGCATGTCCTTCGCGAAGGGCACCCCGGTGATCTTCGCGGCCAGGGCGAAGCCCCTCGGCACGGCGGTGGGGTAGTCGTCCTCCCAGGCGGCGTCCCACGCGGCCTCTTGTCGCCGAGCCCGGCGAAGTCCGACTCCTGGCCGGAGTCCTCGCCGCGGCTGAAGCGGCGCACCACCTCCGCCGGGTCGAGCCCGCGGAAGAAGGCCACGCTGAAGATCACACCCAGCGGGCCGCCGCCCTCGTCCTCGGGCACGTTGAGCCACTGGAACGGGGCCAAAAGGTCGGTCGTCGTCACACGGGCCATGGTGGCAGGCCGCACCGACAGTCCCGGGCCTGGAATGACGGACGAAAGTTTCATCGTCCTGTCGCCCTTACCAGCGGCACCGCCGGCCGGATGAAGGCGCAGCGTTGACGACCCCCCGGCCGCGAAAGATCCTCGCGTAGACACGACCAGGCGGCGCGAGGGGGATGCGCGTGCGAAAGGAACTGCTGGGCGCGGGGGCAGTGGTGCTGGCGGCCCTGACCGCCTTCGTGTTCCCCGGCCTGGGCCGTGCCGCGACGGATCCCACACCGGTTCCGACGCCGGTTCCGGCCGCGACGCCGTGCATGACCGGCCCGACCCGATCCGGTGACGCTCCCACCGCCCCTGGCACGCCCGAGGTCGTGAGCGTCTTGATGAACACCGCCGAGCTGCGCTGGGCACCCGCGGCCGACCCGGACGGCATCGCCTGTTACGAGGTCATGGAGGAGGCCGGCGGCCTGCTCAAGCTGCGGGCCACCTTCCAGTTCCCTCTGGCCACCGAAGGGACCGTCACCCTGCCGTTCCCTCCGTACGGGGTCGCATCCGAGACGCACACCCTCTACGTGAGGGCCGTCGACACCAAGGGCGTCCCGGGCCCCCTGTCGGAGCCGGTCACGGTGACGGTCTACAACGACGTGCTGCCCGCCTCGCCGTCCCCGTCGACGGCGCCCATCCCGCCCTCCTGTCACGTGAACTACACCTCCACGTCCTGGCAGGGCGGCATGAGCACCTCCATCGCGGTCACCAACACCGGTTCGCGAATCATCCCCGGCTGGCACCTGCCGTTCGTCTTCCCCTCCGGCGGCCAGCACGTGACCTCCGGCTGGTCGGCCCAGTGGACCCAGAGCGGGAGCAACGTGGACGCCCAGGGCTACGAGTGGAACAGGGACCTCGCTCCCGGGCAGACCCTGTACATCGGCTTCACCGGCACGAACACCGGAACGAATCCGGCGCCGGCGTTCTTCAGCGTCAACGGCGTCAAGTGCACCTGACCTCGGTCCCTCACGGCCGCGGGGGGAGGAGCCATCGGCCCCCGTCACTCCTCGCCGGAGAACCTCTCCCAGGCGGACTGCCGGGTCATGCCGAGCGCGGCGCCGATCCTGGCCCAGGTGGCGCCGCGGTCGCGCGCCCGCTGCACCCAGACCCGCAGGCTGTCCTCGACCTGCGCGCCCACCTCGGCGACGCGCGGAAGGAGCTCCAGGATCTGCTCGACGGTCATGCTCTCGGTGTAGGAGATCTCCGGAGTCCCGGCGGACTCCGCCGCCAGGATCTCGGCGCAGAGCCCGACACACTGGTTGCAGATGTAGACGCCGGGGCCGGCGATCACCTTGGCCACCTCGGTCTTGGACTTCGAGCAGAACGAGCAGCGGATGTCCTGTTCCGCCAGAGAAGGAGCCGGCATGTCGCCTCCGGAGGGGATGCCTGTGTCAGGCCGTTCCTGACAGCGCCCTGAGGATATACCCGTCAGGAGCAGCCTGACAACAGATCATCCGGAAAGCAGTGTTTCCCGTGCGCTCGGCCCCCTGCTCAGCTCTTGGGGCCGAAGGCGTGCGGGACCTCTCCTTTGCGACCGCAGCGCGGGCAGGGCCGGTATCGCCCGGACCACCAGGTGGCCTTGAGCGTGCCGCTCCCCTTGCACTTGGGGCATTTGGACAGATAGTTGCGTACGTAGTCGGAGACGAGCCAGATGCCGAAGAAGGCTCCGGCGAGGACGAGAAGGGTCTGGGAATCCACCATGGCTCCGTAGTCGGGGGGACGGACCGGCGACGAACGCGTCGCCGTGCGGAAGCCGGTCGCGCGGGGGCGCGGTCACCGTCACTCACCGGCCGGGCAAGCCGGTGCGGGAGGCGGGCGCGGGTCGTCACCCGCACCGCAGGTGCGCGCATGGCCTGCGAGGGAACGCGCATCAACCGCCTCCGTGAACACTGGTCGCACCGGAGAGGACGCCGCCCGGCCCCCGGCCGGTGACAGCCGGGGGCCGTTTCGTTGGAGTCACAGGGCACCGGGGTGCGGGGCACTCACACTCGCTCGGGCTGGAGCGCGGCCGCCTGCTCCACCTCCGCCCGGGGCCGGCGCAGGACGACGTACGCGGCGACGAGGGCGCTGACCAGCAGGGCGAGGGAGACCGTGAAGGCCAGCCGGTAGCCACCGGTCAGCGCGACCGCCTCGCTCGCGCCCCCGGCCAGCAGCCCCTCCGTACGGGAGGCGGCGAGCGTGGACAGCAGCGCGACACCGGCGGCCATGCCGACCTGCTGGGTCGTGTTGAAGAACCCCGAGACCAGGCCCGCGTCGTCGGAACGGGCGTCGGACATGCCGAGCGCGGTCAGCGCGGGAAGCACCAGGCCGCCGCCCATGACGAGCACCATCACGGGGAGCAGATCGGTCACGTAGCGGGCGTCGGCAGGGACGCGGGTGAGCCAGGCCATCGCGCCGATCAGGAGCACCAGGCCGCCCAGCAGCACGGCACGCGCGCCGAAGCGGGTGCTCAGCCGCGGGGACACGAACAGCGACACCCCCGCGATGGCCAGCGCCGCGGGGAGCATGGCCAGGCCGGTGTCGAGCGCGCCATACCGGAGCACCTGCTGCATGAACAGCGCCACGACGACCTGGAAGGCGAACATCGCGCCCAGCGTCAGGACCTGCACCAGGTTGGCTCCGGCGACGGCGCGCGAGCGGAGGATCCGCAGCGGCATGAGCGGGGTGCGGGCGGTCGCCTGCCGGACGAGGAACGCGGCCAGCAGCACGAGCGACACCGCGCCGAACCACAGGGAGCGCAGGCCATACCGCTCGATCTGGACCACGGCGTAGATGCCCAGCATGAGTCCGGCCGTGACCAGTAGGGCGCCCAAGGCGTCCGCGCCCGCCGACAGGCCGAGCCCCCGCTCGGCGGGCAGCGCCCGGACGGCCAGCGCGATCGTGACCACGCCGATCGGCACGTTGATGAAGAAGATGTAGTTCCAGCCCAGCGTGTCGGTGAGGACCCCGCCGAGCACCTGGCCCAGCGACGCCCCTGCGGCGCCGGTGAAGCTGAAGACGCCGATCGCCTTCGCCCGCTCCCCCGCGTCCGTGAAGGTCGTCACCAGGATGCCGAGCACGACCGCCGAGGCCATGGCGCTGCCGACCCCTTGGAGGAACCGGGCGCCGATCAGCGTCCCCGGTCCGGTGGCGGCTCCGGCGAGCAGCGAGGCGGCGGCGAAGACGGCGTTGCCCGCCAGGAACATGGTCCGGCGGCCGATCAGGTCGCCCAGCCGGCCGGCCAGCAGGAGCAACCCGCCGTACGCGATGAGGTAGGCGTTCACGGTCCAGCTCAGATCGGCGGGCGCGAAGCCGAGATCCCGCTGGATGGCGGGCATGGCCACGGTCACGATGCTGCCGTCGAGCACCGTCATCAGCATCGTGGCGGACAGCACACCCAGCACGAGCCAGCGCGATCGGGATATACGCGACATGGGGTCGCCTCCTGTTCATGAGGAACAGGAAAAACCGTAGCAGATAGTTTTGTTGTAGACGATCCCTAACGGATTAATTATCCCCGGTGGCGCGCCCGCCTGACCGGCTGCGGCACCTCCACCGCGGTGGCCAGATGCCCGGTGACCAGCCGGTTGAGCGCGCGTACGAGCACCTCCGCCTCCTCCTCGGGCAGCGACCCGAGGGCGGCCCGGTGGACCCCGTCGACGATCTCCTGGCTCCGCTTCGCCACCTGCGCGCCCTTCTCGGTGACCGCGACGATCCGGGCGCGCCGGTCGGTGCTGGACGGCCGGCGCTCGGCGAGGCCGGCCTTCTCCAGCGCGTCGAGGGTGACCACCATCGTGGTCTTGTCCATGTCGCCCAGCTCGGCGAGCTGGATCTGCGTGCGCTCCTCCTGCAGCGCGTGGACGAGCACGCAGTGCATGCGCGCCGTCAGGCCGATCTCGGCGAGGGCCGCCGCCATCTGCGTACGCAGCACGTGGCTGGTGTGGTCGAGCAGGAAGGACAGATCGGGCTCGTTTCGCGAGGGCGCCATGGCGGTCATGCACCCAGGCTACCAACTCGTCCGCTTGCGGATTATCTCCAAAGGTCACAGTGTCCGCAGGGCCGCCTCGATCGACGCCTGACCCGCCGGGACGAGCGGGAGCCGTACGGCGGCGGTGGGAATGCGGCCCTGCGCGTGCAGGACCCCCTTCAGCACGGTCGGGTTGGGCTCGGCGAACATGGCCGCCGACATGAGCGACAGCCGGTGTCCGAGGGCGCGGGCGTGCTCGACGTCTGCGGCCCGCCAGGCCTGGACGAGCTCGGCGAACTCGCCGGTGCGCAGGTGGGCGGAGGCGAGGATGCCGCCGCAGGCGCCCAGGGCGAGCAGCGCGGACAGGAACGGGTCGTCCCCGGCGAGCACCGCGAAGTCCTCCGGCAGGTCGGCGAGCAGGGCGACCGTGTCGAGGTCGACGCCGCCGACCGCGTGCTTGACCCCGGCCACCATGGGCAGCTCGCCCAGCCGCCGCAGCGTGGCCGCGCCCACCGTCTGCCCGGTCCGGTAGGGGATGTTGTAGACGACCAGCGGCACCGGGGTCTGCTCGGCCAGCGCGGTGAAGTGGGCGAGCACGCCGGCCTCGGACGGGCGGACGAACGCGGGAACCGTCACCAGCGCCGCGTCCGCCTCCCCCTTGAGGGCGCGCAGCGCCTCGGCCGTGCTCCGCGTGTCGGCCGACCCCGCGCCGACGGTGAGCATGGCGCCCCGCTCGCGGCAGACGCGGCCGCAGATCTCGATCACCGCGCGCCGTTCCTCCTCGGCCAGCGTGGCGACCTCCGCGGTGGTGCCGAGCGCGACGAGCCCGGACGCGCCGTCGTCGAGCACGCTCCGCGCCAGGTCCTCGAGCGCCTCGAACGCGATCTCGCCGTCCTCGGCGAACGGGGTGATCAGCGGGACATGGATGCCGGAAAGAGTCATACCGCGATCCTTCCGGCGAGCAAGTATGTAGGTCCAGTTCGCCTTTCTGTCGAAACCGTTAAGCTGAACTGATGCTCGATGTCCGCAGGCTTCGCCTGCTCCGTGAGCTCGCCTACCGGGGCACGATCGCGGCGGTGGCCGAGGCGCTGACGTTCACTCCCTCGGCCGTCTCCCAGCAGCTCGCCGCGCTGGAGCGCGAAGCGGGGGTCGCCCTGCTGGAGCGCACCGGACGCCGGGTCGCGCTCACCCCCGCCGGGGTGGCGCTGGTGCGGCACGCGGAGGCCGTGCTCGAACGGCTGGAGCAGGCGGCGGCGGAGCTCGCCGCGGCCAGGGCCGACCTGTCCGGAACCAGCCTGTCCGGGACCGTGCGGATCGGCGCCTTTCCCACCGCGACCCGCGCGATCCTCCCCTCGGCCCTGGCGGCGCTCGCCCGCAGTCACCCGGGCCTGGATCCGATGGTGGACGAGGTCGACCCGGCCGAGGTCGCGCCGCGCCTGCGCGCCGGCGAGCTCGACGTGGCCCTGGTCCACGAGTACGACTTCGTCCCGGCCGAGCCCGACCTCGCCCTGGACGCCGTCCCCCTCCTCGACGAACCCATGTATCTGGCCACCATCCGCCCCGTCAGTGGGGAGAGTGACGCGGCCACGCTCCTCACCTGCCGCGACGCGCCGTGGATCGCATCGACTCCGGGCACGCTCTGCCACGCGATGACCGTGCGCGCCTGCCAGGCGGCCGGTTTCTCCCCTCGCGTACGCCACCACATCGACGACTTCGCCACGGTCCTGGCGATGGTCGCCGTCGGGCAGGGCGTCGCGCTCGTGCCGGAGCTGGGAGCCGCCGACCCGCCCGAAGGCGTCACGCTGAGCGCGCTGTCCATGCGCCGCCGCACCCGCGTCGCCTTCCGCCGGGGCGCGGGCGGTCATCCCGCCCTCGTCGCGCTGATCGCGGCCCTGCGCTCCGCCATCCGGTAGGAGGCCGTCCGGTAGGGTCAGAACACCGGGATGATGTCCTCCGGATCGATCACGTCGACGTCCACGCCGTCGATGTCGAGCTCGGGGATCGCGGGGAACTCGATCCCCCACCGCTCGACGATCGCGCGTACGCGGGCCATCGCCAGCCGCCAGTTGTCGGCCTGCTCCTCGTACGACAGCACGCCGAGGCCGCCCTCCCGCGCGTGGTCCATCAGCACGCGATGGTTGTGCAGGAAGTACGGCGGGAGCTCCCAGAAGCCCTCAGGCGGCTCCCAGAGGATCATCGACAGGAACACGAATCCGGCGCGCAGCTGCCGCGTGATCAGGCCGCGTACGTCGTCGGTGAGCCCGGGCCACTCGTTGTCCAGGATCGTCATGCAGATCTGGAGGTGCCGCGACTCGTCCCGGCCGATCTTGTGGAACATGTCCGAGAACAGGGGGTGCTCGGTGCCGGAGGCCATCCCCCGGAACAGCGTCGAGGCCGCCATCTCCCCCATCATGAAGCTCGTGAACAGCACGGCGAGCGAGTACTTGCCCACGGCCGCGTTGTAGCCGTTCCAGTAGCGCCCGCCGTTGTGGTAGAGCCAGCCGATGTTGTTGTGCGCCGCCCGCTCCAGATCGGTCGAGGGCTGCCAGTCGAGCGGGCCGCCGGGCCACAGCCGGGCGATCGCGCGCTGGCAGCACTCCTCGTGGTTCATCTCGTCACGGGTGATCGAGAAGAAGCACTTGCGTACGGGATCCTCCTCGTGCTTCTCGAACGCCTGGATCGTGGCGCGGGCGAAGACGGCCGGGCCCGAGGCGTCGAAGTTGGCGAGCACGGAGAACCAGTACATGATCCCCAGCCGCTGCTCCGGGGTGAACTCCCGGGGGTCGAGCATGTCCCACGGCAGGTCGGCGGGGTTCCAGACCATGCGCTTGGACTTCTCGTAGATCGCCGCGAGCTTCTCGGTCTCCACCCGCCACTCCATCGGGTAGATGTTGGGTTGCGGGATCTCGGGCGCCGGCCAGAAACCACCCTCAGGAACCACGACGTCCGACATCGCCTCACCATCCCGCGTGCTTGTGACCCGCCTCACCTTGTAACAGCGTCAGCCTCATCCTGCGCCGTGCCGTCACACCAATCAAGTGCCCACACCGCGCCGCCGGCGGCTGGCCTGTGTCATGCGGCCCTCCGGCTGCCTTGTGTGACCGCCACGCACACGAGCACGGCCAGGGCCGCCGCGATCGTCGCGGCGCCGATCTCCTCGTCCAGCAGCAGCCGGGCCCACACCAGCGTGAGCAGCGGCTGCGCGAGCTGGATCTGCCCGGCACGGGCGATCCCGCCCATCGCGAGCCCGGCATACCACGGGATGAACCCGAGGAACATCGACACCAGCCCGACGTACGCGAGGCCGGCCAGCGACTCGGCCGAGGGCTCCATGGGCGTGGTGACCGCCAGCACCGCCGTCACGGGCACGGTGAGCGGGGCCGAGAGCACCAGGGCGTAGGAGATGACGCGCCAGCCGGGGGTCTCCCGCGCGAGACGCCCGCCCTCGGTGTAGCCCACGGCGGCCGACAGCAGGGCGAGCACGAGCAGCACGTCCGCCCCGGCGAAGCGGCCGGTCCCCCGGGTCAGGGTGAACACGGTGATCGACAGCGCGCCCGCCGCGCAGGCCGCCCAGAACAGGGGTCTCGGCCGCTCCCCCGCCCGCAGCACGGCGAACGCGGCCGTGGCGGCCGGGAGCAGGCCGATGACGACGGCGGAGTGGGCCGTGCTCGCGCCGCCGTCCAGGGCCAGGCCGCTGAACAGCGGAAAGCCGAGGACCACACCCAGCGCGATCATCGCGTACGACCTCAGGTGGGCGCGGGGCGGCAGGAGCGGCGCACCCGCGGCCTTCAGGCAGATCACCGCGGCGAGCGCCGCGAGGGCCGCGCGCCCGATCGCGACGAGATACGGATCGAACCCCCGCATCGCGAACACGGTCCCGGGAAACGACCCCGAGAACGACACCACGCCCGCGCCCGCCAGGAAGCTGCCCCGCCATGCCAGGCGGCGAGGGATCTGCGCGGCGGGGGCGTCCGCTATCGGAAGGACGTCGATAGCGCTATCGTCAGCTTTCATGTATGACGATAGCAGTATCGTCCGTCTCGCCGCGAGACTCCGGGAGGAGACGGACCGGTCGCGGCCGGGCGAACGGCTGCCGTCCAGCAGGGAGATCATGCGCCGCCACGGGGTGGGCCCGGTGACGGTCTCGCGGGCGATCGCGCAGCTCGCGGCGGAGGGACGGGTCGTCACCCGGCCCGGCGCGGGCGTGTTCGTGGCCCCGGCCCGGCGGCCGGTCGCGGAGGCGCCCGACCTGTCGTGGCAGACCGTGGCCCTGGGCGACCGGGTGGTGGACGACTCGGCGACGGCGAGCCTGCTGGCCCAGCCCCCCGACGGCGTCGTGCCGCTCACGGGCGGCTACCTCAACCCCGAGCTGCGCCCCGTGAAGGCGCTGGCCGCGGCGACCGCGCGAGCCGTACGCCGGCCGGAGGCGTGGAGCATGCCCCCGCTGAACGGCCTGCCGGAGCTGCGCCGGTGGTTCGCCACCGAGGTCGGCGGAGCGGTGACGCACAACGACGTTCTCGTCGTGAGCGGCGGGCAGTCGGCGCTCACCCTCGCGTTCCGCGCGCTTGCGGCTCCCGGTTCGCCGATCCTCGTCGAGACCCCCACCTACCCGGGCGCGCTGGCGGCGGCCAGGGCGGCCGGGCTGCGGGCGAGCGCGGTGCCGCTCGACCGGGACGGCGTGCGGCCCGACCTGCTGGCGGAGGCGTTCGCGATGACGGGGGCGCGGGTGTTCTACTGCCAGCCGACGCTGCACAACCCCACGGGGGCGACGCTGAGCCGCGAGCGCAGGGAGCAGGTGCTCGCCGTGGCCCGGGCGGCGGGAGCGTTCGTGATCGAGGACGACTACGCGCGATATCTGACCACAGGGCCGGTCCCGCCGCCCATGGTGACCATGGACGCCCACGGCACGGTGGTCCACATCCTGTCGCTGAGCAAGATCACCTCGCCCAGCCTGCGGGTGGCGGGCCTCACCGCGCGGGGCCCTGCCGCGCACCGGCTGCGGGCCTGCCAGGTGGTGGAGTCGTTCTTCGTCGCCCGGCCGCTGCAGGAGACGGCCGTCGAGTTCGTCGGCTCCACCGCCTGGCGGCGCCACCTCGGCGCCGTCCGGCAGGAGCTCGTCGTACGGCAGGCCACGATGCTGGCCGGACTCGCCCGCCACGCGCCCGCCGCCGAGGTGCACCTGGCGCCGTCCGGCGGCCTGCACGTCTGGGTACGGCTGCCGCCCGGCACCGACGAGGCGAAGGTGGTCGAGGCGGCGCAGGCACAGGGCGTGCTGGTGAGCCCGGGGCGCATCTACTACCCGGCCGAGCCCCCGGGACCGCGGCTGCGGCTGACCCACACGGCCGCGACCGGCCTGCCGGAGCTGGAAGAGGGCATCCGGCGCCTCGCCCCGGTCCTGTCCCTCCAGCCACATGAGCCCCAGAGGTGAACCTACGCCCCGGCTGGATCGTCTTTCCTCTGTCGCCCTTCAACCCCCATACAGAGGAGACACCGTGCGCGTCCGCTCTCTGTTGATCGCGTTATGCGCCGTGCTCGCGTCAGCCGGCCTGCTCGTCGTCCCGTTCGCCGCCGAGGCCGCCCCCACCGGGACCTCCTCCGCCTCGGCGGGCTGCTACCGCCAGGTCGGGGACCACTGGGAATGCGTCACTCCCGGCGCGTTCTGCCCGGCGACGGCCCACGGCAGGAACGGGACCTCGCAGGACGGCGACTCCTACCGGTGCGTGCAGGACGGCTCCTACTGGCGGTGGAAGCCGGCCGGCTCCTCCGGCGGCGCGACGCCGAAGCCGACCCCGAAGCCCACACCGACCACGAAGCCGGCGGGGGCGAAGTGCTCCCAGAGGTACCTGCCGCTGCCGGACCCGAAGTGCCAGCCGGGGACGCGTGACCCCCGCGTCACCCAGGAGACGATCAAGTCCACGATCTGCACGCCCGGCTACAGCAGGAAGGTCGCGCCTCCGGCGAGCTACGCCAACGCGCTGCGCGTCACGCAGATCGCCCAGTACGGCTACGCGGACAGGAAGCCGTCGCACTACAAGGAGGACCACCTCATCCCGCTGTCCCTCGGCGGGTCCCCCAAGAGCGTGAAGAACCTGTGGCCCCAGCCGGTTCTGGCGGGCAAGGGGAAGACCCCGGCCGACAAGGACGCGGCCGAGCTCACGCTCTGGAGGGCCGTGTGCCACGGCGAGGTGCCCCTCGCCAAGGCGCAGCAGGCTATCGCCAAGAACTGGCGGACCGCGGTGCGGCGGCTCGGGCTCTAGACCCTCGGGTCATCGGCTCGCCCTCCCGCCGGCGCCCCTCCGACAGGCGGTCGCGGCGCTCCTTGTTCTGCGATGCCAGATAGGCCAGGTAGCTGACACGCATGACGTCCTCCTCGGAATAGCCAACACCAGTGAAACGCTTGCGCTGGTGTTGGTATTTCGCGACCTCCGACTGTCGTACAGTGGTCACGAGGGGTGATCGATCATGACGGGCCCGGCGGAGCTGCTCCGCGACTTCGTGAACACCTACGACGTCGAGGGAGACGCCGACGAGCTGGCCTCGCCGGCCGAGCTGTCCGTCTGGCTGCGCGAACGGGGGCTGATCGGCGACGACGACCGCGCCGCCGACGAGGACCTCGCGACGGCGACCCAACTGCGCGAAGGACTGCGGGCCGCGCTGCGCGGCAACCACGACGGGGGTCCGTACGAGGTTCCCGAGGGGCTGGACGCGGCGCTGGCGGGGCTGCCGGTTCGCGTGACGCTCTCGGCGGGGACGCCGGCGCTCGAGCCCGTGGGGTCCGGAGTGGCGGGCGGGCTCGCACGGCTGGCGGCGCTGATCCCGGCCGCCCACGCCGACGGCACCTGGGCACGGCTGAAGGTCTGCGCCGAGAGCACCTGTCAATGGGCGTTCATCGACTCCTCGAAAAATCGGTCTCGCTCCTGGTGCTCCATGCGCGTCTGCGGAAACCGCACAAAAACCCGGGCATATCGGGCACGACGCCAGGCGGAAGGTACGCCGAGGCCCTCCTGACCAGTACGGTGTTACAGGCTAAGAAAGGAGCCCGCCGAATGGGTGTTAGAGCTGCCCGCCTCGAGGACGTCGACGCGGTGACCAGCACCCAGATCCGGGCGTGGAAGGCGGTTTATCGCGACTTCCTGCCACCGATCCCGTTGGAGCAGATGACGGGGCCGGCGGCGGAGAAGATGTGGCGCCGCCAGTGGGAGGAGGCGATCCTCTCGCCGCCCACGCCCCGTCACCGTCTGCTCGTCGCCGTCGAGCGGGTGGTGCCCGACACCGACGCGTTCACCGCGCTCGGCCCCGGCGGCATCCTGGCGACCGCCGCGCAGCGTGCCTCCGACCGGGTCGTGGGGCTGGCGTCGCACGGACCCGCCGAGGACCCCGACCTGCACCCGGCCACGACGGCCGAGTTGATGACGTTGCTCGTCGATCCCAACCACATCAGGCGCGGACACGGCAGCAGGCTGCTCAACGCCACCGTCGACCACCTGCGCGAGGACGGCTACAACACGGTCGTCACCTGGGTCTTCGCCGACAACCACCCGATGCTCGGCTTCCTGGAGTCGGCCGGCTGGGGCGAGGACGAGGCCGAGCGCGTCCTCGACATGGGCCGCCCGATCAGGATGATCCGCCTCACCACCGACATCAGCTGAGTGACCTCCCTTTCCGCCCGTTCGTACGGCTTCCGCCCCCGGCGGCGTCGCCTCCGCCAACCCCGCTGTCACGACATGACGGGGGATTGGCCAAACTAGGTACGCCTTCACCGGCTACGCACAGGTAGGAAAAGGGAGTCACGTGGCCACCCCAGCTCAATGGTTAGCGGGCGCACGCCCCCGTACGCTGCCCGCCGCCGTCGTCCCGGTCGCCGTCGGCACCGGAGCCGCCGTCGCGGAGGACGGCGCCGTCTGGTGGCGCGCCCTGCTCGCGCTGTTCGTCGCGCTGGCGCTGCAGATCGGGGTCAACTACGCCAACGACTACAGCGACGGCGTGAAGGGCACCGACAAGGACCGCGTGGGGCCCCTGCGGCTGGTCGGCTCGGGCGTCGCGGCCCCCAAACAGGTGCTCGCCGCCGCTCTCGGCTGCTTCCTCGCCGCCGCGGTCGCCGGGCTCGTCCTGGTCGTGGCCACCCGCGCCTGGTGGCTGCTGCTCGTCGGCCTCGCCTCGATCTTGGCCGCCTGGTTCTACACCGGAGGCTCCCGCCCGTACGGCTACCGCGCGCTCGGGGAGATCTCGGTCTTCGTGTTCTTCGGCATCGTGGCCGTCGCCGGGACGACGTACGTCCAGGTGGAGCGGCTGACCTGGCTCTCGCTGGCCGCAGCCGTGCCCGTGGGGCTGCTCGCCTGCGCGCTCCTCATGGTCAACAACCTCCGCGACATCGTGACCGACGGCCCCTCCGGCAAGCGCACGCTGGCCGTGGTGCTGGGTGACAGCCGCACGCGCCTGGCCTACTCGGCGACCCTGGTGCTGCCCTTCGTGTTCGCGCTCGCCCTGGTGCCGGTGCGGCCCTTCGCCGCGTTGACGGTGCTGGCGCTCCCCCTCGTGGTGGCCCCGATCAGGACGGTCCGCGCGGGGGCGACCGGCCCCGCGCTCATCGCGACGCTCCAGCAGACCGGCCGCCTGCAACTGGTCTTCGGCGCCCTGTTCACCCTCGGCCTGGCCCTGTTCTGACCGGCGCCCGTCCTACCGTGAGCGGGCGTTGTTCACCGTGTAGTCGCGGAGGGTGATGTTCTCGGCGGTCTTGCGGGCGATCTTGGTGGCCATGTTCTTTCCCGGCAGATAGGGCATGACCTTGTAGTAGCGGTTGAGGACCGAGGCCAGGAAGCGGCTGCCGGGGACCATGAGCTTGGCCACGCCGTCGCCCATCTTCTGGCAGCCCTCCGCGTACGCGCGCATCTCCCGCTCGTAGGCGGCGAACGCGACGCGGTGGTCGCCGTGCGCGGCGGCCAGTTCGCCCGCCAGGACGTACGCGCCGACCAGCGCGAGGCCGGTCCCCATGCCGGACAGGGAGGACGGGCAGTAGGCGGCGTCGCCGACCAGGGCCACCCGCCCTCGGGACCAGGAGTCCATGCGGACCTGGCCGACCGAGTCGAAGTAGAAGTCCGGCGCGACGCGCATGTCCCGCAGCAGCCGATCGCTCTGCCAGCCGTTGCCGGCGAAGTGCTCGGCGAGGACGGCCTGCTGCCGGGCCACGTCGCGGCGGTCAAGGTCAAGGATCGGCGAGCCGAAATAGAAGACGGCCTTGGCCTCGGTGTTGTGGCGCGCGCTGTACATCGCCACCAGCCTGTTGGCCGTGCGGTAGGCGTGGCCGGTGTGGTCGAGGCCGAGGTGGTTGGCGGTGGTGAAGATCGCGCAGTAGACGCCCAGGTGCCTGACGTAGTCCTCCTCCGGTCCGAAGGCCAGGCGGCGGGTGGCGGAGTGCAGGCCGTCGGCGCCGACGACCAGGTCGAACCGGCGCGGCGACCCGCGTTCGAAAGTGACGGTCACCCCGTGGGCGTCCTCGGTGAGCGAGGTGACGGAGTCGCCGAAGACATACTCGGTGTGCTCCTTGGTGGCGTCGTAGAGGATACGGGCCAGGTCGCCGCGGAGGATCTCGACGTCCCCGGCGAACAGATCGGCGGGCATCCTGGCCAGCGGCTTGCCTGCGCTGTTGACGTACGACATGGAGCCCATGCCGGTGCGGGCGCGTTCGATGTCGTCCAGGATGCCCATCCGGCGCAGGATCGACAGGTGCGCCTCACCCCGGAAGTCGACGGCGTAGCCGCCGTCGCGCAGCGCGGGGGCGCGCTCCACGATGGTGGGGGTGAAGCCGTGGCGGTGGAGCCAGTAGGCGAGGGCGGGGCCCGCGACGGAGGCGCCCGAGATCAGCACGGTCCGGTTGTTCATCGCGGTGTTCGTTGCGTTGTCCATGGCCGAGAGCCTGCCGGTGAGGGCTCACCGGAAGCTCACCGCCGGCTCACCGCCTCCGCGAGGGCGTCGGAAAGGGCATCGGGAAGCCCCAGCAGACGCAGTGCGTCGGGGGTCGAGCCGCCTGCCGCCGCGGCCTCGGCGGCCTCCCGGTAGCGAGCCAGGGCCGTGGCGTGGTCGTCGCGTGCTTCGGCGACGCGGCCCAGCCCGGCGAGCGTGCGCACCCGGTTGCCGAGGCTTCTGATCCAGTGCGGATCCAGCCGTTGCGCGGCCTCGGCGTACAGCCGTTCCGCCTCGTCCAGGTCGCCCTCCCGCAGGGCGACGTCGCCGAGGCCGCGCAGGGCCGCCCCCAGGCAGGTGGTGCTGCCGGCGCGGCGGGCCAGATCGGCGGCTTTCACGTAGTCGGCGCGGGCCGCCTCCGCGTCGCCGGCGGCGGCGAGGTAGTCGGCCCGGTTGACCAGCAGATCGGTGGCGTCCTCCTGGGCTCCGAGCCGGCCGGTCAGGGTGAGGGCCTCGTCGGTCAGCGCGATCGCCCGCGCGTGGTCGCCGCGTCCGCCCGCCAGCCCGGCGAGCATGTCCAGAGCCAGTGCGGTGCCCCATCGGTCGCCGAGGGCGCGGAACTGCTCGGCGGCCGTACCGAAGTCCTGCTCCGCCGGTGCGACGTCCCTGTCCCCCAGGGCCCCGAAGCCCGACACGTATCGGGCGACCGCTCGCGCCCACGGCTCGGGGCTGCCGTGCTGGGCAGTCAGAAGCGCGAACGCGCCCTGCGCCTCGCTTTCGCCGGCGTTCCGCAGCATCCACAGCAGCAGGGCCGCCGGGTAGCGGCCCGCTCGGTCGCCGGGCCAGGCGGCGGCCAGTGCCCTCTCCGCCGTCGCCCGATGACGTCGCCAGGTCTCGCGGTCGGACGAGGCAAGCAGCACCGTGGTCGCGTACTCCTCGCCGAGCCCGGGCGGGGGCGTGTCGCCGATCGCATCGAGCAGCCTGATCGCGTACGGCGCGGCCGTGGCGGACGCGCCCCGGATCCACAGGTAGGTCGAGGCCGAGGCGAGCAGTTGCAGAGCCGTCGCGACATCCGGAGCCTCGGCCGCCCAGCGCACGGCGGCCAGCAGGTTCTCGTGCTCGGCGACGACGATCGGCAGCCATTCCAGTTGCCCGGCCCGCCGAAGATGCGGATCGGCGGTGCGCACCAGTTCCAGGACGTGCCGGGCGTGCGCGTGCCGCGCTGAGTCGCTTTCGCCGGCTTCGTCGAGCCGCTCGGCGCCGTAGGCGCGGATCGTCTCCAGCATCCGGTAACGGCCGTGGGAGACCTCCAGGAGCGACTTGTCGACCAGTGATTCCAGCGTCTCGGCGTCCGTGCCGCACACCTGCCGTGCCGACTCCGCCGTCGCGCTCCCGGCGAAGACGGTGAACCTCCGTGCGGCGCGCTGCTCGGCTTCGGTGAGCAGGTCCCAGCTCCACGCGACCACCGAGCGCAGCGTCCGGTGCCGGCCGTCGGCGGTGCGGCTGCCGCGGGCCGCGACCCCGAGCCGGTCGTTCAGCCGTCCCTCGAGTTCGCCCAGGTCCAGCGCGCGCAGCCGCGCCGCCGCGAGTTCGATGGCCAGCGGCAGGTCGTCCAGGGCCGCGCAGATCCGCCGTACGCGCTGAGGGTCGGCGGCGAAGCCGCGCCGCACCGCGCGGGCCCGGTCGGCGAACAGCCGCACCGCCGCGTCGGCGTCGAGCGGGCGCACCTGATGGAGGTGTTCGCCGATGACTCCCAGCGGTTCGCGGCTGGTGGCCAGGACCCGCAGCCGCGGGCAGGCCGCCAGCAGCCGCGCCGCCAGCGCGGCCGTCTCCTCGACCAGGTGCTCGCAGTTGTCCAGCACGAGCAGGAGCACCCGGTGGGACAGCGCCGCGATCAGGCGGTCGACCGGCGTCTGCGGCCCGTCCCCCACCTGCAGCCCGCGCTCGCGCAGGCCGAGCGCGCCGAGGACCGCCCGCGCCGGCCCCGCCCCGTCACCCAGCGCGGCCAGCTCCACGAAGCACACCTCGTCGGCCGCCGCCCCGGCCACCTCGACCGACAGCCGGGTCTTGCCGACGCCGCCGGGGCCGAGCAACGTGACCAGCCGGGCCACCCGAAGCAGGCCGGCGACCTCGGCCACCTCCTCGTCGCGGCCGACGAAGGAGGTCAGCTGGGCGGGCGGCGCGGCCGGCGACGGCGAGGGATCGGCGCTGAGCAGCTCCCGGTGCAGCGCGACCAGCTCGGCCGAAGGATCGGCGCCCAGTTCCTCCGCCAGGTGGCGCCTGGTCTCCTCGAACACGACCAGCGCCTCGGCCCGCCCGCCCTCCGCGGACAGCGCGCGCATCAGCAACCCGGCCAGCCGTTCCCTGAGCGGGTGGCGGCCCGCCAGCTCGCGCAGCTCCGGAACCACGGCCCGGTGCTCGCCGAGCCGCAGTTCGCCCTCGATCCGGTCTTCCAGCGCCGCCAGCCGCAGCTCATCCAGCCGCGTCGCGGCGGCCTGGGCCGTCTCGCTCTCGGCGAGCTCGGCCAGCGCGGGCCCGCGCCACAGGTCGAGCGCCTCGCGCAGCAGCGTCACCGCTCGTTCCGCCTCGCCGTCGCGCAACGCCATCCGGCCCTGCCCGGCCAGCCGCTCGAACCGGCAGGCGTCCACGTCGTCGTCCGCGACCACGATCCGGTATCCCGGTCCGCTCCGCTCGATCGCGGCCGCCGGCCCCAGCGCGGTGCGCAGCCGGGACACCTGCGACTGCAGCGCGTGCGCCGACAGCGCGCCGTCAGGGTCGATCTCCCCGGTCAGCCGGTCGGACGGCACGACCTGACCGGGACGGATCAGCAACAGCGCCAGCAACCCACGCCGCGCCGGTCCGCCCAGCGGGACCTCGGTCCCGTCATCGCGCCACACCCGGGTCTCGCCGAGGATTCCGAACCGCATGCCCGCGATTATCCCGTGATATCCCCGATGGCCCGCCGGTGATCACAGCGACGATCACGGCGACGATCACAGGGCGATCATGCGGGCACGATGGGTCCCAGGTAGGTCCCGCCCGACACGTCGACGGTCTGCCCGGTCACCCATCGGCCCCGTGGACCCGCCAGGAACCCGACCACGTCCGCGACGTCCTCCGGCTCGCCCAGCCGCCCCAGCGCGACCATCGCCTCCAGTCCCGCCACCACCTCGGGAATCGAGGTGTAGCCGGCGGTCATGTCGGTCCGGACCGCGCCGGGCGCGACCGTGTTCACGGTGATACCGCGCCTGCCCAGCTCGTTGGCCAGCGACGGGGCCATCGACTCCAGCGCCGCCTTGCTGATGGTGTAACCGATCTGTACGGTGACCGCGAACCGGCTGGCCGTCGAGCCCATGTTGATGATCCGGCCGCCGTCGTTCAGCAGCGGCAGTGCCCGCTGGATCACGAAGAACGGCGCGCTCACATTGATCGCCAGCAGTCTGCCGAACTCCTCCTCGGTGACCCGCGCGACAGGGCTGGTGGAACCGATGCCCGCGTTGTTGACCAGGATGTCCAGGCCGTTCGCGCCGTAGTCCGCCAGCCCGGCGGTCAGCCCCTCGAACAGCCTGTCCACCGCGCCGTCCTCGCCGAACCGGGCCCGTACGGCGAACGCCCGGCCACCGGCGCCCCGGATCCGCGTCACGGTCTCCTCGGCCGCGTCCTCGTTGCCGCCGTGGTGGACGCAGACCAGAGCCCCCTCATCGGCCAGCCGCGACGCGACCGCACGCCCGATCCCTCGCGATCCACCCGTCACCAGCGCCGTCTTGCCGCTCAGCTCGCCCATCGTCGTGTTCCCTCTCCGCGGCCGGTCCCCGGTGGATCCGGCGTCGAGTCGACACTGGCGGCGACCGCTCACCGTTCCCTCACCGCCGGCTCACCGGGCCCGCCATCGGCCGGCGCTGAGCCGGTCGTCCGCGGAACGACGAGAGGCCGCCCGGCCCTGCGGCAGACGTTGAGGCCGGGCGGCGGGCGCGACTACTGCAGGTCGAGAAGGCGCTCGAGGCCAACGGTGAGGCCGTCGAGCTCCTGCACACGGCGTACGCCCAGCAGGACGCCCGGCGTGAACGACGCCCGGTTCATCGTGTCGTGCCGGATCGTGAGGGTCTCCCCCTCGCCGCCCAGGATGACCTCCTGGTGGGCGATCAGCCCGGCGAGCCGCACGGCGTGCACGTGGACGCCGTCGACGTCCGCGCCCCTGGCGCCGTCGAGCGCGGTGGTGGTCGCGTCGGGAGAGGGGCCGAGCCCCGCCTCGCGCCGGGCCCGCGCCACCAGCTCCGCCGTACGGCGCGCGGTGCCCGAGGGGGCGTCGGCCTTGTGCGGGTGGTGCAGTTCGACGATCTCGACCGACTCGAAGTGCCTGGCCGCCTGCGCGGCGAAGTGCATCATCAGCACGGCCGCGATGCCGAAGTTGGGGGCGATGAGCGCGTTCGTGCCGGGATTGGCGGCCAGCCAGCCCCGCACGGTCTCCAGCCGTCCGGCGTCGAAACCGGTGGTGCCCACGACCGTGTGGATGCCGTGGGAGACGCACCACTCGAGGTTGTCCATGACGACGTCGGGATGGGTGAAGTCCACCACCACCTCGGCGCCGGTCAGCGCGTCGAGCGGGTCGCCCTTGTCGACCTCCGCCACGAGCTCCAGGTCATCGGCCGCCGCGACGGCCTTGCACACTTCCACACCCACGCGCCCGCGGGCGCCCAGAACACCGACCTTAATCACGCGCCCAAGGCTATACGTGGCGGAGGGAGGCGGTGCGGCGAGGAGCGGGCCGACGCGCCCGAGTCCGTACGGCGGGAGGCGCCGCCTCAGGCGAGAGCCGTAAGGGGGGAACGACAAGGCCGCGCCGGTGCGGAGGGCACCGGCGCGGCCTTCGACGGCACGGTCAGGCGATGGCGGAGCCGAAGTCCTTGTCGGAGTAGGGCCCGATCACGGCGAGGGTCAGCGGCCGTTTGAGGATGTCCTCGGCCACCGCGGCGATCTCCTCGGGGGTGACCGCCTCGATCCGCCCGAGCACCTCGTCGACCGTCATGAGCCGCTCGTACACGAGCTCGCTCTTGCCGATCCTGGACATACGCGAGCCGGTGTCCTCCAGGCCGAGCACGAGCCCGCCGCGCATCTGGCCCTTGCCGCGGGCGATCTCCTCGGGGCTGATCCCCTCGGCGACGACCCTGGCCACCTCGTCACGGCAGATCTTCAGCACGTCGTCCACCTTCGAGGGCAGGCAGCCCACGTAGATGCCGAACTGGCCGGTGTCGGCGTACTGCGAGGTGTAGCTGTAGGCGCTGTAGGCCAGGCCGCGCTTCTCCCGGATCTCCTGGAACAGGCGCGACGACATGCCGCCGCCGAGCGCCGCGTTCAGGACGCCGAGGGCGAAGCGCCGGTCGTCGTTGCGGTGGAAGGCGGTCATGCCGAGCACCAGGTTGGCCTGCTCGGTGGGCCGGTCTAGCACCCGGACGCCGGTCCTGACGTCCACGCCGGGGCCGCCGATGCGCGGGGGCGCGGGCGCGGCGGAACCGCCCAGCGCGCCCGCCCGCTCGTACGCCGCCGCGACCAGCGCGACCACCCGCTCGTGGTCGATGTTGCCCGCCACCGACACGACCGTGCGGGGCGGGACGTAGAACCGCTGGTAGTACTCGCGGATGCGGTCACGGGTGAGCGCGTTGATCGACTCCTCGTTGCCGAGGATCGGGCGGCCGATCGGCGTGTCGCCGTACAGCTCGGCGGAGAACTGCTCGTGCACCACGTCGGAGGGATCGTCGTCGTGCATGGCGATCTCCTCCAGGATCACGCCGCGCTCCGACTCCACGTCCTCCTCGGTGATCAGCGAGGAGGTCACCACGTCGGCGAGCACGTCGATCGCCAGCGGCAGGTCCTCGTCGAGCACCCGGGCGTAGTAGCAGGTGTACTCCTTGGCGGTGAACGCGTTGATCTCACCGCCGATGCCCTCGATGGACGCCGAGATCTCCATGGCGTCACGCGTGGGCGTGCCCTTGAAGAGCAGGTGCTCCAGGAAGTGGGTGGCCCCCATGTGCTCGGGGGCCTCGTCGCGTGAACCGATGCCCACCCACAGGCCGACCGCCACACTGCGCACGGTCGGCATCGTCTCGGTAACGACCCGCAGGCCGCCGGGGAGGACGGTGCGGCGGATGACCCCCGCGCCGTCCTTGCCCGGGAACAGTGTCTCGGTCGTCACGAGTTGCGCTCGTCCCGTCCGCCACGGGTGCGGCTGCGGCTGCGGCGCGGAGTCCGCGGCTGCTCCTCCTCCGCCGGGGCGGCGGCGGCCTCGTCGGCCGAAACGGGCGCGGCCTCGCCGTTCTCGGCCGCGGCGGCCTTCTCCGCGGCCTCCTTCTCGACGACCTCGACCGGGACCAGCGAGAGCTTGCCACGCGAGTCGATCTCGGCGATCTCCACCTGGATCTTCTCGCCGACGTTCATGACGTCCTCGACGTTCTCGATCCTGCGGCCGCCGTGCAGCTTGCGGATCTGCGAGACGTGCAGCAGGCCGTCCTTGCCCGGCAGCAGCGAGACGAACGCGCCGAAGGCGGCGATCTTGACGACCGTGCCCAGGTAACGCTCGCCGACCTCCGGCATGTGCGGGTTCGCGATGCCGTTGATCAGCGTACGGGCGGCCTCGGCGGACGGGCCGTCGGTGGCGCCGATGTAGATCGTGCCGTCGTCCTCGATGGTGATCTCGGCGCCCGTGTCGTCCTGGATCTGGTTGATCATCTTGCCCTTGGGGCCGATGACCTCGCCGATCTTGTCGACCGGGACCTTGATCGTGATGATGCGCGGCGCGGTCGGGTTCATCTCCGCCGGGGCGTCGATGGCCTCCTGCATCACGTCGAGGATCGCCAGCCGGGCGCCCCTCGCCTGCTTCAGCGCGGCGGCGAGCACGTGGGCCGGGATGCCGTCCAGCTTGGTGTCGAGCTGGAGCGCGGTGATCAGGTCCTTGGTGCCGGCGACCTTGAAGTCCATGTCGCCCATGGCGTCCTCGGCGCCGAGGATGTCGGTCAGCGTGACGTAGGTGTCACCCTCGCCGATGAGGCCCATCGCGATGCCGGCGACCATCTCCTTGAGCGGGACGCCCGCGTCGAGCAGGGCCATCGTGGAGGCGCAGACCGACCCCATGGAGGTCGAGCCGTTCGACCCGAGCGCCTCCGACACCTGCCGGATGGCGTACGGGAACTCCTCGCGCGACGGCAGCACGGGGATCAGCGCCCGCTCGGCCAGCGCGCCGTGGCCGATCTCGCGGCGCTTCGGCGAGCCGACGCGGCCCGTCTCGCCCGTGGAGTACGGCGGGAAGTTGTAGTTGTGCATGTAGCGCTTGGTCCGCTCGGGATTGAGCGTGTCGATCATCTGCTCCATGCGCAGCATGTTGAGCGTCGTGATACCGAGGATCTGCGTCTCGCCCCGCTCGAACAGGGCCGAGCCGTGCACCCGCGGCACCACGTGGACCTCGGCGTTGAGCTGCCGGATGTCCTTCGGGCCGCGGCCGTCGATGCGGACGCCCTCGCTGATGACGCGCTCGCGCATCAGCTTCTTGGTGAGCGACCGGAACGCGGCGCCGATCTCCTTCTCGCGGCCCTCGAAGTCGGGCAGCAGCTTCTCCGCCGCCAGCATCTTGACGCGCTCGATCTCCAGCTCGCGCTCCTGCTTGCCCGCGATCGTCAGCGCCGAGGCGAGCTCGCTCTTCACGGCGGCGGTCACGGCCTCCAGGGCGTCGTCCTGGTAGTCGAGGAAGATCGGATACTCGGCGGTCGGCTTGGCGGCGACCTCGGCCAGCTTCGACTGGGCCTCGCAGAGCACCTTGATGAACGGCTTGGCGGCCTCGAGGCCCTGGGCCACGGCCTCCTCGGTCGGGGCGACCGCGCCCTCGGCGACCAGCTTCAGCGTGTCGCGGGTCGACTCGGCCTCGACCATCATGATCGCGACATCGCCGTCGGCCAGGACGCGCCCGGCGACGACCATGTCGAACGTGGCGCGCTCCAGCTCGGTGTGGGTCGGGAACGCCACCCACTGGCCGTCGATCAGCGCGACGCGCACGCCGCCGATCGGGCCCGAGAACGGCAGCCCGGCCAGCTGCGTGGACATGCTCGCGGCGTTGATCGCGATCACGTCGTACAGGTGCTCGGGGTGCAGGGCCATGACCGTCGCGACGATCTGGATCTCGTTGCGCAGGCCCTTCACGAACGACGGGCGCAACGGCCGGTCGATGAGACGGCAGGTCAGGATCGCGTCCTCGGACGGCCTGCCCTCCCGCCGGAAGAACGAGCCGGGAATGCGGCCGGCCGCGTACATCCGCTCCTCGACGTCGACCGTCAGCGGGAAGAAGTCCAGGCTCTCCTTGGGATGCTTGGACGCGGTGGTCGCGGACAGGATCATCGTCTCGTCGTCCAGGTACGCGACGGCGCTGCCCGCCGCCTGCCGGGCCAGTCGCCCGGTCTCGAACCTGATCGTGCGCGTGCCGAAGGGACCGTTGTCGATAACGGCCTCTGTGCTGTGGACACCCTCCACGGGGGACCTCCTCTTCGGGTCGGTCTCCCGCGTCCTCTTTTGCCGGGCTCCCCGTTCAGGTGCAGTGCCGGTCTTCGATCGAAGCGCCCGGTCCGTCCGCACGGCTGTCGCCGTGCCGACCGGGGGCCACTACCGAGGACCGGCCCTCTCACGCCGCGGGATCGCGCTGCGGCTTGCTTGCGGACGCGGGGCACTTGGTCTCGGCTATTCAGTTGTCGTGCTCAGGCCATTGTGGCCCGTTATGGAAAAGGAGCGGCGAAGAATCGCCGCTCCTTCCTCACCTTATCGGCGAAGGCCCAGCCGCTCAATGAGGGAGCGGTAGCGGGTGATGTCCTTGGCCTGCAGGTACTTCAGCAGCCGGCGCCGGCGACCCACCAGCAGCAGCAGACCACGACGGCTGTGGTGGTCGTGCTTGTGCGTCTTCAGGTGCTCGGTGAGGTCGCTGATCCGCTTGCTCAGAAGCGCGATCTGGACCTCCGGCGACCCGGTGTCACCCTCGGTGGTGCCGTACTCGCTGATGATGGACTTGGTGGTAGCGGCGTCAAGCGACACTGCTTCTCCATTCTGGTGAAATGGCACGCGCAACGATTCCCATCCCGCGAACGACCGTGCGTGCCTACAGTCGCCGTGACAGGACAGCCGGGTGGTTCACACCACCTGAGCATGGCTGACATACAACCCTACCAGCTCGTCGGACACACCCTGTCACGACGCGCCACGCAGCAGGTTCAGGAGGTGTACTCGCGGGCGCGGGCCACGTCGTCGTGCATCTGCTCGATCAGCGCCTCGATCGAGTCGAACCTGAGCGTGTCGCGCAGCCGCTTTCCGAAGTCCACGGCCACGTGCGCGCCGTACAGGTCCAGGTCGTCGCGGTCCAGCGCGTACGCCTCGACCGTGCGCTCCACCCCGTCGAACGTGGGGTTGGTCCCGATCGAGATGGCCGCCGGCCAGCGCTCCCCCTCGTACGGCGAGGGGCTCTGGGTGCACTGCAGCCACCCCGCGTAGACGCCCTCGGCGGGAATGGCGGTGTGCTGCGGCGACTCGACGTTGGCGGTGGGGAAGCCGAGCGCCCGGCCGCGCTGGTGGCCGCGGACCACCACGCCCTCCACACGATGGGGGCGGCCCAGCAGCACGGCCGCGCCCGCGACGTCGCCCACGGCCAGCCGCTCCCGGATCACCGTGGAGGAGATGGCCTCGCCGTCGCTGACCAGGGGCACGCCCTCGGCCGTGAAGTCGTATTTCTCCCCCAGCGTCCGCAGTGTCTCCAGGTCGCCCGACGCCTTGTGGCCGAAGCGGAAGTTCTCCCCCACCACGACCCCCGCCGCGTGCAGCCGGTCGACCAGAGCCGTCTGGACGAACTCGTCCGGCGACATCCGGGAGAACTCCAGTGTGAACGGCAGCACGCACACGGCGTCCACGCCCAGCGCGAAGAGCAACTCGGCCCGCCGGTCGGTGGTGGTGAGCCGCGGCGGGTGACTGCCGGGCCGTACGACCTCGTCGGGGTGCGGATCGAAAGTGATCGCCACGGCGGGCAGCCCGAGATCGCGGGCCATGTCCACCGCGCGGGCCACCATCCGCTGGTGACCGAGATGCACGCCGTCGAACACGCCGATCGTGACGACGGACCTGCCCCAGCCCTGCGGGACCTCGTCCAGCCCGTGCCAGCTCTGCACCTCGACCTCGCTTCTGTGTTCACTTGCCGCACCTGGGTGCGGCGGCTCGGGGCCCCGCAGGCCCTGGCATCCTGCCCCGCATGGGAAGCGCGCAGTAGACAAGACTGCCATGCCCCGCGGGGTGCCGGGGAACCAGCCCCGGCGTCAGGAGGCGAAGACCACCAGAGGCCGGGCCGTCCCGCCGCGCTCCTCGGCGAGCGCGAGCAGCGCGCCGTCCGGCCCGAAGACGCCGATCGGGCCCGGTCCGAGGCCCGCCGCGCGCAGCCGTCCGCCGTGCGCGACCAGCCGCGCCTCGTCCTCGCCCACGTCCCTGCGGGGGAAGGCCGCCGCCACCGCGTCGGCCATGGGCATGATCACACACTCCCGGGCGAGGTCCTCGATGGTGCGCGCCGCCTCGATGCCGTACGGGCCGACCCGGGTGCGGCGCAGCCGGGTGAGATGGCCGCCGACGCCGAGCGACGCGCCGAGGTCGCGGGCCAGCGCCCGGATGTAGGTGCCGCTGGAGCAGGTGATCACCGCGTCCAGGTCCACCGTCTCCGGGGTCCGCCGGATCTCCCCCACCTCGAACGCGTGGATCGTGACCGGCCGGGCGGCCAGCGCCACCTCCTCGCCGGCGCGGGCCCGCTTGTAGGCCCGCTGCCCGTCGACCTTGATGGCGCTCACCTGCGGCGGCACCTGCATGATCTCGCCGGTGAGCGCGGCGACGCCCTTGCGCACCTGCTCGTCGGTCACGTGCCCGGCGGGGGCGGCGGCGACCACCTCGCCCTCGGCGTCGTCGGTGTTCGTCGTCACGCCGAGGCGGATCGTCGCCTCGTAGACCTTCTCGGTCAGCGCGAGGTGCCCGAGGAGGCGGGTCGCCTTCTCCACCCCGATCACCAGCACGCCGGTGGCCATCGGGTCGAGCGTGCCCGCGTGGCCGACCTTGCGGGTGCCCGCGACGCCGCGCATCTTGCCGACGACGTCGTGCGACGTCCAGTCGGCGGGCTTGTCCACGATGATCAGACCGCTCGGCGGCGGGGTCCTCCTGGCTTTGGCCGTGCTCATGACCGGCTCCCTTCCGGAGCGAGAAGGGGACGCAGGGCGGCCATCGTGTCCGCCACGGACAGCGCCGAGGAGAACCCGGCGGCACGCGGGTGACCGCCGCCGCCGAGCGCGGTGCAGGCCCGGGCCACGTCCACCGCGCCCTTCGACCGGGTCGAGACGTTCCAGCCGCCCTCGTCGTCCTCCTTGAGCACGACCGCGACCTCCGCCTCGTCGACCCGGCGTACGACGTCGATCATGCCTTCCACCTCGTCGTACGGCAGTCCCTGCTCGGCGCGGTCGGCGCGGCTCACGTAGGTCCACACCAGCCCCAGACCGCCCACGGCGTCCGGCTCCAGAGTGGCCCGCCCGAGCGCCGTGCCGAGCACCCGCAGGTACGCGAACGGCGAGCGGTCCCACAGGTCCCTGGCGATCTCCTCCGGGCGCAGCCCCGTGGCCAGCAGCCGGCCGGCCATGGCGTGCGCGGCCGGCGTGGTGATGGAGTGCCGGAAGGAGCCGGTGTCGGTCACCAGTCCCGTGTACAGGCAGGTGGCGACCTCCCGATCGATCGGGAGGCCCAGCCGGTTGATGAGCTCCTCGACGACCGTCGTGGTCGAGGCCGCCCCGGGATCCACGAGGTGGGCCGTCCCGAAGCGGGTGTTCGACACGTGATGGTCGATCACGAGGAGTTCGCCGGCCTTGCCCGCGTGGGGCGCGAGCAGGCCCAGCCGCTCCATCGTGGAGGCGTCGAAGGTGATCATCAGCTCGGGCTCGGCGGGGTAGGCCGAGGGCTCCACCAGCAGGTGCTGCCCGGGCAGGAACCGCAGCAGCCGGGGCACGGCGAACACGCGGTCGCCGAAGGACGCGACGACCTTCTTGCCCGTCTGCCCCCCTGCGGATGCGAGCGCCAGCCCGAGGCCCAGCATCGAGCCGAGGGCGTCCCCGTCCGGGGACACGTGGCAGGCGAGCGCCAGCGTGTCGGCGGCGCGGATCAGTTCTGTCGCGCGCCGCCAGTCCGTCTCGCCGGGGGCGCTTGCGTTCGCGGTCACCGGGCGGGGCGCCCCGCCTGGCCGGTGGGCTCGTCCTCGCCCTCCTCCTCGGCCACTTCGGCGTCGAGGTCCTCCTCGAAGCGGTAGGGGTCGGCGTCCCCGGCGAACTGGGCGCCCTCCGCCTGGCGGGCGATCTCCGCGTCCTTGGCCTTGGCCAGCGCGAACAGGTCGTCCATGTGGCGGGCGTTGTCGGGGAGCGGGTCGTGCACGAACGTGAGGCCGGGGGTGTGCCGCAGGCCGGTCTGCCGGCCGACCTCGGACCGGATGATGCCCTTCGCGCTCTCCAGGGCGGCGGCCGTGTCGGCGCGCTCCGCCTCGGAGCCGAAAACCGTGTAGTAGACGGTCGCGTCGCTCAGGTCCGGGGTGACCCTGGCGTCGGTCACCGTCACGAACCCCAACCGCGGATCCTTGATCCGCCGCTCCAGCATCTCCGCGACCACCTGCTGGATGCGATCGGCCAGCTTCCTGGCACGCGCTGCGTCCATGCTCACGCTCCCTCGTATCTGTACGGCTGACGCGCGGGCCCCGGCCGTCTATTCCTCGTGGTCGTTGAAGAGCCGCCGCCGCGCGGACAGCAACTCGATCTCGGGGTGGTAGGCGACCAGGCGTTCGCAGGCGTCCAGCACCTCGTCGCAGTTGGCCGCGGACGCCGATATCACGGCGACGCCGATCTCGGCGCGCCGGTGCAGGTCGAGGTGGCCCGCCTCGGCGACGGCGACGGCGGGGTACTTGCGCTGGATCTCGGCGATGATCGGCCGGACCACCGACCGCTTCTGCTTCAGCGAACGGACGTCGCCGAGCAGGATGTCAAGAGTAAGAGCACCGATGAACATGGGTTGTCACCACGTCACGGACGTCCGGCCGCCGCCCCCGCGCATGGCGGGGGCGGCGGGACGGCGCGTCAGACGCGCGGCTTCTCCTGCATCTCGAACGTCTCGATGACGTCCTCGACCTTGATGTCGCTGTAGCCGATACCGATACCGCACTCGAAGCCCTCGCGGACCTCGGTCGCGTCGTCCTTGAAGCGACGCAGCGACGAGACGGTGAGGTTGTCGGCCACCACGACGCCGTCGCGGATGAGCCGGGCCTTGCTGTTGCGGGTGATGACGCCCGAGCGGACGATCGAACCGGCGACGTTGCCGATCTTCGGGACCTTGAAGACCTCGCGGATCTCGGCGGTGCCGGTCCTGACCTCCTCGAACTCCGGCTTGAGCATGCCCTTGAGGGCCGCCTCGATCTCCTCGATCGCCTGGTAGATGACCGAGTAGTACCGGATGTCCACGCCCTCGCGCTCGGCCAGGTCGCGCGCCCGCACCTCGGGCCGCACGTTGAAGCCGATGATGACGGCGTTGTCGTCGCCCATCGCCAGGTTGACGTCGTGCTCGGTGATGGCGCCGACCGCGCGGTGGAGCACCCGCAGGCGCACCTCCTCGCCGACGTCGATCTTGAGCAGCGCGTCCTCCAGTGCCTCGACGGAACCGGAGACGTCACCCTTGATGATGAGCTTGAGCTCGTCGACCTGGCCCTTCTCGAGGTCCTTGAACAGCTCCTCGAGAGTGCGACGGCGGCCGGACCTCGCCATGTCGGCGATCCGCTGCCTGGCCGCCCGCTGCTGGGCGATCTGGCGGGCCATGCGGTCGTCGGTGACGACGATGAAGTTGTCGCCGGCGCGCGGGACGGCCGTCAGACCGAGGACCAGGACCGGACGCGACGGGTCGGCCTCGTCGACCGTTTCGCCGTTGTCGTCCAGCATGGCGCGGACGCGGCCGAACGCCTCACCACAGACGATCGAGTCGCCCACCCGCAGCGTGCCGCGCTGCACGAGCACGGTCGCCACCGGGCCGCGGCCCTTGTCGAGGTGCGCCTCGATCGCGAGGCCCTGGGCGTCCATCTCCGGGTTGGCCCGCAGGTCGAGCTCGGCGTCCGCGGTCAGCAGGATGGCCTCGAGCAGGTTCTCGATGCCGATGCCCTGCTTGGCGGAGATGTCCACGAACAGCGTGGAACCACCGAACTCCTCGGCGACCAGGCCGTACTCGGTGAGCTGGGCCCGCACCTTGGTCGGGTCCGCGCCCTCCTTGTCGATCTTGTTGACCGCCACCACGACCGGGACGTTCGCCGCCTGGGCGTGGTTCAGCGCCTCGATCGTCTGCGGCTTCACACCGTCGTCGGCCGCGACCACCAGCACCGCGATGTCGGTGGCCTGCGCACCACGGGCACGCATGGCGGTGAACGCCTCGTGACCTGGGGTGTCGATGAAGGTGATCTTCCGCGGCTCGCCCTCGTGCGTCGTCGCCACCTGGTAGGCGCCGATGTGCTGGGTGATGCCGCCGGCCTCGCGGGCCACCACGTTGGTGTGGCGGATCGCGTCGAGCAGCTTCGTCTTACCGTGGTCGACGTGACCCATGACGGTCACGACCGGCGGGCGCGGCGCGAGGTCGGCCTCGTCGCCCTCGTCCTCACCAAACTCGATCTTGAAGGACTCGAGGAGCTCGCGGTCCTCCTCCTCCGGGCTGACGACCTGGACGTCGTAGTCCAGCTCGGCGCCGAGAAGCTGCAGCGTCTCCTCGTTGACCGACTGCGTCGCCGTCACCATCTCGCCGAGGTGCAGCATGATCTGCACGAGCGAGGCGGGGTTGGCGCCGATCCGGTCGGCGAAGTCCGACAGGGACGCGCCACGCGGAAGCCGGATGGTCATGCCGCCGCCACGCGGAACCTGCACGCCGCCGATCGCCGGGGCCTGCATGTTGTCGAACTCCTGGCGCCTCTGGCGCTTGGACTTGCGGCCACGGGTCGGACGGCCTCCCGGACGCCCGAACGCGCCCGCCGTGCCGCCACCGCGGCCACGACCGCCGCCGCCACCCGGACGGCCGGCGAAGCCGCCGCCGCCACCGCCCGGACCGCCGCCGGGACCACCGGGGCGACCGGCACCTGTGGCGCCGGGACGCGGACCGCCGAAGCCCCCACCGGGACGACCGCCGCCGCCACCCGGACGGCCACCGCCGCCGGGACCACCGGGACGACCGCCGCCGCCGGGACGCGGGCCACCGCCGCCCGGCGCGGCCGGACGGCCCTGCGGCATCATCATCGGGTTCGGACGCGGACCACCGGGACGCGGACCACCCGCGCCGGGACCCGGGCGCGGACCGCCCATGCCCGGACCGGGACGCGGACCCGCGGGTCCGGGACGCGGGCCGCCGGCGCCCGGAGCGCCGGAACGCGCGCCCGGCGGACGCGGCATGCCCCCGTCGCGCGCGCCGTCACGACGCGGCTCGCGGGGGGCGCCGTCGCCACGCTCGGGACGGTCCCCACGGTCGGGACGACCGCCGTCACGGCCACCGGGCCGCGCGGGGCGCTGGCCCATGCCGCTGGCGTTCGAAGAGAACGGGTTGTTGCCCGGACGCGGGCCGCGCGGGCCCGGCTTGGGCGCGCCGGGGCGCGGAGCGCCCGCGGTGGGCGCGCCGGGACCGGCGGGTGCGCCACCACCCGGGCGCGGGGCCGGGGCCGGCCTGGGGCCGGGCTTCGGCGCACCGGCGCCGGGGCCACCCGGCCTCGGGCCGGCGGCCGCGGGACGCGGGCCCTCCGGGCGAGGCGCCTGCGGACGGGCGGCCTCGGGGCGCGCCGCGTCCGGCTGGGCAACCGGCGGGTGAGGCATCGGAACCGGACGCGGAGCGGGCCGCGGGCCGGGCTTCGGGCCCGGCTTGGCCACCGCGCCGGTGGACTGGGAAACGGGCGCCTGCGGGGCGCCCCCGTTGGCCTGGCTGTCTGCCGGCCTCGGCGCAGGCTTCGGCTGCGCCGGACGGGCGGGCTTGCCCCCGCCCTTGGAGGCGTCACCCTTGAACGCCTCGGTCAGTTTGCGGACGACCGGCGCCTCGATTGTCGAGGACGCCGACCTCACGAACTCGCCCATTTCGGTGAGCTTGGCCATGACGACCTTGCTCTCGACGCCGAACTCCTTGGCGAGCTCGTATACCCGGACCTTCGCCACTGCACTCCCTAACTCGGCCCGGGAGGCTCGCAGTGCCGCCGGACCGTCGCTACCTGAACGTACTCATCGCCGCGTGCTCATCAGGCGCTCATAGCAATCTGACTCCGCCCATCAACTCGGCGTCCTACATGACAATTTCGTCGTGCCCTGGCTCCCGGAGCCGATACCGAGGGCCAGCGGTAACCATTCACCCGGACCGCCCCGGAGTCAACCCCTCCAGGTGAGCCCGCAAGAGCGACGTGTCAAGCGATCCCTCGGCGCGGAACGCGCGAGAGAACGCCCGGCGACGCTCGGCGAGCTCCAGACAGCGCGGGGACGGGTGCAGCGAGGCACCACGTCCCGGGAGCCGTCCTCGCAGGTCGGGGACGATCACGCCCTCGACCGCGACCAGGCGGAGCAACTCGGACTTTACCGTGCGAACCCGGCAGCCCACACATGTTCTCAGCGGGGCTGCCTGGTAACCATATTCCAGCTTACCTCGCCGACGCATCAGCGGGATCAGCAGGTGCCTGCTCGGTGTCCGGCCGGATGTCGATCCGCCAGCCCGTCAGGCGGTTGGCGAGGCGGGCGTTCTGGCCCTCCTTGCCGATCGCCAGGGACAACTGGTAGTCGGGCACGATCACACGCGCGGTGCGGCTGTCGGCGTCGACCACCTCGACACGGGAAACACGCGCGGGCGACAGGGCATTCCCGACGAACTCGGCCGGATCCTCCGACCAGTCGATGATGTCGATCTTCTCGCCGTGCAGCTCCGTCATGACGTTGCGCACGCGCGAGCCCATCGGGCCGATGCAGGCGCCCTTGGCGTTGACGCCCGGCTTGCGCGACCTCACCGCGATCTTGGTGCGGTGGCCGGCCTCGCGGGCGATGGCCGCGATCTCCACCGTGCCGTCGGCGATCTCCGGCACCTCCAGCGCGAAGAGCTTCTTCACGAGGTTGGGGTGCGTGCGCGACAGGGTGACCGACGGCCCCTTGGGCCCCTTCTTCACCTGCACCACGTAGCAGCGGATGCGCTCGCCGTGCGCGTACTCCTCGCCCGGGACCTGCTCGTTGTGCGGCAGGATCGCCTCGATCTTGCCGAGGTCGACCAGCACCACCCGCGGGTCCTTGCCCTGCTGGATGACGCCGGCCACCAGCTCGCCCTCGCGGCTGGCGAACTCGCCGAAGTTGACCTCGTCCTCGGCGTCGCGCAGCTGCTGGAGGATCACCTGCTTGGCCGTGGTGGCGGCGATCCGGCTGAAGTTGGACGGGGTGTCGTCGTACTCCCGCACCACCTCGCCGTTCTCGTCCAGCTCGGCGGCCCAGATGATCACGTGGCCTGTTTGGCGGTCCAGCTCGGCCCGCGCCTTCTGCGCCGCGCCCTCCGTGCGGAAGTACGCGATGAGCAACGCGTCCTCGATCGCCTTGACGACCAGGTCGAAGGAGATGTCCTTCTCCCGCTCCAGGCTGCGCAGGACGCTCATGTCAATGTCCACAAGGCTCCCCCCTAGCCCTCGTCGTCGGCGTCGTCGATGTCTTCGTCGACATCGAGGTCCTCATCAAGTTCGTCGTCGAGCCCGGCGTCGCGCCGGTTGAACTCGACCTGCACCCGGCCGCGCACCAGCTCGCCGTACGCGATGCGGCGCGCGCCGTCCAGCTCCACACCGGTCTCGTCGGCCTCGGTCACGCGGCCCTCCGCGGAGGTGCCGTCCCGCAGCTCCGCCTTCACCAGCCGCCCACGCGCCCGGCGCCAGTGGCGCGGCTCGGTGAGCGGCCTGTCGACACCGGGAGAGGTGACCTCGAGGACGTACGGGCTGCCGCCGAGAACGTCCACCTCGTCCAGCCGCTTGGAGACGGACTGGCTCACGTCGGCCACGTCGTCCAGGCTCACGCCGCCGTCCCGGTCCACCACGACGCGCACCAGCCGCCGGCGACCCGCCGGCGTGACCGTGACGTCCTCCAGGTCGAACCCCTCGGCGGCGACCACCGGGCCGAGCAGCTCAACCAGGCGGCCGCGTCGAGCGTCGCTGCCCATGCCGACCTCCCAATGACCGTGTGGCTGTGACCGTGTGCCTAGCCCGATGTGCCAACAGCCTATCGACACCGGGAGGTGGAAACAGCGCCACACCCGAGCGGCGATCCGACACGTGCACGATCATCATGGTCACGGGCGATGACCAGTGGGCGGCGCGCCGTACGATGCTGTGTCGTGAGACACAGCGGCGGGGCACAGGTGACGAGACGCGCCTTGCTGGGCTCCGCCGCCGCGGCCGGTCTGGCCGCCGCCGGCTGCTCCTCGGCCCCGCGGAAACCGGCCACTCCGGCCCCTCCGGATCCGCAGACCGTGCTGCTCACCTCGCTGATCGCGGACAAGGAACGGCTGGTGTCGCTCTACGGGCGCGCGGTCGCCGCCCTGCCCGGCCGGGCCGCCGCGCTGGAGCCGTTCCGTCAGCGTCACGCGGCCCACCTGCAGGCCCTGCGCGCACTCCTGCCCACAGAGAGCGGCACGGGAACGTTCCCCCCGGGCTCGCCGCCGGCCTCGCCCGCCGCCTCCCCGTCGCAGAGCCCGTCCGCGGTCTCCGTCGAGGCGCTCAGGGACGCCGAGCGACGCGCGGCGTCGGCGCGACCGGCGCAGATGGCCGCGGCCTCCCCCGCGCTCTCCCAGCTCCTGGCGAGCATCGGCGCGTGCGAGGCCGTCCACGTCGTCGCCCTGGGGAGGGTGCGTGACTGAAAGCGCGACCGAGCCCGCCCAGGCGCCGGTCGGCGGCGCGCTCGATCGAGCCCTGTCCGCCGAGCACGCCGCCGTGTACGCGTACGGGGTGATCGGCGGGAGGACGAGCGGCGCGCTGCTCAGGCGCGCCACCGCGGGGTTCGACGCCCACCGGGCGCGGCGCGACCAGCTCCGCGCGCTCATCACGCAGCGGGGCGGCACGCCCGCCGAGCCCGGCCCCACCTACCGCCTGCCCTTCGAGGTGCGCAAACCGGCCGACGCGGTGCGCCTGGCCGTGCTCGTGGAACAGCGGGTGACCACCGCCTACCTGGAGCTCGCCGCCGACCGCGACCCGGCGCTGCGGCGGATCGCCGCGCTGGCCGCACAGGAGTGCGCCACCAGGGCGTACGGCTGGCAGCCGAAGATCGGCGACCCGTTCCCCGGCATGGGCCGGGACGGCGCCGACTTCGACGTCCCCGCTCCGGAGGCCGAGTCCCCCGCGCCGGACTCCTCCGGAGCGGACGGGTCCCCGGGGACGTCCGGCCAGGAGGCCCAGCCGGAGCCGTCCGCGCCGGACGGCCAGTAGACGGCGCCGCCACCCCCTGTCGGTCACAGAGGGCGGCGGCCCGTGTCCGCGGCGATCAGGCCCGGCAGGCGGCCAGCACCCGCTCGACGGCCTCGTCCAGCGGGATCTCCTCCTTGGTCCCGGAGACCCGGTCGCGCAGCTCGACCACGCCGTTGGCCAGGCCGCGGCCGACGATCAGCACGGTGGGCAGGCCGAGCAGCTCGGAGTCCTTGAACTTGACGCCGGGCGACACACCGGGGCGGTCGTCCACGAGCACGCGCAGCCCCCGCGCCTCGAGCGTCTCGGCGAGCGTGCTGGCGACCTCGATCTGGTTCTCCTTGCCGGTGCCCACGATGTGCACGTCGGCGGGCGCCACCTCCCTGGGCCACACCAGGCCCAGCTCGTCGTGGCGCTGCTCGGCGAGCACGGCCACCGCCCGGGACACGCCGACGCCGTACGAGCCCATGGTGATGCGGATGGGCTTGCCGTCGGGCCCGAGCGCGTCGAGCTGGGCGGCGTCGGCGTACTTGCGGCCGAGCTGGAAGATGTGGCCGATCTCGATGCCCCGGTCGATCGACAGCGGGTGCGCGCAGCGGGGGCAGGAGTCGCCCGCCCGCACCTCGGCGGCCTCGATCGTGCCGTCGGGCTGGAAGTCGCGGCCCGCGACCACGTGCGCGGCGTGCTTGCCCGGCTCGTTGGCGCCCGTCACCCAGGCCGAGCCCTCGACCACGCGCGGGTCGACCAGGTAGGTGATCCCCAGGTCCCTGAGCACCTGCGGGCCGATGTAGCCGCGCACCAGGCCGGGGTGGCGGGCGAAGTCCTCGGCCTCGAAGATCTCCGGCACGCCGGGGGCGAGCGACGCCTCCAGGCGCTTGAAGTCGACCTCGCGGTCGCCGGGGACGCCGACGATCACCGTCGTGACCTCGTCGGAGCCCGGCGTGCGGACCTTGACGACGAGGTTCTTCAGCGTGTCGGCGGCGGTGATGCCGAGGCCGTGGTGCTCGTTGACGTACGACACGAGCGACTCGATCGTCGGGGTGTCGGGCGTGTCGAGGACCTCCATGGGCGGCTGCGTGGCGGTGACGGCGGGCGGCGCGGGCGTGACGACGGCCTCGGCGTTGGCCGCGTATCCACAGTTGTGGCAGGCCACGAAGGTGTCCTCACCGGTCGGGCAGGGGGCGAGGAACTCCTCGGAGGCCGACCCGCCCATCGCGCCCGACATCGCGAAGCAGATCCGGTAGTCGATGCCGAGACGCTCGAAGATGCGGATGTACGCCTCGCGGTGCATCTCGTAGGACCGCTTCAGTCCGTCGTCGTCCAGGTCGAACGAGTAGGAGTCCTTCATGACGAACTCGCGGCCCCGCAGGATGCCCGCCCGGGGCCGGGCCTCGTCGCGGTACTTGGTCTGGATCTGGTAGAGGGTGACGGGGTAGTCCTTGTAGGAGGAGTACTCCCCCTTCACCATGTCGGTGAACATCTCCTCGTGGGTCGGCCCGAGGAGGTAGTCGGCGCCCTTGCGGTCCTTCAGCCGGAACAGCGTGTCGCCGTACTCGGTCCAGCGGCCCGTGGGCTCGTAGAAGTCCCGGGGCAGCAGCGCGGGGAACAGCACCTCCTGCGCGCCCATCCGGTCCATCTCCTCGCGCACGACCCGCGCGACGTTCTCCAGCACGATCTTGCCGAGCGGCAGCCAGGAGTAGATGCCGGGCGCGACGCGGCGGATGTAGCCGGCGCGGACGAGCAGCTTGTGGCTCGGCACTTCCGCGTCCGCCGGATCCTCACGCAGGGTGCGCAGGAACAGGGTCGACATACGCAGCAGCACGGCTACTCCTTGCTCGTGAGAGGTCTCGTCCGCGGCGCCTCCTCGGGATTGCCCGCGATGCGGATCTCGCGGCCCCTCGGAGACGACCGGAGAGACGAGACGAAGACGATGTGCTCCCAAGGCTATCGACTCCTGGGGCCCCACCGCCTCAGGTAATCGACGGGCGAGCCGATGTCAGCCCGCCGGTGTCAGCCGCCGAGCAGTTCCTCCCAGTGCTGACGGGACCGCCCGCCGGTGCCGACGGGGCCTGCGGGGCCGTCCAGCGCCGCCGACAGCCGCCACAGGCCGGGCCTGGTCCGCAGCCGCTCCATGCCGAACGGGTCGATGGCCCGCAGCACGAAGGTCACGCCCATCACGTTCAGCATCGCCGTCGACGTGGTCGCCGGGCCCGCGGGCGCCGCCCGCACGGCGTCCGGCCCCGGCTCGCCGATCCGTTCCAGGAGCAGCGCCGCCACCTCGGCGGCGTACGGGCCGTCGCGCCACTCGATGTGCCAGGAGCGGTCGGTGCCCCGCCACCACGTGAGGTCGCGGCACGCCTCTGACGTCTCCGCCTCGCCGGACAGGGCGGCCATGACCCGCCCCAGCGCCTCATACCTGAGCCCGTCCGGCCCGGAGCCGTGCTGCGGCGGCGTCGCGTCGCCGTCCTCTTGACCGTTCTGCGGGCCGTGTGCCGTGGCCGGTGAGGCCCCGGGCTCGTCCCGCCCCCCGCGGAGTCCCCTCATGTCAGGGAGGGTGCCACCGCCCGGCCTTCTCGTCCGCGGGTTTCCCCGTCTTTTAGCCCCACTGCCCACGGGCATCACTTTGATCGTGGCCGCCTGGTCGCCGCAACCCCGCGAACCATCACAACACGGATGACAATCCGGTGCACGGCACGGCGTTCCACTGGCAGCGCGACCGGCGGTGATAAAGAATCACCAATAGGGAGCGTCCGCAGATGCTGCCCGTCGCGAGCGTGGATCCAGGTGGATGCATCGCAAGGCGGAGGAGGAGCCGATAACAGCGTTATCGGCGACGACGACAACGCCGCGAGGCGCCGCCTGGGCCGCGCGCAGCAGGGCTTGATCTGCGGACACGACCAAGGGAGCGTCCGCCGCTGGAGGCCATGGTGACACTGCGCGTCGCGATCGTCGGGTCGGGCCCGGCCGGCATCTACACGGCCGAGGCACTGGTCAAACAGTCGCACGGCCCCGTCGAGGTGGACGTCCTCGAACGCCTGCCGACACCGTACGGGCTGGTGCGGTACGGCGTGGCGCCCGACCACACGTCGATCAAGTCCATCGCCGGCTACCTGCGGAGGGTGCTGGAGACCCCGGGAGTGCGCTTCCTGGGCGGCGTCGAGCTGGGCGCGGACCTCACGGTGGACGACCTGCTGTCCTGCTACGACGCCGTCGTCTACTGCACAGGGGCGATGGTCGACAGGCACCTCGGCGTCCCGGGCGAGGACCTTCCGGGCAGCGTCGCGGCGACCGACTTCGTCAACTGGTACTGCGGCCACCCCGACGTCCCGCCGGACGCGTTCTCCCTCGACGTGGAGGAGGTCGTCGTCATCGGCGTCGGCAACGTCGCCGTGGACGTGGTGCGGATCATGGCCAAGACGGCCGACGAGCTGCGCGGCACCGACGTGCCCGAGGAGGTGCTCGACCGGCTGGCCGCCTCCAAGGTGAAGCGGATCCACATGGTCGGCAGGCGCGGCCCCGAGCACGCGAAGTTCACCCTCAAGGAGCTGCGCGAGCTCGGCGAGCTGCTGAACGCCGACGTCCTCACCTTCCCCGACGAGATCGCGGTCGCCGACCTGACCACGCTGTCGCGCCAGGTCAGGGGCAATGTGGACGTGCTGCGGTCGTGGTCGGAGCGCAAGCCCGCCGACCGGCCCCGCCGGCTGGAGGTGCGCTTCTGGCTACGCCCCGTGGAGATCCTCGGCGTGTCCCGGGTCGAGGGCGTACGGCTGGAGCGGACCCGGCTGGAGAACGGGCGGGTCGTCGGCACCGGCGACTTCGAGACGATCCCGGCGGACATGGTGATGCGCTCGGTGGGCTACCAGAGCGTGGCGCTGCCCGGGGTGCCGTTCGACCCGGGGTCGATGACGGTGCCGAACGTCGCCGGCAAGGTGACGGACCGGCAGTACGTCGCGGGCTGGCTCAAGCGAGGGCCGACAGGCGTGATCGGGACCAACAAGTCCGACGCCGCCGAGACCGTGCGCACGCTGCTCGCCGAAGCGGTGCCGGGAACCGCGACCGCGCGGCTGGACGACCTGCTCGCGGCGCGCGGGCTGAGCCCGGTGACGTACGAGGACTGGCTCGCGATCGAGGCCGCGGAGGCCGCGCTGGCCGGCAGCCTCAGGAGGGGCGAGCGGGTGAAGCTGGTGGGCAGGGACGCGATGCTGGGCGCGTGCGGCCGGCTCGCCCGGCCGGGGAGCCCGTCCTGACGGGTGTCGCGCCCTCAGGGGTGTCGTGGTCAGGACCAGTGGGCCGGCCGGTGATAGCGCGCGCCGTCGCGGCCGGGCACGTGGCTGGGCAGCTGCGACTGCCGGATGAGCGCCTCGCCGAGGGGGAACCAGGCGTCGCTCGCGAGGCGCAGGCCGTCCGAGCGCCTGCCGGGCGGGAAGACGGTGACGACCCGGGTCTTGCCGCCGCGCCGGGCGTCCACCTGGCGCACCGCCTCGATGGCCGCGCACAGGTCGGAGTCCGCCGACAGCAGTAGCACCGTGTCGACCAGGTCGAGGGCCACGTCGCCGACCATGGCGGCGGCCAGGGCGACGTCGGACTGCTTCTCCTCGTAGGTCCGCCAGGACACGCCGCAGGCCCGGCAGCAGGCCCGCTGCTCCTGGAAACGCCCGAGCACCACCTCGACCCCCAGGCTCTCCAGGGCCGCCTGATAGGTCTGCTGGCGGGCGAGGGCACGAGCGTCGCCCCGGATGGGGGCGGTGAAGTAGCGGACGGCGGTCAGCGTCTGCCCGGTCCTCAGCAGCCGAAGGGCCAGTCCGTGAAGATCGAGCCAGAGGTAGCGGCGTCCCCGCAGGGAGCGCAGTCCGTAGTAGAGGTTGAACCCGTCGACGTAGACCCCGACACGCACGACTTGGGGAACGGGGTTGTCGCGCACCGCCATCATCTCCTAACATGGAGTCACCGCGCCCGCGGCTACGTCCCCGGGCTCTACGGCCCCCGGCAGGGGGCCGTTTCTTTATCTCCACCGATTCGCTCATGTGTTCGATCGGCTGTTCGAGGAAAAGGATAGCCAACGCTGCGTCGTCATGCAGCGACGTTGCGTGATTGCCCGCACCGTGGCGGGACTCTGCGAGGATCGTCCCCATGGAGACGACGCTGACCGGCGTGGACGGGGTGCTCGACAGACTGCTCGACGGCTTCGCCGGCACCCATCGCGAGCAGCTCGCCCGGTTCCCCGAACGGGAACCGGCCTGGCAGCCGGTGCACACCGTGTACGTGCCCGCGGACCGGGTGACGGCGGAGATCGTCCAGCAGTGGCGGCACGCCGCGACCGACCTCCTCCACCGGCTCCTGTTCACCCCCGCCGAGCTGGCCGCGCTGTTCGAGCTCGACCTCGAGCTGGCCCAGCCCGTGCACGACCGCGTACGCAGGAAGCTGCACGCCGAGCCGATCGAGGACCTGCGGATCGACTTCGAGGACGGGTACGGCCTGCGCTCCGCCGAGGAGGAGGACCGGCACGCCGAGTCGGCGGCGGCGGCCGTGGCCGCGATGTACGAGGCGGGCACGCTGCCCCGCAGGTGGGGGCTGCGGGTGAAGTCGTTCGCCGACGGCGACCCCGTGCGCTCCCTGCGCACGCTCGACGGCTTCCTGACCGGGGTCGTGCGCCGGGCCGGCAGGCTCCCGGACGGGTTCACGGTGACCTTCCCCAAGGTCCTGATGGAGGACTACCTGCGCCAGTTCGCCGGCTGCCTGGAGGCGCTGGAGCGGGCCTTGCGCCTGCCCTCCGGCACGCTGCGCTTCGAGATGCAGGTGGAGGCCCCGCAGACCGTGCTCATGCTCCAGCGGTCGGACGGCCTGGTGCCCTCGCTGGGCGGCCGGCTGGCGGCCGCCCACTTCGGGGTGTTCGACTACACGGCCGCGCTCGGGCTGCCGCCGGACGAGCAGCGGCTCGACCACCCGGCCTGCGACCACGCGCGGCACGTCATGCAGACGGCGCTGTCGGGGACGGGGGTGGAGCTGTCGGACGGCTCGCTGGCCGCGGCCCCGGCCTCGGACGCGGCGGCCGACGTGCACGCCCTGCTGCGCAGGCACTCGGCGCTGGTGTCGCACTCGCTGGCCCACGGCTTCTACCAGGGCTGGGACATGCACCCCTCGCACCTCGTCAGCCGCTTCGCCACCGTGTACGCGTTCCACCTCGCCTGCTACGAGAAGTACGCCGACCGGGTGCGGGCCTGGCGGGAACGGCGCGAGGCGGCGGGGGGCGTGCTGGACGAGCCCGCGACGGTCAAGACGCTTGTCGCCGCCCTGGCCCGGGCCGACCGCACCCTCTGCTGAGCGACCGCACCCGCTGCTGAATTTGCCATAACCGCAACGTTCCTTGCCACTCCTGCTGCCCGTGGCGCACTGTTGCCCCGACGTCGACAGCAGACGCGACACAGGAGGCAGGGGTGGACGAGAAGAAGTACGACGTGGTCGTGGTGGGCGGCGGCCCCGCGGGGCTCAGCGGCGCCCTCGCGCTGGCGCGGGCGCGGCGGTCGGTGCTGGTGGTGGACGCCGGAGAGCCGCGCAACGCGCCGGCCGCGCACATGCACAACTACCTCGGCAGGGACGGCACGCCGCCCGCCGAGCTGCGGGCGGCCGGGCGCGAGGAAGTGATCGGGTACGGCGGCGAGATCGTCGCCGGGCGGGCCGAGACCGCGACGCGGGAGGGCGACGACTTCCTCGTGACGCTGGACGACGGCCGTGCCGTGCGGGCCCGCCGCCTGCTGGTGGCCACCGGGGCCGTGGACGAGTTGCCCGACGTGCCGGGCCTGGCCGAGCGGTGGGGCCGCGACGTGCTGCACTGCCCGTACTGCCACGGGTGGGAGGTCCGCGACCGGCGCATCGGCGTGCTGGCCACCGGGCCGCTCGCCGTCGAGCAGGCCCTCCTGTGGCGGCAGTGGAGCCAGGACGTGGTGTTCCTGACGCACCACTGCCCCGCGCCGTCCGAGGAGGAGGCCGAGCGGCTCGCCGCGCGCCGGATCCCGGTCGCCGACGGCCCCGTCACGGGCGTCGAGGTGACCGGTGACGCGCTCACCGGGGTGCGGCTGGCCTCCGGCGAGGTCGTCGCGCTCGACGCGCTCGTCGTCGGCGCGCCGCTCACCGCCCGGTCCGGCGTGCTGGAATCGCTCGGGCTCAAGCCGGTCGAGGTGGAGCTCGGCGGCCACGTGGCGGGCACCCGGATCGCGGCGGAGCCGACCGGGGCGACCGCCGTGCCCGGTGTCTGGGTGGCGGGAAACGTGACGGATGTTCGCGCCGTGGTGATCGCGTCCGCCGCGGCGGGCCTGGCCGCCGGAGCGGCGATCAACATGGATCTCATCGCGGAGGAGACCCGGGAGGCCGTCGACGCCTACCGGCGCGAGGTGCGCACGTTGTTCGAGGAGGCGGCCTGGGAGGAGCGCTACCGCTCCCGGCCGGCGATCTGGAGCGGCCGGCCGAACCCGCAGCTCGTCGCCGAGGCCGCGCAGCTGCCCCCGGGCCGGGCCCTCGACGTCGGCAGCGGCGAGGGGGCCGACGCCGTCTGGCTCGCCTCCCAGGGCTGGCGGGTGACGGGGGTCGACATCTCCGCCACGGCGCTGGAGCGGGCCGCCGGCCACGCCGCCGACGCGGGCGTCGCGGACCGCACCGAGTGGGTGCGCGCGGACCTGCGCGACCACGCCCTTCCCGAGGGCGCCTACGACCTGGTGTCGGCGCAGTACATGCACCTGCCGGGCGAGGCCAGGCGGACGCTGTTCGCCCGGCTGGCCGCCGCGGTGGCCCCGGGCGGCACCCTGCTGGTCGTCGGGCACCACCCGTCCGATCTGCTGACCAAGGCCCGGCGGATGCACTTCCCGCAGATGATGTTCACCGCCGAGGAGGTCGCGGCGTCGCTCGATCCGGCCGAGTGGGAGGTCACCGCGGCCGAGGCGCGGCCGCGCACGGCGGTGGACCCGGAGGGAGACGAGGTCACCATCCGCGACGCCGTCCTGGTCGCCCGCCGCCGCGCCTGAGCCGTGCCGTCACAACCACGCAGTCACAGCACAACCGCGCGGTCACAACCGGTCGACGATGCGGCGCCAGCGCCTGACCCGGTCCGGGTCGACCGGCTCGCGCCACGAGCCCCGCACGGCGCTGCCCACGTGGAAGGCGCGGACGCCGTAGTCGAGCAGCACCGGCACGTGCTCCTCGCGCAGGCCGCCGCCGGCGAGCACGAGCGAGGCGTCCCCCGCCTCGGCCCGCGCGCGTAACACCCCGAGGCCGCTGCCGACGCCCTCGGGCGACCCGGACGTGAGGACGGTCGCCAGGTTCGGCAGCAGCCGTACGGCACGCCAGGCGGCCCGCACGTCGGCGGCGTTGTCCACGGCGCGGTGGAAGGTCCAGGGCAGCGGCGAGACCGCGTGGATCAGCGCGTCCGTCGCCTCCCTGTCGACCGACCCGTCCTCGGACAGGAAGCCGAAGACGAAGCCCGCCGCGCCGGCCTCGGCGAGTTCCTTGACGTGGCCGCGCAGCCGGTCGAGCTCCTCCGGGGTCACGGTGAAGCCGGCGTTGCAGCGGAGCATGACCATCTGCGGCAGCCCGCACTCGCGCGCGATCGCCGCGACGAGGTCCGCCGAGGGGGTGAGCCCGCCCGAGTCCATGTCGGACACGATTTCCAGGCGGTCCGCCCCGCCCTCCTCGGCGGCCACGGCGTCACGCAGGTCGAGCGCGATCACTTCAAGGAGGGATCCCGTCATGAAGTGAACAGTATCCGGTCCTTTTGCGGCACCTAACGGCATCCGCCCTGTTCAGCACTCGATCAACTCGTTGTGGGTTGTGATGTCAAGAACCCTCCAGGCTTGCGCCACATGTCCCGAGCGCTGGGCCGGCACCGCCGGCGTGCGGCGATAGGACGACGCGGCCGGGATCGCGGCGCCGGCGTCCCGCTCGAACAGCGCGCCGGAGGCGCGGTGCGGCAGGTCGACGGTGCGCACGTGCCGGAAGCCCGCCTTGCGGTAGTACGACTGCAGGCGGGCGTTGTCCTTGGCGCAGTCGAGCCGCAGGTAGGGCCGGTCGTGGGCGGCGGCCCGCAGGGCGGCCCAGTCGAGCAGCGTCTCCCCCAGGCCCCGGCCCGAGTAGGTCCTGCTCACGGCGAGCTTGTGGACGTAGAGCGCGTCGCCGGGGCGGTCGGCGGGGGTCCAGAACTCCGGGTCGGCATGGCCGTCCACCGCGATCGTGGCGGCCGGCTCCTGGGAGCCGGCGTCCAGGAGGTACATGACGCCCTCGCCGATCAGCGGTTCGATGCGCCCGGCGGGAAAGCCCCCGGCGGGCCACTGCCGTACGCCGAGGCCGTTCAGCCACCCGGCGGTGCGCGCCAGCAGGGCGAGGACCCCCTGCAGGTCGGCCGGGGTGGCGCGACGCAGCGTGAGTTCCGTAACAAGATCCAGGGTGTTCGCGGGCATGCCTGATTCCTTTCGTGCCGACGGCGGCGATGTGATCACTGAGAGTGACGGCGGGATGCCGTGCAGCGTCCGTCCGGAGACGGCGGACCCGGCTAGGGCGCGCGGGTGCGGCGCGGTCCCCTGCCGGGGTCAGGTCGGGAATCGCGGGAGCGGCCCTCCGGAGGAGGGCCCGGCGGCCGGGGACGCCCGCTCAGGCCAGGGGGCGTCCGGGCCTCGTCAATGACGTTCCAGCTCGTATCGGATCAGATGCTTGTCGGCGGGCAGCACGGACACGGCGACGCGGACGGGCGTGTCGTCGGCGTCGTAGCCGACCCGGGTGTGGACGACGACCGGAGTGCCGGGCTCCAGCTGGAGCCGTGACGACTCGTCAGAGGTCGGCATGCGAGCCGAGAGGTCGTCGATCACGCGGACCTGGAGATGGCCCAGCTCCTCGAGCACCCGGTTGGCCCCGCGCGTGATGTCGCCGGGCCGGGCGATCTCGGAGTCCCCCACGATCTCCAGGGGGAAGTACGAGTCCAGCGTGTTGTACGGCTGGCCGTCCACGAAGCGCAGCCGGCGGCGCACGACGGCCAGGGCGCCGTCGGCGAGGGCGAGGCGGGTGGCCACGTCCTCGGGCGGCTCGACGATGGAGACCTCGATCCTCTGGTCCGCCGTACGGCCCTCGGATCGGACCGCGTGGACGAACGTGTCGAACCGCCGCCCCTCCTGGTCGTACGGGAGGAACTCGTCCTGGGGGCGCATGAGGAGGGGGCGGCGCTCGCGTACGAACGTTCCACGCCGGCGCATCCGCAGGATGAGACCCTCGTTCTCCAGCTCGCCCAGGGCCAGCCGTACGGTGTTGCGGCTGACGCCGTGCGCCTCCATGAGGTCGGCCTCGGTCGGAATCTGGTCGCCCGGCGCGAGTTCGCCCGCGTAGATGGCCCTGCGTACCTCGGCGGCCACCTGCTGGTAGAGCGACGATCGTGCCATCTTTCCTCAATCCACCCTTTTGTTCCAACAAATCTAGAGGATCTCGGTCTACCGGGAAACAACCCCTTGACCAGAGCCCACCCAGCCGCGCATTATCCAAACGTTGGTACAAATCCATCCAATGGAGGTGGGCCCGTGAGGGCGATCGGTGCGAGAACGCCGAGCGCGCCCTGGCGCGAGCCCCATCCCAGGCCTGCAGAGCCCAGGCCTGCCAGAGCCCAGACCTATCAGAGCGACGGGAACGACATGTCAGAGCTGTCGGTATCCACCGACATGACCGCCTTGTGCGGGAACGGCGTGACATGCCCGAGCACGCGGTATCACCGCACGCCGGAGCGGCCGGTCGAGGACGGCCGCTCCCCATGGACTCCGTGCGATTGAACGAGGTCTCGACCCCAACCCTCGCCGGGGTCGAGGTCTCGCGCCGGGGCGGAGCGCGTCCTGGCGGGTCCCCCACGCCCGCCAGGACGCGCCACCGTTAATCACCCGCAGGGAATGCATCGGCTCCGGCCCTCCTTGACTTCATGGGGAGGCGACCGAGGAGGCACGTGCGCGATGAGCACCCCTGTGGCCCGGAGGGTCGGCCGTGACGGCGCCAGGAGGATTCCGGCCGTCAACCCCCAGCACTTCAGGAACGTCCTCGGCAGGTACGCCACCGGCGTCGTGGCCGTCACCGCGATCGACCCCGAGACCGGGGAGCCGTGCGGCCTGGCCGTCAACTCCTTCACGTCCGTGAGCCTCGATCCGCCGCTGGTGTCGTTCTGCGTCGCGCAGACCAGCACGAGCTGGCCGCGCCTCAAGGCGGCGACGACCCTGTGCGTCAACGTGCTCGCCGACCACCAGCGGCAGGTGTGCGATCGGCTCGCCGCGAAGGGCGGGGACAAGTTCGGCGGCCTGTCGTGGGCCCTGTCCCCCGGCGGCGCCCCCGTGCTGGACGGCGCGCTCGCCTGGATCGACTGCGCCGTGGACAAGGAGCACCCGGCCGGCGACCACGTGATCGTCGTCGCCCGGGTCACCGGGCTCGACCGCCACGACGACGGCGACCCGCTGGTGTTCTTCCGCGGAGCGTACGGGAGCTTCCAGCCCTGACGCGGGAACCGACCGGTCGGTATGCTGCCCGCATGACTCTGTTCTCGGTGGAAGGTAAGACGGTCGTCGTCACGGGCGGGTCCCGGGGCATCGGGAAGATGATCGCGCGGGGGTTCCTCGACGCGGGCGCCACCGTCTACATCTCCTCACGGAAGAAGGACGAGCTGGAGGCCACGGCCGCCGAGCTGGGCTGCCACGCCGTACGGGCGGACCTGTCCGGCCCCGACGGCGTCGAGGCGCTCGCGCAGGCGGTGTCGGAGCGGGAGAGCCGGCTCGACGTGCTCGTCAACAACGCGGGGGCGAGCTGGGGCGCGCCGCTGGAGGAGTATCCGGAGCACGCTTTCGACAAGCTCTGGAACATCAACGTCAAGGGCGTCTTCTTCCTCACCCGCCGCTTCCTGCCGCTGCTGCGCGCCGCCGCGTCGCCCGGCGACCCGGCACGCGTGATCAACATCGGATCGATCGACGGGCTCCGGGTGCCGTTCATGGAGAACTACGCGTATTCGGCGGCCAAGGCGGGCGTCCACATGCTGACCCGGCATCTGGCCCGCCAGCTCGCTCAGGAGTCGATCACGGTCAACGCGATCGCGCCCGGGCCGTTCGAGTCGAAGATGATGGCCTTCGCGCTCGACGACCCCCAGATGCGCGGCGCGATCGAGAGCAACGTCCCGCTGGGCCGCATCGGCAGGCCCGACGACATGGCGGGCGCGGCGATCTTCCTCGCCTCCCGCGCCGGGTCCTACCTGACCGGCACCGTGATCCCGGTGGACGGCGGCATCTCCGCCTAGCGTGGACCCCATGCGGCAGGTCCCCATGTGGCAGGTGGCGGTGTGCGGGCCGGGCGAGTGCACCCCGCAGGAGGCCGAGGCGGCCCGCGACGTGGGCCGCCTGCTGGCCGAGCGCGGCGCGGTCGTGCTGTGCGGCGGGTACGGCGGGGTGATGGCCGCCGCGGCGGCGGGCGCGCGGGGGGCCGGAGGCGTCGTGGTCGGCGTCCTGTCCGGCCGGGACCGTACCGGGGCGAGCCCTGACCTCACCGTGGCCCTTCCCACCGGCCTGGGCGAGGCCCGCAACGCGCTGATCGTGCGGGCCGCCGACGCGGTCGTCGTCGTGGGCGGCTCCTGGGGCACGCTCTCGGAGCTGGCGCTCGCCCAGCGGGGCGGCACGCCGGTCGTCACCCTCGGCGGGTGGCGGCTCCTCGACGCCGCGGGCCGTCCCGTGCCCGGTCCGGTGGCCGCCGCCGGCCCGGCCGACGCCGTACGGCTGGCGCTCGCCGCGGCCGAGCGGGCCCGCCCGCTCAGCCCCTAGACGATCTCAGCCCTTGAGCATCCCGGCGAGGGTCTCGGCGAACAGGTCGGGCGCGGCCAGTTCGTCCCGCAGGAACAGGTAGGGCTCGGTGAGCTCCAGCTCGATCAGGACCGGCTCGCCGTCCGGCATCCGCACCAGGTCCACCCGGGCGTACAGCAGGTTCTGCGGCACGGCCGCCAGGACCCGCTCGGCGAGGGCGAACTGGTCGTCGTCCGGGTCGCGCAGCGTGGCGCGGTTGTCCGCGGTCTCGGTCGCCCCGGTGAGCATCGGGTGCCGTCGTACGGCGTGGCTGAACTCGCCGCCGAAGTACAGCAGCGACAGCTCGCCCTCCTGCTCGACGGACGGGACGTACGGCTGCACCATGACCGTGCGGCCCGCGGCGAGCAGCGTGGCCGCGTGGCTCGCGGCGGCGTCCCGGTCCGTGGTGCGGATGGCGCCGCGCGCCCCCGCGGAGACGGCGGGCTTGACCACGTACTCGTCCCATTCGGGCAGGTCCGCTCCGAGGTCGCCGCCCTGCGTGGGCCAGTGGGTGGGAACGGTGGGCACGCCGAGCGTGCGCAGGTAGGTCTTGTCGGTGTTCCACTCGATCACCGGCGCCGGGTTGAACAGCCGCGTCACCGACTCCACCCGGTGGGCCCACGCGACGAACTCGTCACGCCGGTCGATGTAGTCCCAAGGAGAGCGGACGACCGCCGCGTCGAACTCCGACCAGTCGACGCGGGGATCGCGCCAGTTCACCGGCGAGCCCTCGATCCCGGCCCCGAGCCAGGCGGCGAGGGCGATCTCCCGCTCGTCGTCCCGCTCGGCGGCCGGATGGTCCGTGGTGACGTAGGCGACCTTCATGACGCTCCCATCCGCATGTCAGCAGTGACCAATGCTATGGGCAATGTCAGACGAGGCCCGCCAGCACCTCGGCCGCCGCCTGGCCGCAGACCCGGGCGGAACCGTGCGTGGCGATGTGCACCGCCCCCAGGTCCGTACGGCCCGGCAGCCCCATCTCGACCACGACGCCGTCCGGCCGGGCGGCCAGCAGGCGCTCCAGCAGGTCCGTCTGCCAGGGGTGGCGGTGGGCGTCCCGCACCACGACGACCAGGGGCCGGTCGGCGGCCTGGCTCAGCACGGCGCCGGCGACGCCGTTGTGGACGTCGGGCTGCCGCAGCCGGGCGACCGTGGTGCCGGGCAGCAGCTTGCTCAGCGGCTCCCCCGCGCCCCACGGCATGCCCTTGTCGATCGCGAGGTTGGTCTCCGGCGCCAGCTCCACCACGTGCGGAGCGGCGGCCAGCGGCAGCACGCCGGCCCCGCGCCGGGTCACCCGCACGGCCCGGCGGGCGGCGACCAGCCCGATCTCGTCCTGGCGGTCCTCCACGGGCCCGGCCTGCGCCTGCCAGGCGGTCAGGGCGCGCACCCGCGCGGCGGCGTCGGCGAGCCGCTCCTCCGACAGCCTGCCCTCGGTCACCGCGTCCGCCACGGCGTCGCGGATGTGCTCGTGGGTCGCCTCGTCGGCGTTCTCCCCGCCCACGCACACCGCGTCGGCCCCGGCCGCCACGGCCATCGCGCTCGCGCCGCCCAGGCCGTAGCGGCCCGAGACGGCGGCCATCTCGATGCCGTCGGTGACGATCAGGCCGTCGAAGCCCAGCTCCTCCCGCAGCAGGCCGGTGAGGACGCGGGGGCTGAGCGTCGCGGGCAGCTCCTCGTCGTACGCCGTGACCAGCAGGTGGCCGGTCATGATCGAGCGCACGCCCTCGTCGATGGCCACCCGGAACGGCCACAGCTCGACCTCGGCCAGCTCCTGCCGGGAGGCCGTGACGCGCGGGACGCCGTGGTGGGAGTCGACCGACGTGTCGCCGTGCCCGGGGAAGTGCTTGGCGCAGGCCGCCACGCCGGTGGACTGCAGGCCGCGGATCCAGGCGGCCGTGTGCCGCGCGACGAGCAGCGGGTCGGCGCCGAACGACCGCAGGCCGATGACCGGATTGTCCGGGTTGGAGTTGACGTCGGCGGCCGGGGCGAAGTCGATGTTCACCCCCGCCGCGCGCAGGTCCCGCCCGATGTCGCGGGCCACCCGCTCGGTCAGCTCCACGTCGTCCACGACGCCCAGGGCGAAGTTGCCCGGCCGTGAGCTGCCCGTGCGGGCCTCCAGCCTCGTCACCTCCCCGGCCTCCTCGTCGACGCCGATCAGGATCTCGGGATTCTCCGCGCGCAGGGCCGAGGTGAGGGCGGCGAGCTGGGCCGGGGTGTCGACGTTCCGGGAGAACAGCACCACGCCGGCGAGCCCGCCGGCGAGCCGCCGCCGCACCCAGTCGGGGGCGGTGGTCCCGGTGAAGCCGGGCAACAGGACCGTGTCGGCCAGACGGAGCAGGTCAGGGCTTCGCTTCATGCTGCGCCCGCAAGGCATCGCTCAGGCATGCCCCGCAATCTAATAGGAAAGTTTCCTATTTGCTAGGGGGCAGGCCTGGGTTGTCGCCCGTTTCCCGATCACACGTCGGTGCGGTGGAGCCTGTTCTCCTTCACCTCGAAGCCGGCGATCGTCGTCAGCGGCGCGCCGGGACGGTCCACGAAGGCCACGGCCCGGTAGTCCGCGCGGAAGTTCTCCATGTCCGCCACGCAGGACACGTAGCCGTGGCGGCTGTCGAAGAAGGCGATGTGCGGGTTGAGCTCGAGGATCGCGCTCGCGTCCGCGATGCCCGGCATGCTGGTCACCGACGGCCCGACGAACTCGACCCCGAGCGCGCGGGAGGCCGGATCCGCCCAGTCGGCGCGCAGGTCGCAGGCGTACGCGCTGTGCACATCGCCGCTCAGCACGACCAGCCCGTCGGGGGCGGCGGCGAGCACGCGGCCGCGCGAGTCGGGGTAGCCGTCCCAGGCGTCGGCGCTGACGGGTTCGAGCGGGAACTTCCGCTGGGAGAAGAACACCGCCTGCGCGAGCACCTTCCACCGGGCCGCCGATCCGTGCAGCCGGTCCGTCAGCCACTTCTCCTGCTCGGCGCCGAGCATGTCGCGCCCCTCGCGATACTGTCGCGTGTCGGTGAGCAGGAAGTCGGCCACCCGGCCGTACGACCGCCGGCGGTAGTTCTGCAGGCCGGAGCCGGACGGGCGGACGCGCAGCGGCTGGTGCTCGTAGTACGCCTTGAACGCGGCGGCCCTGCGCTTGAGGAAGGCGGCGGGGCTGCCTCCGTCGCCGGGCAGCGCGCCCGCCCAGTTGTCGCGGACCTCGTGGTCGTCGGGGATCGCGACCCACGGCGCGGCGGCGTGGGCGGCCTGCAGGTCCGGGTCCATCTTGTAGCGGGCGTAGCGGTCGCGGTAGGCGCCGAGCGTCGTGCACTCGGCCGTCGACTCGAGCGGGCGCACCCAGCGGCCCGGCTTGGGGTTCTTCGGCTTGCCGTACTCGTAGATGTAGTCGCCGAGGTGGACGACCAGGTCGGGCCGCTCGGCGGCGAGGTGGCGCAGCGCGGTGAAGTAGCCGTGCTCGTAGCGCTGGCAGGAGACGAAACAGAACCGGACGGGGGCGGTCGAATCCGGGCCGGGCGCCGTCCTGGTGCGGCCCACCGGGCTGACGTGACCCTCGATGGAGAAGCGGTAGAAGTAGTCGGCCGCGGGCCGCAGCCCGGTCACCCGTACGTGCACGCTGTGCGCCCAGTCCGGCTGCGCGGGCGCGGTGCCCGACTGGATCACCTTCGTGAACGTGTCGTCCTCGGCGAGCTCCCACCGTACGGTCATCGCCCGGCTGGGCATGCCGCCGGGCTGTGTCGGATGCAGCGGCTCGGGGGCCAGACGGGTCCACAGGATCACGCCGTCGGATAACGGCTCTCCTGACGCCACCCCCAACGTGAACGGATACCCCATTTTCGCCATGGGTTCGATCCTGCCCTACCGATCCCGCCCGTGCGGGGAGGTCGGGCGAGGCGAGAATGTGAACAAGCTCTTGCTCAACGGCCATAATGGGAGCCGTGAACCAGCGTAAGGACTCCGGCGGCACGGCCGCGCCGGTCAAGACGAAGCGGGGGACGGCCGGTTCGGCGTCCGAACGGCGCGACCACCTCGTCAAGCTCGCCGCCGAGTTGTTCGCGCGCAAGGGCTTCCAGGCCACCACGGTGCGGGAGATCGCGTTGGAGGCCGGCATCCTGTCCGGCAGCCTCTACCACCACTTCGACTCCAAGGAGACGATCGTCGACGAAGTGCTGCGCACCTTCCTCGAGGATCTGATCACCCGCTACCGCGCGGCGCTGGGCACGCACCCCGACCCGCGTTCGGTCCTGGCGGAGATGGTCCGCATCGGCTTCGGCACGCTGGAGGACCACCGGGCGGCCATCACGGTCATGCAGAACGACTGGAACTACCTGCGCTCGCTGCCCGGCGACCGGTTCGACTACCTGGTGCGGGCCGAGGACGAGGTCGAGCGCATGTGGGTGGAGCAGATCACCGGCGGCCAGGCCGCCGGCCAGTTCCGCCCCGACGTCGATCCCAAGCTCACCTACCGGATGATCCGCGACACGATCTGGGTGACCGTGCGCTGGTTCCGCCCCGGCGGCAGGCTCGACACCGACGCCCTGGCCGACCACTTCGTCAAGCTGCTGTTCGACGGCCTGGCCACCGGGGAGCGGGCGAGCCAGCCGTCATGACGCTACTCAAGGCCGTACGGCTCGCGCTGACCGAGCTCGCCGACCCCGCGCGGGCCGCCTCCATGCGGTCGTACATGAAGTCGGAGATGCCCTTCCTCGGCGTGACGGCCGTGCCGCGGCGGGCCGCGCTGCGCAAGGTCTTCGCCGAGCACCGGCTGGACAGCGCCCCCGAGTGGCGCAGGGCGGTGCTGGCGCTGTGGCGCGAGGCGGAATACCGCGAGGAGCGCTACGCCGCCATCGAGCTGTCCGCGCACCGCTTCTACCGGTCCTGGCAGACGCTCTACACGATCCCCATGTACGAGGAGATGATCGTCACCGGGGCGTGGTGGGACCTGGTGGACGACATCGCCGTGCACCGGATCGGCACGCTGCTGCGGCTGTATCCCGAGAGCATGCGCCGCCTGGTGCTGGAGTGGGCGCACGACCCCGACCTGTGGAAGCGGCGCACCGCCATCTTGTGCCAGAACTCCTTCAAGGACAGGACCGACGTCCACCTGCTCTACGCCTGCATCGAGCCGAGCCTGTCGGACACCGACTTCTTCGCCCGCAAGGCGATCGGCTGGGCCCTGCGGGAGTACGCGAAGACCAACCCGCAGGAGGTGCTCCGCTACGTGAAGCACCAGGGCATCAGCGGGCTGAGCCGCCGCGAGGCGCTGCGCAACGTCCCCGACGCCTGAAGCAGGCGGGCCGCTCAGGCAGGGCGGAACGAGTCGCGCGCCTGCGGGGCCGCGTGCTTGATCATGAGGTGCCGGGTGACCGAATACTCCAGCACCGCCTCCTGGCTCATGTCCTTGCCGAACCCGCTGCCCTTCACGCCTCCGTGCGGCGCCTCCGAGGCGATCGGCAGGTGGTCGTTCACCCACGTCACGCCCACGTCCAGCCGGTGGGAGACGCGCAGGGCGCGGGCCACGTCCGTGGACCACACCGACGAGGCCAGCCCGTACGGCGTGGCGTTGGCGAGCCGCACCGCCTCGTCCTCGCCGTCGAACGGCATCGCCACCAGCACCGGGCCGAAGACCTCGCTCCGCACGATCTCGCTCGCCGGGTCGGCGTCGGCGATCAGCGTCGGCGCGTAGTGGAAGCCGGGGCCGTCGATCGGCGCGCCCCCGTGGACGACGCGGCCGGACGCCCTGGTCACGAAGCCGTGCACCCGCTCACGGTGCTCGGCGCTGATCAGCGGGCCGATGTCGGCGTCCGGCGCCCAGGGGTCGCCGGGCCGGACGCGGGCGACGGCCTCCCGCAGCGCCTCGACCGCCTCGGCGTACCGCGCTCTTTCGACGTACACCCTGGTCGCGGCCGTGCAGTCCTGGCCGGTGTTGTAGGTGGCGCCCATGACCACCCCGGCCGCCATGTCCTCCAGCGAGGCGTCGGCGAACACGAGCGCGGGGGCCTTGCCGCCCAACTCCAGATGGACCCGCTTGAGGCCGTCCACCGCGCCGCGCATGACCTCCCGGCCGGTGGCGGTGGACCCGGTCACGCTGACCATGTCCACGCCGGTGTCGGTCACCAGGGCCCGCCCCACGTCCGCTCCGCCGGTCACCACCCGTACGAGGCCCTCCGGCGCCCCGGCCTCGGCGAACAGCTCGGCGAGCCGCAGCGTGGTGCGGGGCGTCCGGGGAGCCGGCTTGATCACGACGGCGTTCCCCGCGGCGACGGCCGGGCCGATCTTCCAGACTGCCATGATGAGGGGGAAGTTCCACGGCGCGATCGCCCCCACGACCCCGATCGGCCGCCTGATCAGCACGGACGTGTATCCGGCGCTGAACACGCCGGCGCCCGTGCCGTCCAGGGACCTGGCCGCGCCGGCGAAGAACCTGAGGTTGTCGGCGGCGAACGGCAGCTCGCCGTCCCGGAACACGGCGGCGGGCTTGCCGGTCTCCTCGACCTCCAGCCGGGTCAGCTCCGCGGCGTCCCGCTCGACGAGGTCCGCCAGGCGCAGCAGCACCAGCGCCCGCTCTCCCGGCGTCGTCTCGCGCCACTGCTCGAAGGCCTCCCGGGCCCCGCGTACGGCCCGCGCCACCCCGTCGACCGGGGTGTCGGGCACGTCCTCCAGGGTCCGGCCGTCGGCGGGATTGATCAATGTCGTCATGAGGTCGTCCTCAGCTGTCGAAGCCGATGCCGAAACGGTCGAGTGACCGCAGCCAGGGCCCCCTGCGGCCCTCGTTCCGGTCGGCGCGGGCGAGTTCGCGGCGGGTGAGCTGCACCACGGGCCAGCGCAGCGGCTCGGGCGGGAAGGGCACCGGGTGACGGCGGACCATGCGCAGCCGCGTCCGCGCGGTGGACCGCCGGGCCAGCAGATCGAGGCCGGTCAGCGCGCCGAACCTGGCCGCGCCGACGCCGAGGCCGGTGTATCCGAGGGCGTAGGCCAGCCGCCCGCCCATCGCCGTGCCGAAGAACGGGGTGAACCGGCTGGTCGAGTCGATCATCCCGCCCCACCTGTGCGTGAAGCGCAGGCCACGCAGCTGCGGGAACGTCGCGAAGAAGTGCCGCGCGAGCCGCTCGTGCGTGGCGTCGCGCTGTTCGGAGCCGCCGCCGCCGAAGTTGTAGATCGCGTCGTACCCGCCCCACAGGATGCGATCGTCACGGGTGAGCCGGTAGTAGTGGAACCGGTTGCCCGCGTCGGTCAGGCCCTGGCCCTCCTGCCACCGGAGCGACGCCCGCTGCGCGGGCGACAGCGGCTCGGTGACGAGCACGTAGTCCCAGACCGGCAGCACGAACAGGCCCAGCCTGCGCAGGGCCGAGGGGAAGGCGTTGGTGGCCAGCAGCACCTGCCCGGCGCTCACCACACCGCTCGCCACCGCATGGCGGCCTCCCGTCACGGCCTCCACGCCGGTACGGGTCCGGGTCAGCGCGGTGACCTCGGTGCCCTCGTGGATGCGCACCCCGAGCCGCGCCGCGACGCGGGCCAGGCCCCACGCGAGCGCGGCGGGGTCGAGGACGCCGCCGGTGCCGCGCAGGCGCAGCCCCGCGAGATAGGTGGGCGATTCGACGTCCGCGCGCATCTCGTCGCGGCCGAGGAACACCGCGTCCTCGCCGTGCTCGCGGTGCAGCTTCTCGGCCCGCCTCAGCTCCTCCACCTGGTGGGGCGCCACCGCGACCGTGGTCTTGCCGACCAGGCGGAGGTCGGCGTCGATGCCGTGGTCGTCGACGAAGCGGGCGATCGCCGCGAGGTTGGCCCGCCCGAGCGCGAGCAGGGCGGCGTTCTCCGACGGCCACAGCCTGGCTCCCTGGCCGAGCCCATGGGTCAGGGAGTCGGAGACGAACCCGCCGTTGCGGCCGCTCGCGCCGTACGCGATCGAGCGCGCCTCCAGGAGGACGACGTCGCAGGCGGGGTTCTCCTCCTTGGCCAGCACGGCGGCCCACAGGCCGGTGAAGCCGCCGCCCACCACCAGCAGGTCCGCCGTGGTGCGGCCGTGCAGGGGCTCGTACGGGCCGGGCGCCCCGGGCCGGTCGGTCCAGAAGACCCGTGGAGCGGCGTCCTCGATCAGGCGGCTGCCCTTGGTCATTTGGCCGCGATGTTCTCGATGACGTCCGCGGCCACGCGCAGGCCGTCGCGGCGGCGGATCTCCTCGCCGGCCGCCGCGAGCCGGTCGCGCAGGTCCTGGTCGCCGAGCAGCGTCTCGATGGCCCCGGTCAGCTCCTCGTCGGCGAATCCGTAGGTGTCCAGGCGGACGCCGTACCCGGTCTCGTGCACGCGCTGGGCGTTGTCGTACTGGTCCCAGAACAGCGGCATGACGATCATGGGCTTGCCGAAGTGGAACGCCTCGGTCGTCGTGTTGTTGCCGCCATGTGTGATCACCAGGTCGACCATCGGGATGATCTTCGTCTGCGGGACGAACTCCGCACCCCACATGTTGGGGGCCAGCTCGATCTCCTCGTGCAGCGGGCCCTTGGAGACGATGTACCGATGCGGCGTGCGGGCCAGCACGGAGATCACGCGGCGCATCAGCTCGACGTCGGCCGAGCCGAGCGAGCCCAGCGAGAAGTAGATCAGCGCGCCCTCGCCGGGGATGTCCGGCAGCGTGAACTCCTCGTCGGTCTCCCGTACGGACGAGTCGACGCGGGTCCAGGAGTCCCCCAGAGGACGCTCCGCCGTGTAGTCCGCGATCTCGGGATACACGTACAGGTTCGCGTCGCCCTCGTGGATGAACTCCAGGTCCTGCAGGGCCGGGGCGCCCTGCTCGGCCACCCACGCGTTGAACGCCTCCCACATCTCACGGTGGGTCCGGTCGTACTCCGCCCGGAACTGCGCCCAGCCGGTGCCATCGGCCGGCAGTCCGGAGAACGGCGGGGCCACGCCCGGGCCCTTCACCTCGAGCGGGTTGCACGAGACGATCCGTACGAACGGGACGCCCGCCGTCACCAGGGCGGGGAACGCCACCACGTTGTCCTCGACGATCACGTCGGGCCGCACCCGCTCGATGATGGCCTTGAGCTGCGGCTCGCAGTACTTGGCACCGTCGATGAGCGCCTCCCAGATCGGCTTGATGACCGTCTCCAGCTGGTCCAGGGTGCTCTTGCGGTACTCCGGCGCCGTGTCGCGGATGAAGTCCTTCCAGAACTGGCCCGCGTCCTGCTCCGGCGCGTCCTGTCCTCCGGGCGCCGGCGGCGCCAGGTCGACCAGGTCCTCCTCGAAGCCGAGCGCCTCCAGCTTGCCCTTCCACGACGCCTCGGCGGCGAACACCACACGGTGGCCACGGCGGCGCAGGACGTCGCCGATCCCGACGCAGTTGTTCGTCGGCCCGTAGGCGCTCTCCGGCATGAACAGGATCGTCAAGGGCGTGGCCGTCATTGGGGGGCTCCTCCACAGCTAGTTGAAGCGAGATTCAAATACGAGGGCGATACACCCGTCAAGGGCTGGGGGAGTATCGTGTGCGCGATGTGAAGCGAGGTGCAATGACAGGGGCGGGATGACACAGCGCAAGAGCAAGGCGGACCGGCGGCTCGACCTCATCGACGCGGCCCACAGGGCGATGCTCCAGCACGGCGCCGAGGGGGTCCACCTCAACCAGATCGCCGAGGAGGCGGGGCTCACCTCCGGCGCGGTGCTCTATCACTACCCCGACCTGCGCGAGCTGCTGATCGAGGCCCAGCACGCCGGCATGGAGCGCTTCTACGAGCGGCGCATGAAGAAGATCAGCGGCATCTCCGACCCGGCGGACAAGCTCGTCGTCACGATCCGCTCGGGCCTGCCCGACGGCCCGGACGACGCGGGGGTGCGGCTGCTGTGCGAGCTTGGCGGCGCCGCCGGACGCAACCGCGTCTACGCGACGCTGCTGACCACGCTGTTCGACCGGCAGGTGTCGATGTACCAGACGATCCTGGAGACGGGCGCCGCCCACGGCGTCTTCACGCTGGCGCAGGACTCCGAGACCATCGCCCGCAACCTCGTCGCGCTCGAGGACGCGTACGGCTACCGCATCATCGCCCGGCACCACTCGATCGACCCGGACAAGGCCGTCGAGCTGATCCTCGACTACGCCCGCCTGGCCACGGGCCACCCGCTCAGGCCCGCCGATCGCCGCTGACCCCGTCGACGAGGGCGGCGTCGCCGCCGTCCCAGGAGACGGCGACCTCGGCGCCGGTCTCGACCCTCGCCCGCCCCTGCGTGGCCGCCAGCACCGCGCGGTCGTGACCGGGCACGCTCAGCGCCACGTGGGAGACGCCGCCGTAGAAGCTGACGTCGACGACCCGGCCGCGCAGCACCCCTTCGCCCGCCGCGACCGGGCCGAGGCGGATCCGTTCCGGCCGCACCGCGAGCATCGCCGTCTCCCCCTCCGTGCTCCCCGCGGGCGCGGGGAGCACGCCCAGCCCGTCGACCTCCAGGCCCTTGCCCGTGACCCTTCCGGTGAAGAGGTTGTTGGCCCCGATGAAGCCGGCCACGAAGGGCGTGCGCGGCCGTTCGTAGAGGTCCACGGGGGCGTCCACCTGCTCGACCCGGCCGCCGTTCATCACCGCGATCCGGTCGGCGAGCGACATGGCCTCCTCCTGGTCGTGGGTGACCACGACGAAGGTGATGCCGACCTCGTGCTGCAGCCGCTTGAGTTCGAGCTGCATCTCCGAGCGCACCTTCTTGTCGAGGGCGCTCAGCGGCTCGTCGAGCAGCAGCAGCCGGGGACGCTTGACGACGGCCCTGGCCAGGGCGACGCGCTGGCGTTGCCCGCCCGACAGCTCGTGCGGCCTGCGGCGGGCCTGCGCCGTCAGGCCGACGGTCTCCAGCACGGCGCCGACCCGCTCCCGGATCTCCTGGCGGGGCAGCCGCTCCCGTTCCAGGCCGTACGCCACGTTCTTCTCCACGCTCATGTGCGGGAACAGGGCGTACGACTGGAACATGAGGTTGACCGGGCGGCGGTGCGCGGGGATCGCGAGCAGGTCGGCGCCGTCGAGGCGCACCGAGCCGGTGTCCGGCTGCTCGAACCCGGCGAGGATCCGCAGCAGGGTGGTCTTGCCGCAGCCGGACGGTCCCAGCAGGGCGAAGAACTCGCCCTGCCGGATGCCGAGGTCGACCGAGTCGAGCGCGGTCACCTCGCCGAACCGGCGGCTGACGCCGTCGATGGATATGAGAGTCATCGCAGGGCCTCGGTCAGTCTGGTCAGGCGCTGCGCGACGATCACGACGGTGAAGCTCACCGCGAGCAGCAGCGTCGCCAGCGCGTTGATCTCGGGGGTCACGCCGAACCGCACCATCGAGTAGATGACGATCGGCAGCGTCGGCTCGGACGGAGCCGCGGTGAAGAACGCGATCACGAACTCGTCCAGGGAGAGCGTGAAGGCCAGCAGCGCGCCCGCGAGGATGCCCGGGGCGAGCGTGGGCAGGGTGACCTTGACGAACGTGGTCAGCGGGGTCGCGCCGAGGTCCCGGGACGCCTCCTCCAGCGACGTGTCCACGCCGCCCAGCCGGGCGCGGACGACGGCCGCGACGAAGGCCATGCCGAAGACGGTGTGCGCGATCAGCACGGAGTGCAGCCCGAGCGTCAGCTTGATCGCGGAGTAGAACGCCAGCAGCCCGATCGCGATGACGAGGTCGGGCAGGATCGCGGGCAGCGTCGAGAGCGCGTCGAGCAGCCGCGAGCGGGTGTGGCGGGCCAGCCCGACCGCGAGCAACGTGCCGAGCACCGTGGACAGCGCCGTCGCGCCGAGGGCGACGATCAGCGTGTTCAGCAGCCCGGTGCGGATCGAGGCGTTGCCCGCCAGCCTGCCGTACCAGTCGAGCGAGAAGCCGCCCCACGAGTAGGGCGACCTGTTCCGGTTGAACGACATCACGACGAGCACGACGATCGGCGCGTACAGGAACAGATAGGTCAGCCAGAAGGGCAGCCGGAGCCAGCCGTGTCTACGCACCGCGTCCCGCCCTCCGCGCGGCCCACGCCTGGGCGAACAGCAGCACCACGAGCACGGCGATCACGGCCAGCGCCAGCACCGACCCGAACGGCCAGTCGCGGGCCTTGAGGAACTGGTCGCGGATGAGGTTGCCGACCATGATCCGGCGTCCCCCGCCGAGCAGCTCCGGGATGACGAAGTTGCCCAGGCTCGGCACGAACACGAACACGCATCCGGTCAGCACACCGGGCAGCGACAGCGGGAGCGTCACCGACCAGAACGTCCTTGCCGGACGTGCGCCCAGGTTCGCCGAGGCCTCCCGCAGCTGCGGGTCCAGCCGCTCCACGGCGGAGTACAGCGGGAGGATCATCAGCGGGAGATAGGCGTAGAGCAGCCCGGCGACGATGGCGCCGTCCGTGTAGAGCAGCTCCACCGGCCCCAGGCCGAGCGCCTTCAACCCGGCGTTCACCGGCCCCTCGGAGTTGAGCAGCACGATCCAGGCGTACGTACGGATGAGGAAGTTCGTCCAGAACGGCAGCACGACCGCCACCAGGGCGACGACCTTCCACCGGGCGGGCAGCCTCGCGATCAGGTACGCCGTCGGATACCCGAGCAGCAGGGCGAGCAGCGTCGTGATCGCCGCGAGCCTCACCGACCCGATCACCACGTCGAGGTAGAGCGGGTCGGCGAGGCGGGTGAAGTTCTCCCCGGTCGGCTCGTAGACCACTCCCCCGAACCGGCCCCGCCTGAACACGGTGTAGCTCAGCACCAGCGCCAGCGGGACCAGCAGGAAGACGGTCAGGTAGCCGAACCCGGGCCCCATCGTCGCGAGACGGCCGGCCGCCTTGCCGAGGCCACGGGCGGGCTGTCGGGCCGTCATTGCGCCGCCGAGACCTCGGTGGACAGGCGCGTGTACGCGGCGGACGCCTCGCCCAGGTCGACCAGGCTCTCACCCTTGAGCAGCTCGGACGGCGGCTGCGCCAGTGCCGGGTAGCTCTTGAGCAGCGCCGGGTCGACCGTGTCCATGGCCGCCTTGTTGGGGATCCTGTAGAGGATGTTCGCGGGCACCCAGCCGTGGTTTTCGGGCTCGAGGATGAAGTTGACGAAGGCGTGCGCCGCCTCCTTGTTCTTCGAGCTCTTGAGGATCACCATCGTGTCCGCCCAGAGGTCGCTGCCCTCCTTCGGCACCGCGAACTCGATGTTCTTCTCTGAGGTCGGGCACCAGCCGTCCCACGCCTCGACCATCACGGCCTCGCCGGACTTGAGCCGGTCGCCGAACGTGGTGTCGTCGTAGGCCAGCAGGTCGGGCTTGACCTTCAGCAGCAGCTGCTTGGCCTTGTCGAGCGTGGCCTGGTCGGTGGTGTTGACCGAGGCTCCGAGCGACTTGAGCGCCGGAAGCGCCAGCCACCGCTCGGTGGTCATCATGGTGATCTTCTTCTTCAGCTCGGGAGCCGGGCTCAGCAGGTCGTTCCAGCTCGTCGGCGGCGTCTTCACCAGGTCGCTGCGGTAACACAGCCCGGTGGTCCCCCAGGTGTACGGGACGGAGAAGACGTTCCCCTTGTCGTAGGCGAGCTGGGACGCCTCGGGGTAGAGGTTCTTCAGGTTCGGCACCAGCTCACGGTGGATCGGCTCCAGCAGGCCCTGCGCGTTGAGCGCCTGCGCGTACTGACCGGACACGAACGCCACGTCGATGCCGCTGTCGCCTCCGGCGGTCAGCTTGGCCACGATCGTCTCGTTCGTGTCGTGGATGGCGACGTCGGTCTCGAAACCGAGCGCGGCCTTCACCCGCTGCGGAAGATCCTTCGGGCTGTAACCGTCCCAGATCGAGATCGTCAGCCTCTGCTTGGACAGGTCCGCCTTGGCGTCGAGAGTCGCGGGCGCACCCGCGGAGTCGGTCGCCGCGCCTCCGCCGCAGGCGGTCAGGGCGGACGCCAGAAAGGCAGAGGCCACGACGAGGGGCACGCGGCGCGTCATGGGGGGCTCCCTTGCGTGAGGATGGCGGCCAGTGTTGCAGGACGGATCAACATAGACAAGACTTTTCCCGTTACGTCTACCTGCCCCTTTCGTTTCCGCGTTGAATCCACGTTCAGGAGACCGAGTGCAAGGCTCCCGCTGGCCCCCGGTGACCGAGGGCCCTGACGGCGTCCTCATGCTGGAGGCGGCCGAAGGGGTCACCGAGCGCGTGCTGCGCGACCTGGCTCGGGGAGCGGCTCCGCCGCCCTTCTCGGTGCGGGCGCTGCGGCCGCTGCCGCCGGTGCCCCCGGGGGAACGGGCCATCACGGTGGACCAGACCAACCACTCGGTCGTCGCGGGCGAGACCGTGGTCGTCAAGTGGTTCCCCCGGCCGTCGCGGGCCGCGCACCCCGCACCCGGGCTGCTCGCCCATCTGGCGGGCTTCGCGCGTACGGCCACGCCGTACGCGGCGGTCTACTGGGAGGACGCGCTGGTCGCCCTGGTGACGGCGTACCTGCCCGAGGCGCGGGACGGCTGGGAGTGGTGCGTGGACGAGGCCGAGGCCGGCCGCACCGGCTTCGCCGCCGAGATCGGCGCCCTCGCCGCCGAACTGCACCTCGCGCTGGCCACCCCGTCCGCGGTCTTCCCCGACCCCGTACGGCTGTCGCCGCCCGGCGAGGAGGCGTGGCGGGTCCGGGCCGAGGAGGCGCTGCGTGAGGCCCTGGCGCTGACGGACGGCGCGGACGGCGCGTGGCTGGCGGGGCGGGCCGAGGCCCTGCGCCGCGAACTGGAGCCCCTCACGCGCACCCCCGCCACCCCGCTGATCCGCGTCCACGGCGACCTGCACGTGGGGCAGATCCTGCGCTGGCGGGACGGCTACGCGGTGGTCGACTTCGACGGCAACCCGACCGTGGCGGACGCCGACCCCTACCAGCCCGCGGCCCGCGACCTCGCGCAGCTCACGACCAGCGTGGACCACGCGGGGCAGGTGGCGGTCAGGCGCAGGTCCGCCGACCCGGACGCGACGGCCGCCTGGGCCGCCGCGGCGCGCCGGGACCTGACGGCGGCCTACGCCCGGACGCTCGCGCGGGCCGGCCGCGCCGACCTGCTCGACCGGTCGCTGCTGCGGCCGTTCGAGGTCGAGCAGGAGTGCCGCGAGCTGATCTACGCCGCCCGCCACCTGCCGCGCTGGCGGTACGCGCCGATGGGCGTGCTGCGGGCCTGGTACGCCTGAAAGACATTTCGAAGGAGATGGACGTGGACGCGGAGCTCTTCCTTGCCGACCTGGAGGCGAAGCCGGAGGCACTGGATGCGCTGGCCGGCCTCCTGGACGGCGGCGATCCGTTCGAGGGGCTGGCCACCCGGCTCAAGGAGGGACGGTTCGACCGCGTCGTGTTCCTCGGCATGGGCAGTTCGCGCTACGCGGCGGGGGTGGCGGCGCAGCGGCTGCGGGCGGCCGGGGTGGACGCCGTCGCGGAGTACGCCTCCGCCGCGCTCGGCACCCCGCCCGGCCAGCGCACCGCCGCCGTCGTGGTGTCGGCGACGGGCGGCAGCCGGGAGACGCTCGACGCCCTCGCCCGTCATGGGGGCAGGTCGTTCGTCGTGGCGCTGACCAACCGGCCCGGCTCCCCCGTGACCGAGGGCGCCGACCTGGTCGTCCCGATGCTCGCGGGCGAGGAGCGGGGCGGCGTCGCCTGCCGGACCTTCCAGCACACGCTCGCCCTCCTGCTCGCGCTCGTGGAGGGCCCCGGTGCCGTGGCGGGCCTCGTACGGCGGGCCGCGGCGGCCACCGCCGACCTGCTGGAGCGGCGGCGCGAGTGGCTGGCGGACGCCGTGAGACTGCTCGACGGGCCGCACGGCGTCTACACGATCGCGCCGGCCGAACGGCTGTCGTCGGCCGAGCAGTCGGCGCTGATGTTCCGCGAGGGACCGCGCGTCCAGGCGGACGCGTGCGAGACGGGCGACTGGGCGCACGTGGACGTCTACCTCACCAAGACCCGCGACTACCGGGCCGTGCTGTTCCCCGGTTCGCGCTACGACGAGCAGGCAATGGAGTGGATCCGCATGCGCGGGTCGCACGTGCTGGCCGTCGGCGGGGAGGTCGAGGGGCAGGCGGCTGCGGTGCGCTATCTCCACGACGACGACCCGGGCGTCGCCCTGCTCACCGAGACGCTGGTGCCCGAGCTCGTCGCCGCGACGCTCTGGGCGCGGTAGGTCCCCGGAGGTCAGCTCCCGAGGAGCCAGCGCGCCGCCCGCCGTAGCAGGGTGCGGCGCACCGGGTTCTCGTACGACCGGGTGTCGTGGCCGAGCGCGTCGTACACCACCCTGCCGCCCGCCACGGTTCTCGCCCACAACAGGGGCTGGTCGTCCGAGTACGCCAGCGGCTCCACCTCCGGGAGGAGGTCGAGGTCGGTGTAGACCTCGTCGGTCACCTCGAAACCGGCCAGGCCGTCGACGATCGGGTGATCGGCGCCGAGCCGGACCTTCGCCCGGCCGATCGGCGGGTGGTACGACGTGCCCCACCTCCAGGCGCCGCCCAGGATCTCGGCCCACTCGGGCCAGTCGTCGAAACAGAGCGAGGCGGTGTGCACGGCCAGCAGCCCGCCGCCCCTCGCGAGGTGGCCGAGCAACGCCGCCCTGACGGAGTCCGGCGTCTCGAAACGCCAGCGGTCCCGCTCCTCCGCGAAGTCGTCGCCGTCCATCCTCCATCGGAGGGCGTTGACCGTGATCAGGTCGACCGGGGCGGGCGCGGCCAGGGCTCCGGCGACGTCCTCGGTGATCTCCGACTCGATGCCGATCTCGGCGAGCACGCCCGCGAGGGCGGCCGAGGTGGCCGGGAAGTCGTGGGCCACCCCCCCGGACAGGATGAGGTTGCGCGACATGAGAGCACCTTAGGCCCCGTAAGGGGCGGTCCCGGGTGGTCAGGGCGCGGTTCGCGGCGGTTACGGCTGGGCGCGGTCGCCCAGCGCGAGCAGGACGTCCCTGAGCAGGTCGGCCAGGGCGCGCGCGGCCGCCTCGGGCACGTCCGCCAGGAGTTCCCGGTGCGCCTCGGTCGTGGCCAGCGACAGCTCCTCGGCCCTCTCGACGCCGAGCGGCGTGAGCCGGACCCACGAGCTGCGCCCGTCCGCCGGATCGGGCTCCCGCTCCACCAGCCCCGCGGCGACCAGCCGCTGCAGGATGTTGCTCGTCCCCCCGGTCGTGAGCATGAGGTGGGAGGCGAGCCTGCTCGGCTTGAGCCGATACGGCCGGCCCGCCCTGCGGAGGGTGGCGAGCACGTCGAACTCCGCGTACGTCAGGCCGTGGCGGCCGAGCACCGCCTGGGTGACCTCCTCGATGCGGGCCTTGAGCCGGCTGACGCGCTTGACGATCTCCAGCTGGACGGTGGCCGCCTCCGGCAGTTCGGCCCGCCATCCGTCGATCATCTCGTCGACCCGGTCCCGCTGTCGCATGAGGTTGAGCCTAGTCCCTCACCCTGATAGCTTTTCGGAAAGCTTTGCAGAAAGCATTCCGGAAAGAGGTAAGCGATGAGAACGATCATCGTCAACGGCACCGTCGTCGACACCGAGCCGCGTCCGCACGTCGTGCCGGACGCGGCCGTCGTCATCGAGGACGGCGTCATCGTGTCGGTCGGCCCGAGGCCGGACGATCTGACCGACGACGCCGAGACGGCAGGCACCGAGATCGTCGACGCCGCCGGCGGCATCGTGCTGCCCGGCTTCGTGGACACCCATCGCCACGTGTGGCAGAGCGTGCTGCGCGGCATGGCGGCCGACGCGACGCTCGGCGCGTACCTCGACCTGGTCCTCGGCACCCTCACCCCGGCCTTCCGCGCGGAGGACGTGTACGCCGCCAATCTCTGGGGCGCGATCGAGGCGCTCGACGCCGGCGTCACCACCGTGTACGACTGGTCGCACATCCAGCTCACGCCCGACCACACCGACGCGGCCGTCGAGGCGCTGCGCGAGTCCGGCGTGCGGGCGGTCTTCGGGTACGCCCACCGGGGAACGGGCGACGCCGACCGCGCCGAGGACGAGGTGCGGCGGGTCCGCTCGGCGCTCCTGCCGTCCGACGACGGCCTGGTCACCGCCGCCCTCGCCGTCTGGGGCCCGGTCTACGGCTCGGTCGAGGCGGCGCGGGCCGACTGGGCGCTCGCCCGCGACCTCGGCCTGCGCCTCAGCCTGCACGCCACCGGCGAGGGCCCGGTCGAACGGCTCCACGACGCCGGCCTGCTCGGCCCGGACGTGCTGTTCGTGCACTGCAACGGCATCCCGGACGAGTCGCTGAAGCTGGTCGCCGCCAGCGGCGGCACGGCCTCGGTGGCCCCGGCGGTGGAGTCGCAGATGGGGCACGGCTACCCCGAGACCGGCAGGCTGCGGTCGTTCGGGATCACGACGGGACTCGGCGTGGACACGGTCACCGACGTCCCCGGCGACATGTTCTCCGTGATGCGCGCGGCGTTCGCGGCCGGACGCGCCGGGCAGGCGGCGCCGGAGCTCACCGTGTCCGACGTGCTCGGCATGGCGACGCTCGAAGGCGCGGCCGCGATCGGGATGGACCGCAGGATCGGCTCGCTGCGCCCCGGCAAGCAGGCCGACATCGTGATCCTGGACACCGGAGCCCCCGGCCTCGCGCCCGTGCACGACCCGGTCGCCGCGGTCGTCACGGCGGCCGGCACCGCCGCCGTGGACACGGTGCTGGTCGGCGGGCGCGTCGTCAAGCGCGGGGGCCGCCTGGTGGGCGTGGACGTGGACCGCGCCCGCGACCTCGCCGTACGCGCGGGCCTCCACGTGGCCGCGCACGCCAGGACTACATCCGCAAGGTGACTTTTTTGCTCCGGTGACAACCGCCCTTTCGGGTGAGACCTTGAGTCAGGGCTATCCGAGGGGGCGGCGTCATGAACGCCTGGTCGGTACCGGGCTACCGGGAGGTGCGCGAACTCGGCGCGGGCGGCGCCGGGCGGGTCGTCCTGGCGACCTACGTCACCACCGGCGCCTACGTCGCGATCAAGTACCTGCGCGAGGAGCTGCGGCGGGATCGGCGCTTCCTCGCCGGGTTCCGGCACGAGGCCCGGGTCATGGTGGAGCTGAACGACCCCAACGTCGTGCGCCTGTACGAGTACGTCGAGGCGCGCGACGGCGCGGCGATCGTCATGGAGCTCGTCGACGGGGTCTCGCTGCGCAGGATTCTCGCCGAGCACGGCTCGACCAGCCCGGAGGCGGCGCTGGTGGTGCTGAAGGGCTCGCTGGCGGGCCTGTCGGCCGCGCACGCCGCGGGCATCGTCCACCGGGACTACAAACCGGAGAACGTGCTGATCCAGGCCGACGGCAACAGCAAGCTGTCGGACTTCGGCATCGCGACGCCGAGCGGCTCGCCGGAGACCCCTGCGGGCACGCCGCCCTACATGGCACCCGAGCAGTGGTACGGCGGGCCCGCCGGACCGGCCGCCGACGTCTACGCCGCCACCTGCGTGTTCTACGAGTGCCTCACCGGGCGCCGGCCCTACCGGGCCGACGACCTGACGGCGCTGCGCATGCTGCACCGCAGCGCTCCCATCCCGGCGGCGGACGTGCCCGGCTCGGTGCGGGCCCTCGTCACCCGCGGCATGGCCAAGAACCCGGTGGACCGGCCGCCCACGGCACGGGCGTTCATCGCCGACCTGGAGACCGCCGCGACCGCCGCGTACGGGTCCGACTGGGAGCAGCGGGGCCGCCGCCATCTGGCCGAACTGGCGACCCTGCTGGCGCTGACGTTCCCCCTGGCCACCCCGGCCGAGCCGGTGGAGGCGTCCACGTCCCTCGCCCAGACCGTGCTGTCCGAGCGGCTCGCGCGCTTCGCGCCCCGGTTCGCGATCGGCGCGGCCGTGCTGTCGGCCGTCGTGATCGCGGCGGTGGTCGCGGCCAACCGGCAGACCCCGATGGCGCAGGACACCCTGCTCACCCCGCCGCCGCACAGCGCCCCGGCGGCGCTTCCCCCGGCCCCGGACTCGCTCGAGACGGCCCCGCCGGCCGCGCCAGGCGACACAGCGCCAGGCGAGACGGCACCCGGCGAGACGGCGCCGGACGAAACGGCGCCCGGCGAAACGGCGCCGGACGAGACCGCGGGGCCGGGTGACAACGCCGGGACGACGCCGCCCGAGCTGTCCGGCACGCCGGTGTCGTCCGTGTCCACCGGACCGGCCGTGCCGCCGGGACCTGTCGGGCCGTCGGGGAGCGTCACCCCCTCCCACATGGGCGCGACCGCGTCGCCGGCGCCCGCGCGGGTCACCGATCTCGGCATCGCGGCGTTCGACGGCCAGGCGGTCACGGTCGACGTGCGGGCGAGCACGGCGGCCCGGGTCCTGCTCACCGCGCGTTTCGCCTCCGGGCCGTCGCCGGACGCGCTTGCCGCGCAGCCCTCGCAGACGGTCGGGTTGCGGGGCGCGACGTCCTACCACATCGGCCTGCAGCAGCCCTTCCCCTCCCCGGCCTGCGGGACCACCGTCTACCGGCGGGTCGAGGTGTCCACGGTCCCCGCCGCTCGGGGAGGAACCCGTACGGACACCCGGAAACTCACCGGGCCGCCCTGCCCGGCCCCCGCGGTCGAGGGCGTGGCGATCGACGATTGGGACGGCAGGACGGCGGCGGTGTCGGTGCGGACCACGGGCAAGGGCCCGGTCAGGGTCTCCAGCGTCTTCACGCGCGACGGCCGCGAGGCGGCGGCCGACACCCGCACGCTCTCGGGCCGCACGTCCTACTCGTTCACGGTGGCCGCCGGCCTCGGCGTCGTGGAATGCGGGAAGAGGGCCGTGTTCGGAGTGCGCGTCACGACCGAGCCGGCCGATCCCGGCGGCCCCCGCCAGGCCGAGGTGCGGGTCGCCGGCCCCCGATGCCCGAAACCGCAGGAGTCGCCCTCGGAGCCTGCCAAGGAGAGTCCGAGTCCGTCGAAGGACCCGGGCCCGGCGACGAGCCCCGAGCCGCCCGAGTCCCGCAGCCCGGAGCCGCGCGACCCCGAGCCGAAAAGTCCGGAGCCGAAGAGTCCCGAACCGCGCGACCCTGAGCCGAACATTCCGGGGCAGCGCAGTCCCGATCCGGAGGACGGCCCGCCCCCTCCGGTGATCTCCTGACTTCTGATCCCGGACGCCGATCGGGTGACCGTGTCAGGCGTGGGCGTGCCCGCCCGCGCCGACCAGTTCGGGCTCCGCCTCGGCGGGCTCGCCGTCCTCCTCGTGGCCCTCGATCGACAGGTTCGGCACGATCCGGTCGAGCCAGCGCGGGATCCACCAGTTGAGCCGGTCGAGCAGCACCATCGTGGCGGGCACGAGGAAGCCTCTGATCAGGGTCGCGTCGACGGTGATGGCCACGGCGAGCCCGACGCCGAACACCTTGACCAGGGGGTCGGGGTAGGCGATGAACGCGGTGAACACCGCCACCATGATCAGGGCGGCCGAGGTGATGACGCGGCCGGTGGACCCCAGTCCCTCGGCCACCGCGCTCCGGTTGTCCCCGCTGCGCGAGTAGGCCTGCCGTACGGAGGTCAGCAGGAAGACCTCGTAGTCCATCGACAGCCCGAACAGCACGGCGAACAGCATCAGCGGCACGTACGTGTCGATGGGCACCGAGAAGAACAGCGTGGCGAGGTAGGACCCCTCGGCCGAGGGCGGGGGGTCCATGCCGACCAGGCGGCTGCCCAGGCCGTGGGAGAACACCACGGCGAGGGCGCCGAAGGCGGCCCCGAGCGAGACGAGGTTCATCACCGCCGCCTTGATCGCGACCAGGGGCGCGCGGAAGGCCAGCAGCAGGAGCAGCGCGCTGAGCAGCACGACGATGCCGACGACCAGCGGTGTCCTGCCCATGATGCGGTCGCCCGCGTCCGCCAGCCCGGCCACCTGGCCGCCGACATGGACGTGCGCCCCCGGCACCTCGATGGCGCGCACCCGCTTCACCACGTCGAGGGCCCGCGGGTCGCTCGGAGCGTAGTCGGGGACGGCCTGGACGAGCACCGAGCGGCCGTCCTCGTTGACCTTCGGCGGGGCGACGAACGCGACGCCCTCGGTGTGCTCGACCCGCTGCCGCAGCACCTGCACGACCGGGTCGGGCGGGGTCGAGTCGGCGATCTTTTGGTCGAGTTCGGCCACGACGATGAGCCCGCCGTTGGCCCCCGGGCCGAAGCCCGTCTCGATCAGCTCGTACGCCCGCCGGGCCGGGGTGCCCTTGTCGCCGTACCCGTTGTCGAGCGGACCGAGCTTGATCGTGGCGGCCGGGGCGGCGAGCGCCGCCAGCACGACCGCGGTGACGGCCAGCACCCGCCAGGGGCGGCGCGCCACCCAGGCGCCCAGCTTGGCCCAGCCGGTGGCCGGGCCGTCGCGGCGGGCGGTGCGCCCGGCCAGCGGCAGCCGCAGCGCGTTGATCCGGTGCCCGAGGAGGCCGAGCAGCGCCGGCACCAGCGTGATCGAGGTGAGCACGGCGCACACGACCGAGACGCCGGTGATCCAGCCGAGCGTGCGCAGCAGCGGGAACCCCGTGAACATCAGCGCGCTCAGTGCGATCACGACCGTGCCGCCGGCGAACAGCACGGCACCGCCCGACGAGGCCGCCGTGCGCCGGACCGCCTCGTGGACCGGCACGCCCTCGGCCAGCAGCGTCCGATGCCGCGACAGCAGGAACAACGCGTAGTCGATGCCGACGCCGAGGCCGATCATCGTGGCCAGGATCGACGCGGTCGAGGGCACGTCGACGACGTGGCCGAGCAGCGCGATGAGGCCGAGCCCCACGCCGATGCTGATCAGCGCGGTGAAGATCGGCACGAGCGCGGCGACCAGTGTCCCGAAGGCGAACAGCAGCACCAGCAGCGCGAAGACGACGCCGGCGATCTCGCTGGCACCGGTCTTGATCTGCTTGTCCGCGGGCGTGGAGCTGTCGGAGGGGACGACCTCGATGCCCGCCCGCGCCGCCGGCGCGGCGGCGGCGACGAGCTGCTCGGAGGTCTGGGCGAGCTTGGTGGTGTCCTGCCCCTTCAGCCGTACGGTGATCATCCCGATCCGCAGGCTCGACGACATGCCGCCCATCCGGTACGGCGTCTCGACCTCGGCGACGTGCGGCGTACGCCGCAGGGCGTCCATCGACTGCTCGACGGCCTGTTTGCGAGACTTGTCGATCAGCGTGCCGTTCGCGGTGTAGAGAACGAGCTGCACCGTCCCGCCGGGGTCGAAACCCGGTCCGAAGCCCTCGCGCATGAGTTCGTGCGCCCGCTGCGCGTCGGTGCCGGGAATCGACACGTTGTTGTTCACCGGCCGGCCCCACACCAGGGTGCCCGCCGTCAGCAGTCCCGCCGCCAGCACCCACAGTGTCAGCACGATCCAGCCGTGGCGTGCGCACCATCCGCCGAGCCGCCCCAGAAGCCCGCTCATCGCCGTCCGTCCCGGGTAGCATGTCCTGCGACCGTCCTGTACGGCCGTACAAAACGAGGGTAAAACGAATTGTCGGCGGGCGAGCGTCGCGCCGGAAAATGAGACGATGACCACACTCGATCAGGGAAACGCGACCCGGTCCCGGATCCTTGCCGCGGCCCGCGACCTGTTCGCCGAACGGGGATACGCCGCCGTGTCGCTCGCCGACATCGCGGCGGCGGTCGGCCTGACCAAGACGGCGGTCGCCTACCACTTCCACCCCAAGGACCGGCTGGCGGCCGAAATCATCGCCCCGGCCGCCGACGACCTGCTCGCGCTGCTCGGCGGCGAGTTCTCCGGCCACCGGGAGTTCCTGCGCGCGTTCACCGCGTTCGCCGTACGGCACCGCGCCGTGATCCGGCTGCTCACCGAGGACATCGGCGGCGCCGACAGCGCCCCTCCCGGATCCCCGGGCGAGGCGATCAGGGAATTCGGCCGGGAGCTGTTCGCCCGCCTGGCCGGGCCCGACCCCTCCCCCGGCACGCGCGTACGCGCCTGGGCCGCCCTCGGCGCGGTGCAGTCCGGCGTGGTGAAGACGATGGACGTGCCGGCGGAGGTGGTCGAGGAGACGCTGACCGCTGCCGCCGTGGCCGTGTTCGAATATTGATATATCGATCCCCTTGCGATTGCTTCCTGAGCGCGTCACATTTCGTGTGAACGTTCAACCTTTCCGCCGCGTCCTAGGAGACACCAGCGGGACGGATGCGAAGGGAGTGACGGCCAGCCGTGGACTTACCGGCCGTCGGGGAGGGCCGCGCGGGCGCGCTCGGCCAGGTGGTCTCGGCCCTGTCCAAGACGCCGCGGACCGTCGTCGTCCTCGGCGAGCCCGGCATCGGAAAGACCCATCTGCTCGGTGAGGCCGCGGCGGGGCTGAAGGGCTTCCGCGTGCTGCGCGGCCAGGCCCGGGAACTGGACGGCGGACGCGCCTACGCCCCGCTCGTCGAGGCGCTCGGAGCGTTGGGCGGCGAGGCGGCCGACGTCCTGTCCGGCCTGCTCGACGCGATGGACCAGGCCGCGCTCGGACACCCTGCCGCGGCGCCCGGCGCGATGGCCGCCCGGCTGCTTGAGTCGCTTCCCGGCCCCACCCTCCTCGCCATCGACGACCTGCACCTGGCCGACGCCGACACGCTGAGCGTGCTGCGGGCCCTGCCACGCCGCCACGACGCCGTCGCGATCCTCGGCACCGCCCGGCACCCTCCCCCGCTCGACGTGGACCTGTCGATCCGGCTCCAGCCGCTGACGATGGCCGAGGTCGCCGACCTGGTCACCACGCTGCTCGGCCGTACGCCGAGCGACACCGTCCTCCGGCGGATCCACGTCGCGAGCCGGGGCAACCCCTGGTTCGTCCAGGAGGCGGTGCTGGCCCTGGTGCAGGGCGGCGCCGTCCGCTCGACGGAACCGGGGGCGCGGCGCGGCGCGATCCTCAGCCGGCTGTTCCAGCGTGGCCGGGGCGGACGCGACCTCGCCCGTGTGCTGGCCGCGCTGTCGCGGACGAGGGAGGCCGCCGATCTCCCCGCGCTCGCCGAACTCGCCGGGCTCGACTCCGAGCAGGCAGAGCGCGCCTTCGACGCGCTGGTCAGGGATGGCGTGGTCACCAGGAACGGCGACGGCTACGCGCTGGCGCACCCGCTGGTGGCCGAGGCGCTCTACGACGACCTCGGCGCCTCCGGCCGTCGCGAGGTGCACCGCCGCATCGCGGACATGCTCGAACGCGAGGGCCTGACCGGGACCAGGCGGGTCCTGGAGTGGGCCACCCACATGGCCGAGGCCGGACCGCCCGCCGAGGCCCTGCCCGCGGTGCTGCGCGCGGCCGAACTGACCCGCTGGACCGCGCCGCTGTCGGCCGCGCACTGGTACGGCAGGGCCGCCGAGCTGTCCCCCGAGCCCGGCGAACTGCTGGCCAGGCAGGCTCTCGCCTACTGGAAGGGCTCCCGGCCCGCGCTGGCGCTGAACTCGGCCCAGCGCGCGCTCGCCGCGCTGCCCTCCGGGCGCCGCCGCACCCGCGCCGCCTACACCGCGGTCGGCGCGGCCCACGCGATGGGGTGGTACGACGTGGCCCTCGACGTGGCCCGCCGCCAGATCCCCAGGGTCGACGACGCCTCGGCGCTGCTGGCCCAGCAGGCGCTGGTCAGCGCGGAGATGGGCCGCCCCAGCGGGGAAGCCGCCCGCCGGGCCTGGGAGGGCCTGGCCGACTGCCCGCCGCAGGACCGCGCGATCACGGTCGGCTATCTGGCCCTCCACGCGCTCGTACGGGGCGACTGGGCCGAGACGGTGCGGGCGGTCGACGACCTGCTCACCTTCGCCGCCGCGCTGCCGCCGGGCGCCCGGCTCGCGTCCCTGGAGTCGGCGGCGCACGTGCTGGCGATCGCCGGGCTGCGCTCCCGCGCCGTCGAGGTGCTCGACCAGGCCGAGCAGATCCACCGCGGCCTCGGCTGGCACGACATCGCCGGACAGCACGTGCGGACCATGGCCGTGATCAGGCGGATGAGCGGCGAGTGGCCGCGAGCGCTGGAGGAGATCGCGGTCGCCGGCCGCGCGCTGGCCGAGGCGGGCCTGCTGGAGAACCTCGCCCTGCTGCGCAACATGGAGCTGGACATCCTGCTCGACCAGGGCAGGCTGGACGAGGCCGCCCGGGTGCTCGCCGAGCCGCCGCCCGGCTCCGCGCTCCAGCAGGGCATGCGTTGCGTGTTCCGCGCGCGCCTGGTGCTGGGGCGGGGCGACGTCGCCGCCGCCCGGCGCGAACTCGACCACGCCCTCGCGTACGAAGTGCCCGAGGTGGTGCACCGGGCCCTCGCGGTCAAGGTGCTGGTCTCGGGTGCGGCGGGCGACGACGCGGGCTGCCGGGCGGCGGCCTCCCGGCTGGACGAGCGGTCGGCGAACGGCACCCCGCGGGCCCGGCTCGCCGCCGACCTGGCGGTGGGATGGGCGTTCCGGGACCGCGCGCGGACGGGCGCGGCGCTGGAGCAGTCCCGCGCCGACGGCCTGCCGTTCGAGGAGGCCCGCGCCCGGCTGGTCCTCGGCGCGCTCGGGGACACGACGCAACTCCCCCGCGCGCACGCGATCTTCACCCGGCTCGGCGCGGCGCCCTGGGCGGCGCTGTCCGAACGCCGCCTGCGGGAGGCCGGGCTGGTCCCCGAACCGGCGGGCCGCCTCACTCCCGGCGAACGCCGCGTCATCGAACTGGTCGCCGACGGGCTGAGCAACCCTCAGATCGCCGAGGAGCTGCACTACAGCCGCAAGACCGTGGAGGTCTATCTCACCCGCGTCTACGCGAAGACCGGCCTGCGGTCACGCGTCGAGCTCGCGCTGGCCGTCGAACGCGGCGAGCTGTGACGTGGACCGGTTGTGGCTCCATGTTTGTGCTGGTGGGAGCTTGGAATCGATAGTGAGTTCGAGATAGGGTGAGGGCAGCCGTTACAGGTGAGCAGCAGTTACAAGTGAGCCTAGTGGGCGGGCCCTCGTGGCCGTACGCCGTGTGTTGAGCCGAGTCTGCGTGAAGGAAGTCCCGGTCCGGGCGGCCGGGAGCGTTCAGTCGCCTTCGTCTCCGCTCCCGGGGGTCACACGCCGTGTCCGCGCCACAATCGCCGTCCGCTCGCGCCCGGCCGTCCTCTCATAGTGGGGGCGGGGCGCCGGAGGCGATTCCCGAGGGGCTGGCGGCGATGCCGCCCGGGGCCGGACTCGCCCAAGTGCTGGCCGGCATCGACGTGGAGCGGGTGTCGGGGTTCGACACCGTCGAGGTGCTCAAGGCCGCCTATCGCCAGTCCTGTCACGACCGGGCGCGGTTCCTGCACGCACTGCTGGAGGTCGGGCTGCGCGAGCGGTTCACGGGCGACAGCGTGGTCCGTCTGGAGGTGCCCGACGAGTTCGCTCCCGACGAGGCGCGGGCGGCGCTGGTGTGGTCCCGCCGCCGGGTGGACTCGGCGTTCGATCTGGCCTGGAACCTGCACCGCCGCCTTCCTGTTCTCGGCGAGGCCATGCTGGCGGGAGAGCTCGACGAGCCGCGGGCGGCGGCCTTCATCCGCTGGACGAGCGGTCTGACCGACGCCCAGGCTGCCTGGGTCTGCGAGCATCTCATCGATCGAGCCTTGGCCTGGACGGTCGGAGAGCTCATCGAGCACATCCAGCGTCTGGTACTGGCCATCGATCCCGATTGGGCGGAGAAGCGCTACAGGGAGGCGGTGCGCAGGCGCCGCGTGGTCGGCATGCGCAACGACGACGGCACCGCGACCGTTTCGGGTGTGGACCTGCCGCTCGACCGGGCGGTGGCCGGCTGCGAGCGCATCGACGAGCTGGCCCGCGCCTGCAAACGCGCAGGAGACGACCGCCCCGTCGACCACATTCGTGCCGACCTCTTCCTGGGCAGCCTGGACGGCAGCTTCGAGAGCCTGTCCGACGCCGAGATCATCAGTCACGTCCGCACCCACCCCTTCGTGGATGCCACCGCCTCCGACGTCCCAGCCGGATCCCCCGACATCCGCCCCACAGACCAGGCCACCGCGCCCACCGCCGAATCCACCGCCGAGCCCGATGACGCGGCCGCCGTCGAGACCCCAGACGAGGCGCACGGCACGGCACCCGACGAGGGATGCGGCGGGGTCGACTCGGAGGCGTCCGCAGAACCCGCAGAGAAGCCCGGCAAGTGGACCGGCAGCGCGACCGGCAGCGCGACCGGCGACGAGGCTTGCGACAAGACCGGGGGCGACGGCGAGAGCACCCCCGCCGACACCCGAAACGATCCTCCCGGGCGAGCGCCGGCGGCGCAGTTGTCGCCGGCACGGGCGTCATCGGCGCGGGAAACGTCGGCGCGGGCGTGGTCAGTGCCGGAGATACGGGTGGAGCTGACCACCCTGCTCGGCCTCGATGAGCACCCGGCCCATCTGCCTGGCTGGGGCATGGTCCACGCCGGTCAGGCCCGCCGGATCATCGCCTCCATGCTGGCCGGGCAATGGCGCTATGCCGTCTGTTCCGACGACGGGCACCTTCTGCTGACGGGCATCACCGGCCGGCGCCCCTGCCTGCCCGCGCAACGACCCGCACGCGATGCGCGACGCGGCGGCATCGTCGAGCTTCAAGTCACCCTCACCGAACTTCGCGAACTGGCTGCCGTACCCGCCTCCACCGGCGTCTGGGCCCCGCTGATCGCCGATCTGGCCAGCCGTGCCCAGCTCATCGGGACCGGGCAGCCGGACGTCGGCCGCCCCGGCACTCATCCACGTGACGCGGCCGATCCGGCCGAAACCGATCGGCGGCATCCCGGTGCGGCATTACGCCGATACGTCCAGATTCGGGGCCGGGTCTGCTCCTGGCCGGGCTGCCGCATGCCTGCCACCCGGACCGACCAGGACCACATCCATGCCTGGGCCGACGACGGCGCCACCACTGCCGACAACCTGCACCTGGTCTGCCGCCACGATCACCGCGCCAGGCACATCGGCGGGTGGCGGGTCACCTCGGCGGGACCCCGCCTGATCGTCTGGACCAGCCCGCTCGGACACGCCTACCCCAGCCGGCTCCCGAAGATCATCGAGTCGGCCCCCGAACCCCTGCCCCGCACCTGGCCCGACGCCCCGCCCGAACGCCTGCCCGCCGACCTCCCCGGAGCACCGGACGTCATCATGGCTCCGACCAGCCCTCCAGCCCGTCGCAGCAGCGGGGGCGAGGCGCGGGGTCGCCACGGACATTAGGGATCTCCCTACTGTGCACCGTCCGCCCGAAGGATCAGGCTCTTGACATGGAATCACCGATCCTTACGTACGCCGACAAGGTCTGGCGTGGTTCGGTGCGCCCCGAGGACGTGCCCTACGCGGAGCTGCGCCGCGACGGTGTGCAGGAGATCGCCTACGGCGTGGCGATGTGGCCGGCGTGCGGCAACGTGTACGTGGTCCGCGGCGAGGACGGGCTGGGTCTATTCGACACGGGCGACGCCTATGAGGCCGAACAGTCATACCGCGCGATCAGGAAGTGGTCGGCCGAACCGCTCAAATACGCGATCTTCTCGCGCAGCCGGGCCGACCGGCTGGCCGGGATGGAGGAGTTCGACGCCGAGCCGGGCCCCCGCCCGCTGGTAGTGGCGCAGGAGGGACTGGCCCGCAGACTCGCCCAGCAGGGCAGGACGGCCGGTTACAACGCGGTCGTCGATCTGCGCGAGCAGGGCTTCCCACGGCTCGTCTGGCCGCCGCCGCAGCGCTTCCCCGACCTGACCTACCGCGACCGGCTGTCCCTGTCGCTGGGAGACGTCACCTTCCAGCTCACCCACGCCTGCGGCGACACCGACGACGCCACCTGGGCGTTCCTGCCCGAGCGGGGCGTGTTGCTGACCGGCGACCTGTTCGCCTGGACGGTCCCCGGGGCAGGCGACCCACAGCGGATCCAGCGCTATCCGGACGACTGGGCGGTGGCGCTGCGGGCCATGGCCGCACTCGACGCCGACCTGCTGCTCCCCGGGCGGGGGCTCCCGATCCGCGGGTCCGCCCGGGTGCGCCGGGCGCTCACCGACACGGCCGACTACCTCGACAGCCTGGTGGAGCAGACACTCGACCTGATGAACGCCGGCGCCCGCCTGGACGAGATCCTGCACTCGGTCCAGCCACCGCCCGCGCTCGCCGGGCGGCCCTACCTGCGCGAACGCCACGACGAGCCCGAGTTCATCGTGCGCAACATCTGGCGGCTGCACGGCGGCTGGCACGACGGCAACCCCGCCAACCTCAAGCCCGCACCGGACGCCGTGTTCGCCCGCGCGGTCGCCGAGCTGTCGGCCGGCGCGGCGTCGGTGGCGGGACGGGCCGTCGCCGCGGCGGCCGATGGTGACCTGCGCCTGGCCTGCCAGCTCGCCGAGCTGGCCGCGCAGGCCGAGCCGGAGAACCAGAGGGTGCACGAGATCAGGGCCCTCGTCTACGCGATGCGGGTCCAGCAGGAGCGCGGCTCGATCGCGCGCGGCGTGTACGCCTGGGCCGCCGCCGAGTCACGCAGCAAGACCACCGGCATGGATCTGCTCGACGTCTACCACGACGTCGCCGAAGGCCGCATGTGGTGGATGCCGAGCAAGGCCAACTGAGCCGGCCAGACTGAGCGGCCATGAAGAATGGCCGAGCCGAGCCGAGCCGGCCAGGCGGCCGGCGGGCGCTTGGAGGGGAGCGCCCGCCGGTCCTGCCGGTAGCCTTCCTCTCGTGCTCGAACAGATCACGGCGACCCGGTACGTCGCGCCCCTGCGCGAGGGCGGGTCGCTGCCCGGAGTCGTCGAAGCCGACGACCTCGGCACGTACGTCGTGAAGTTCCGCGGTGCCGGGCAGGGCCGGCGGGTGCTCGTCGCCGAGATCGTCTGCGCCGAACTCGCCAGGCGACTCGGCTTCGCCACCCCGGAGCTCAAGGTCATCGACCTCGACCCGCAGCTCGGGGTCCGCGAGCCCGACGAGGAGATCCAGGACCTGCTCACGGCGAGCGCCGGGCACAATCTCGCGATCGACTTCCTGCCCGGAGCGCTCGGCTTCGACCCGCTCGCCTGGGAGCCCGACGCCGAGTTCGCCTCCCGGGTGCTGTGGTTCGACGCGTTCGTCCACAACGTCGACCGGAGCTGGCGCAACCCGAACCTGCTCGTCTGGCACGGCGGGGTGTGGCTGATCGACCACGGCGCGGCCCTGTGGTTCCACCACAACTGGCCGACGGCCGACCCGCGCCGCAGGTTCGACGGCCGCGACCACGTGCTCGCGCCGTTCGCGAGGAAACTGGAGCAGGCCGACGCGGACCTGGCCGGGCTCGTCACCCGCCCGCTGCTCGACGAGGTGACCGCGCTGGTGCCGGACGAGTGGCTGGAGGACGAGCCGGGCTTCGCGGACCCGCAGGCCGTACGGCGGGCCTACACCGAGCACCTGCTCGCCCGGGTGGCCGGGCCCCGCGACTGGCTGCCCGACCCCGCCACCGCCACCGCTTCCGCACCCCGCCGCGGTGAGCGGGGCGCGACGATCGGCGGTTTCTGGCGTGCGGCGCGAGGGGGCGGCCGATGAGCGACCTTGACGTCTACGAGTACGCGGTGATCCGCGTGGTGCCCAGCGTGGAGCGGGGCGAACTGGTCAACGCGGGGGTCATCCTCTACTGCCAGCCGCGCGGCTATCTGTGCGCGCGGGTGGAGCTGGACGAGGCACGGCTGCTGGCGCTGGGCGCGCAGGTGGACCTGCCCGGCGTACGGCTGGCCCTGGCCGCCTACGAGCGGGCGTGCGGCGAGGAGGCGGGGCCCCTGTGCGGGGAGCCGCTGGGCGCCCGGTTCCGCTGGCTCACCGCGCCGCGCAGCACGGTCGTGCAGACCGGGCCCGTGCACGCCGGGCTGACCGGCGACCCGGCGGCCGAGCTGGACCACCTGCTGACCCGCCTGGTGCGGCCGGCGCAGGCCGGCCTCAGCGCCAGCTGCTGACTAGAGCTAGAACAGCACGGACATGAACGTGTCGACCTCCTGGAAGCCCACCTTGCGGTAGACGGCCCTGGCCGGGAGGTTGAAGTCGTTCACGTAGAGGGTGACGACCGGGGCGAAGTACTTCAGCGCCTGCTCGACCACGGCGGCCATGCCGGCGGCGGCGTGGCCGCGCCCGCGCAGGTCGGGGTGGACCCACACGCCCTGGATCTGGCACGCCTGCGGCGTCACCGCGCCGATCTCGGCCTTGAAGACCACCTGGCCGTCGTCGATGCGCGCGTACGACCGTCCGATGCGGATGAGCTCGGCGACCCTGGACCGGTAGAGCGCTCCGCCGTCGCCGTTGTCCGGGGAGACGCCCACCTCTTCGGTGAACATCGCGACGCAGGCGGGCAGCAGGATGCCGAACTCCTCGGGACGGACCCTCCGTACGAGCGGGTCCGGCTCGACGGCGGGCGCGGAACTCGTGGCCATGACCGGCTGGGCCCACCGGATCGCCCGGGCGCCGCCCCAGTGCGGCTCCAGCCGCTCCCAGAGCTGTTCCACCGCGTCGGCCGGGCCGACGATGGACGAGCAGCGACGGCCCTGCTTGCGCGCCCGGTCGGCGAAGGCGTGTACGGCCTCGCGGGTGGCGTTCACGGGCACCAGGTTGGCGCCCGCGTAGCACAGGGACACCAGCCCTCCGCGCGGGCCGTAGCCCCACATCTGACCGCCGAGCCGTGAAGGGCTGAGGCCCACGGCCCTGACCCGGGCCGCTACGAACACATTGGCGACCGGATCGGTGTCGAGGAGCGCCAGCACCTCGTCACGATCGTTGTCGTCGAGCACGCGCGACGCCGATGTTCGCAGCATCACGGGCCCAGCCTACGCGAACGGTTCCCGTTTGGGAGGTATCGGCCCGGCCGGGCTCACCGTACGGCGGAGACGTGGGACGCCGTTCCCGGCGCACCCGCCGTGGTCTTCATCAGCGCGGCCCGCGGCTCCGGCTCGCCCGGGCAGGTCGCGTCGGCGCCCCGCCTGCCTCTGCGCTGCGGTGACAGCGCCGCGTCGCGCAGGTAGGCCGCCAGTTGCCGGTCGACGCAGGCGTTCCCGGCGAGCGACACGCCGTGGTTGCCGCCGCTCGAGGTGAGCAGGCGCGCGGTCGGGAACAGGCGGCGCATGCGCAGCGCCCCCTGGTACGGCGTGGCGGCGTCGTGCTCGGCCTGGATCAGCAGCATCGGCGGCAGGTGCGACGTGCCCACCTTGACCGGTGTGCCGCCCTTCTCCGGCCAGAAGGCGCACGGCGCGTTGTAGACGGCGTTGGGCCAGGCCATGAACGGCGCCTCGGCGTGCGCCCGGCGGGTGTCGGCCCGCCAGCGGTCCCAGGATCGGGGCCAAGCGGCGTCGCGGCACTCCACGCCCAGGTAGACCGCGTAGGAGTTCTCCTCCTCCGCGTCGATCTCGGCCTCCAAATGGAACAGTTTCACCAGGACCGAGGGGTCGCCGTTGCGGACGTAGGACGAGAAGGCGGCGCCCAGGTATGGCCAGAGCCGGTCGCTGTAGGCGCCGTTGGAGAAGACGTCGTCCAGTTCGCTCGGGCCCACGACCCCGCCCGCGGGCCTGTCGTGCAGGCGGGAGCGCATGGAGTACCACGCGAAGGACACCGCCGCCTGCGTCGCGCCCAGCTTGTAGACGTCGTCGTGTTCGGCCACCCAGGCGAGGAAGTCGCGGTGCCGCCGGTCGAAGCTGTGGTCCTGGGCGATGTTGGCCTCGTACCAGACGCCGTCGGGGTCCACCACGCTGTCGAGCACGAGGCGGCGTACCCGCTGCGGGAACAGGGTTGCGTAGACCGCCCCCAGGTAGGTGCCGTAGGAGTAGCCGAGGTAGCTGATCTTCTCCTCGCCGAGCGCCGCGCGCACCGCGTCCATGTCCCGTGCGGAGTTCTCCGTGGTCAGGTAGGGCAGGAACCAGGCCCAGCGGTTGCCGCAGCCCTCGGCGTACTGCCTGGCCCGGCCGACCAGCACCTGCTCCTCGGCGTCGTTTCTCGGCACGTTGTCGGGCCGGGGCGGCGCGTAGAAGCGGGCCGGGTCCACACACGACATGGCGGGCTGGCTGGGCGCCACCCCGCGCGGGGCGAAACCGATGATGTCGAACCGCGCCGCGACGTCCTTGGGCAGGCGTGCCGCGACGTACCTGGCCAGGCTGAGCCCCTCGCCGCCCGGTCCGCCTGGGTTCACCAGCAGCGAGCCGAGGTGGTTGCCGTCACGGGAGGCGCTGCCCTTGATCCGGTTGAGCGCCAGCGTGATCTGCTGGCCGTACGGCTCGCGGTAGTCGAGCGGCACCCGCAGCTCCGCGCACTCCTGCACCGGCTCCCGCCGGTCACCGCGGCGAGCCGGCCCTATCGGCTCGGTCGGCCGGGCCGAGCCGAGGCCGAGCAGGCCGCCGGAGGCCGACTTGGTCTCCGGCGGGCACTGCTTCCATTCGAGCGGACGCTGCGGCGGCCCCCAGTGCCCCGTCCGGTCCGACCCGGCGGCCACCCCTTCCGGCCCGACCAGCCCGGCGACCAGCGTCGCCATGCCCGCGACCACACCAACGACCCGCTTCACCGGCATTGCTCCTCTGCTTCCGTACAGCAGAGGACAGCTTCGCGACGTGATCGGCCGGGTACGGTCCGTACTACCCGTTCATTGCCATTGTGTAGTCAGAGCATTGCGAAGTGTAATGACGGGGTCAGCGGACGACGACCTCCGGCCCGGCGGCCTCGTCGTCGAGGTCCACGTCGACGCCCATCTCCTCGGCGAGGCGCAGGGCCTCCTCGATGAGGGTCTCGACGATCTGCGACTCGGGAACGGTCTTGATGACCTCGCCCTTCACGAAGATCTGGCCCTTGCCGTTGCCGGAGGCGACGCCGAGGTCGGCCTCCCTGGCCTCGCCGGGGCCGTTGACCACACAGCCCATGACGGCCACGCGCAGCGGCACCTTGAGCCCGGTCAGCCCGGCCTGCACCTCCTCGGCGAGGGTGTACACGTCCACCTGGGCACGGCCGCAGGACGGGCAGGAGACGATCTCCAGGCCGCGCTCGCGCAGGCCCAGCGACTCGAGGATCTGCGTGCCGACCTTGACCTCCTCGACCGGAGGGGCCGACAGCGACACCCGGATGGTGTCGCCGATCCCCTCGGCCAGCAGAGCGCCGAACGCCACCGCGGACTTGATCGTGCCCTGGAAGGCCGGCCCCGCCTCGGTCACGCCGAGATGCAGCGGGTAGTCGCAGCGCTGGGCGAGCAGCCGGTAGGCCTGGATCATGACGACCGGGTCGTTGTGCTTGACCGAGATCTTGATGTCGCGGAAGCCGTGCTCCTCGAACAGGGAGCACTCCCACAGCGCCGACTCGACCAGGGCCTCCGGGGTGGCCTTGCCGTACTTCTGCAGCAGGCGCGGGTCGAGCGAGCCGGCGTTGACGCCGATCCTGATCGGCACACGGGCGTCGGAGGCGGCCCGGGCGATCTCGCCGACCTTGTCATCGAACTTCTTGATGTTCCCGGGGTTCACCCGGACGGCCGCGCACCCGGCGTCGATCGCCGCGAAGACGTATTTGGGCTGGAAATGGATGTCGGCGATGACCGGGATCTTGGACTTCCTCGCGATGGCCGGCAGCGCGTCGGCGTCGTCCTGCGAGGGGACCGCGACGCGGACGATCTGACAGCCGGCGGCGGTGAGCTCGGCGATCTGCTGCAGGGTGGCGTTGACGTCGGCGGTCAGGGTGGTGGTCATGGACTGCACCGAGACCGGCGCGTCCCCGCCGACGGGGACCGAGCCGACCATGATCTGACGTGACACCCGCCGCTTGGCGATCGGCTGGGTCCGTACGGCGGGAATCCCGAGATCAACAGACATTTCTGCACCTTGTGTAATAGGCGACGCCCCGATGGAGGGCCCTCCCAGTCTAAGGAGTGCCGCGACGCCGGACGGCCCGAAACCTTTTCACGAGGAATGAAGGTTTCATGACCCGTGGCCGAAGGAAGAGCCGCCACCTGCGAGGACGGGCGCGGCGGCCCTCGCCCGGGTGGGCAGGCGGCGGAGGCCGACCTAGAGTCCGAATCGCGTGAGCGCTCTCGCACCACCTGGTCGGTAAGTCAACGGCTGTCCCCCGGGCCGACGTGCTCGCGCCGTCGGCGGTGCCGTGCTGCACCACGAGTGCGGCAGCCATGACCACGCGAAAGGGTAGCCCGTGGGTAGACCACGAAGAAATCCAACGATGGCGACGATCGGGCTGATCGTCGCCGCGCTGTCCGCCCTCGTCTCCGCCGTCGTGCTCGCCTCCCCGGCGTCCGCGCACGGCGCTCCGATGATGCCCGGCAGCCGCACCTACCTGTGCTGGAAGGACGGAACGACCTCGAGCGGAGCCATCCAGCCGAAGAACCCGGCCTGCGCGGCCGCGGTCGCCAAGGGCGGGACCAACGCGCTGTACAACTGGTTCGCCGTGCTCCGCTCGGACGGCGCGGGCCGGATGTCCGGCTTCATCCCTGACGGTCAGCTGTGCAGCGGCGGCGCGGTCGTCTACGACTTCAGCGGCTTCGACCTCGCCCGCGACGACTGGCCGGTCACCCACCTGACGTCCGGGGCGACCGTCGAGTTCAAGTACAACAAGTGGGCCGCGCACCCCGGCACGTTCCGGTCGTACATCACGAAGGACTCCTGGAGCCCGACCCGGCCGCTGGCCTGGAGCGACCTGGAGTCGACGCCGTTCGACAGCGTCACCAACCCGCCGAGCGTCGGCTCGGTGGGCACCGAGGACGGCCACTACTACTGGAACGCCCGCCTGCCGTCGGGTAAGAGCGGCCGTCACATCATCTACACCGTGTGGCAGCGCTCGGACAGCAACGAGACGTTCTACAGCTGCTCCGACGTCGTCTTCGACGGCGGCAACGGCGAGGTGACGGGCGTCGGCGTCCCCGGCACCAGCCAGTCCCCCACCCCGCCCGTCTCCCCGTCCCCCGGCACCTCGCCCAACACCTCGCCGAGCCCGAGGGTCAGCCCCTCGGCGTCCCCGACCGCCGGTCCCGGCGGCTGCTCGGCCACCTACAAGGTCGCCAGCTCGTGGGGCGGCGGATTCCAGGGTGAGGTGACGGTGAAGGCCGGCTCGTCGTCCATCGGCGGCTGGACCGTCAGATGGACCCAGCCGAGCGGCGTCACGATCACGCAGGTCTGGAACGGCACGCTCAGCCAATCCGGCAGCGACGTCAGCGTGAAGAACGTGAGCTACAACGGCAGCCTGGGCGCCGGCGCCTCGACCACGTTCGGCTTCCTGGCCAACGGGTCGAGCGGCAGCACGCCCACTCTGACCTGCTCGGCGGCCTGACCCCGCCGGCCCGTGGCGCGCCCCGCCTGACCCGGGTCGCGCCGCGGGCTCAGCTCGTCAGTTCGGCCGCCCGCGCCCTCGCCCACGCGTCCGCCGCGAGGACCTCCTCCACGGACGCCGCCGGGCCGGGGGTGTGGGCGGCCACCACGCGTTCCACCGTGTCCACGATGCCGAGGAACGGCAGGGCGCCCTTCAGGAACGCCTCCACGCACACCTCGTTCGCCGCGTTGTAGACCGCAGGCGCCGTGCCGCCCAGGGCGCCCACGTGCCGGGCCAGCGCGACCGACGGGAACGCCTCGTCGTCGAGCGGCTCGAAGGTCCAGGTGTGGGCGGTGGTCCAGTCGACGGCCCGGGCCGCGCCGGGCACCCGCTCGGGGTAGGCCAGCGCGAGCGAGATCGGCAGCCGCATGTCGGGCGGGCTCGCCTGCGCGATCGTCGAGCCGTCGGCGAACTCCACCATCGAGTGGATGATCGACTGCGGGTGGACCACCACCTCGATCCGGTCGAACCCGATGTCGAACAGCAGATGGGCCTCGATCACCTCAAGGCCCTTGTTGACGAGCGTCGCCGAGTTCACCGTGATGACCGGGCCCATGCTCCAGGTCGGGTGGTTCAGCGCCATCTCCGGGGTCACGTCCGTCAGCTCGGCACGCTTCCTGCCCCGGAACGGGCCGCCGCTCGCCGTCACCACCAGCCGCCGTACGGCCGCCGGGTCGGCCCCGCTCGGCCCAGCCGCCCACAGGCACTGGGCGAGCGCGGAGTGCTCGGAGTCGACGGGGATCATCTGTCCCGGCCCGGCCAGGCGCTTGACCAGCGGGCCGCCCACGATCAGCGACTCCTTGTTGGCCAGCGCGAGCACCCGGCCCGCCTCCAGCGCGGCGAGCGTGGAGGTCAGCCCCAGGGCCCCGGTGATGCCGTTGAGCACGATGTCGCAGGGCGAGGCCGCGACCTCCGCCACCCCCTCCGGGCCCGCCAGCACCCTCGCCCGCGCGCCCGCCGCCGCCAGGGCCTCGCGCAGCGCCGGCACGGCCGCCGGGTCGGCGACCGCCACCGCCTCGGCCCCGAAGTCGGCCGCCTGCCTCGCCAGCAGGTCGACCCTGCCGCCGCCCGCGGCGAGCGCGGTCACGCGGAACCGTCCGGGGGCGTTGGCGACGACGTCGAGAGCCTGGGTGCCGATGGAGCCGGTCGAACCCAGCACGACGACAGACCGGGGCTGCGGCAGGGATTGGGAGCTCATCCCCTCATTGTCTCCGAGACGGCCGGCGGGCCCGCAACGGCACGCGCCCGTACGGCGGAAGGCCGGTGCCGAGGAGGAAGTCGCTGCGCAGAGAGAGGCTAGGGAGAAACCAGCAAATATATGACCGAATCTGCCCATAACCGTATAGACGGATTGTGAGAAATCCGATCGAAGGCGTCGCTACTTTCCCGCGTCAGGACATCTCGACACGCCTCAGGCATCCCGACACGGAGGTAGCTAGGCATGCACCCCAGAGCACGACGTCTCGCCGTTCTCGCGGTTCCCGCCCTCGCCGCGGCGGGGGTGATGCTTCCCTCCGCACACGGCGCCGCGGCGACCGTGCAGGGAAGCGTCACCCGGTCGGCCGCCGCCGGCCCCCGGCCCGCCGTCCACGAGGCGGCCGACACGACGACGGAGCAGCGCACGATCAAGAAGTTCTGGACGGTCGCACGGATGGAGGCCGCGGAGCCTCTGGACGCCCCCCGCACCGGCGATCGGCACTTCGCGGCCGCCGGCTCCGCTGCCGGCTCAGCGCCCGCCGACACGTCCGCCGGCGCGTCCGGGGCACGGCCCGCGACCGTCGCCCCCACCCTGACCGCCTCGACCATGTCCGACTCCGGCACGTCCGCCGCGGCCCGTGCCTCGTCGCGGACCTCCGGCTCGTCCTGGACGGCGGGCGGGACGGTGGCGAAGACGACGGGAAGGGTGTTCTTCACGGTCACCGCCGGATCGGACGCCGGGCGGAACGCCTCCTGCTCGGGCACCGCCGTCACCAGCGCCAACCGGAGCGTGGTCATCACCGCCGGGCACTGTGTGAAGCTGAACGGCGCCTTCCACGCCAACTGGGTCTTCGTCCCGGGCTACGACCAGGGCAACCGGCCCAACGGCACCTGGCCGGCGACCACCCTGCTCACCACCGCGCAGTGGAACTCCGGCGAGAACATGAACTACGACGTCGCCGCCGCCGTCGTCGCGCCGCAGGGCGGCAAGAGCCTCACCGACGTCGTCGGCGGCCAGGGCGTCGCGTTCAACCAGCCGCGCGGGCGCCAGACGTACGCCTTCGGCTACCCGGCGGGCGCGCCGTACGACGGGTCGAGACTGGTCTACTGCAGCGGACGGACGTTCGACGACTTCCTCAGCTCACAGGACCAGGGGCTGAGCTGCGGCCTGACCGGCGGCGCCAGCGGCGGCCCGTGGTTCGTCGGCTTCAGCGAGAGCACCGGCAGCGGCCTGCTCAACTCGGTGAACAGCTTCAAGTACAACTTCGCGTCCTACTGGATGTTCGGCCCCTACTTCGGCCCGGAGGCCGAGGCGGTCTACAACACGGCCCAGAACACGGCCCTCACCTGATTCACCGAAAGTAACCACAAGAACACGTCTCGTGGTCCACACTCGGGAGCCATGACTCCGAGCCTCCCCTTGCTTGCCGTCACCGCCCTCGTCACCGGACTCCTGCAGGCCCCAGGCAGGGACGTCTCCCCGGTGGGAGACGTCGTGGAGCACGTGGCCGGGCACGCCTCCGAGACCTACTGGACGCCGCAGCGGATGGCACGGGCGGTCCCGATCGGACTGCTGGGGGACCTGCGGAAGATCACGACCGCCCGGCCCGGCGCCCCATCGGTGCTGCCGGCCGCTCCCCCGGGGTCGGTGCTGCCGCCCGTCGCCAGGGCCGCCCTGCCGCCGGCCGCCGGAGCGGTCCTCGCGCCCGCTCAGGCGGCGCGTCAGGCCACCGGAACAACAGGAACAACCGGAACGACCAGGACCACCGGGACGAGCAGCACGACCAGGACGCGGCAGGCGGCGGCGATGCCTCCGGCGACCACGAGCGGCACGCGCTGGGCGGCGGGCGGTTCGGTGACGAGGACGACCGGCAGGGTCTTCCTCACCCTGAACAGGGTGGACTTCTCCTGCTCCGCCAGCGCCGTGCGCAGCGCGAACAGGGACCTGGTCGTCACCGCGGGGCACTGCGTCAAGGACGGCGCCGGGGACTGGGCGGAGAACTGGACCTTCGTCCCCGGATACGACGAGGGGCGGCAGCCGTACGGCGCCTTCCCCGCACGGCGCATGTTCGTCGCCGGGCCCTGGTCGCGATCGGGCAACGACGACTACGACGTGGGCATGGTCGCCGTGGACGACCTCGACGGGCAGCACCTGACCGACCTCGTGGGCGGGCAGCCCATCTCCTTCGACCCGCCCCGGGGCCGCCGGACCTACGGCTTCGGATTCCCCGCGGATCCCCCGTACGACGGCGAGCGGCTGCTGTACTGCGCGGGCGTCCCCCACGGCGACCCGCAGGGGCAGACCCGCGACCAGGGCCTGCGCTGCGACCTCACGGCCGGGGCCAGCGGCGGGCCCTGGCTCAGCGGCTTCGACCCGGCCTCGGGCCGGGGCGCGCTGACGTCCGTCAGCAGCTTCAAGTACAGCAACGACCACCGCACGATGTACGGCCCCTACTTCGGCTCGGCCGTACGCGACCTGTTCCGCACCGCCGAGCGGGCGTGACGGGGGTTCAGAAGGGCGACAGCGGCTCGGCGTTGTCCTCGTCCACGATGTCGGCGGCGGACCGGACGATCAGGGGGTCGGGCCGGCCGACGACCGAGGCGTCCTTGTCGTCGTAGTCGTACAGGGACAGGACGTAGCGCATCGCCTCCAGCCTGCCGCGCTTCTTGTCGTTGCTCTTGATGATCGTCCAGGGGGCGTCCTCGGTGTCGGTGTTGAGGAACATGTCCTCCTTGGCCCGGGTGTACTCGTCCCACAGGTCCAGCGAGGCGATGTCCATCGGCGACAGCTTCCACTGCCGCACGGGGTCCACCTGGCGGATGACGAACCGGGTGCGCTGCTCGGCCCGCGACACCGAGAACCACAGCTTGACCAGGCGGATGCCGTCGCGCACGAGCATCCGCTCGAACAGCGGCGCCTGGTACATGAACTCCATGTACTCCTCCGGGGTGCAGAAGCCCATGACCCGCTCGACCCCGGCCCGGTTGTACCAGGACCGGTCGAACAGCACGATCTCCCCCGCGGCCGGAAGGTGCTCGACATACCGCTGGAAGTACCACTGGGTGCGCTCGCGCTCGCTGGGCTTCTCCAGCGCCACCACGGTCGCGCCGCGGGGGTTGAGGTGCTCCATGAAGCGCTTGATGGTGCCGCCCTTGCCGGCCGCGTCCCGTCCCTCGAACAGGATGACCAGGCGGCCGCCGGTGTCCTTCAGCCAGTACTGCAGCTTCAGCAGCTCGATCTGCAGCAGCCGCTTGTGCCGGTCGTACTCCTGCCGGGAGATGCGGTGGTCGTACGGGTAGTGCTCGCGCCAGGTGTCCACCGGGCCGCCGTCGGCGCGCACGAGGACGGGATCGTCGTCATCGTCGTCCAGCACCTTCAGCCCCGGTGTGCGGCGCAGCAGTTCGACCCCGTCGAGATGCTCCCCTACCTGCGGTGATGATTCCGGCATCTCAGCGTCCCGTTCACTCGGCCAGCATGTCCGCGGACGTCCCGCTGCCCCGCGCCGGGTGCCGTACACCCGGTCACCGCCGCTGTTCGCCTGATGTTCGCCTTCAGCTGTGCGTCCCGTTGACGGGCGCGAGACCGGCGGGCCGGGAGATCTCGTCGAGGTGGGCGGCGACATCGGGCGGCAGGTCGAGGCCGAGCCCGGCGAGGTTGCCGCGCAACTGGTCGAGGGTGCGGGGCCCGACGATGACCGAGGTCACCTCCGGCCTGCGCCGCACCCACGCCAGCGCCACGGCCGCCGGGGCGACGCCGAGCCCCGCGGCGGCGTCGGCGACGTGCCCGGCGATCGCGAGGTTCGGCTCGTTCAGGAAGCCCTCGGCCCAGGCCCGGGCCCGGGGCATGGGCGAGGCCATGAGCCGGCCCAGCCGGGTGTCGGCCCCGGGGGCCTCGCCCGGGCGGTAGCGCCCGGTGAGCAGGCCGCCGCCGAGAGGCGACCAGACGAGCGTGCCGAGCCCGTGCCGCCGGCAGACGGGCAGGATCTCCGCTTCGATGCTCCTGGCCACGAGCGAGTACTGCGGCTGGAGGCTGACGAACGGCGTCCCTCCCGCTCGCTGCGCGGCCCACTGGGCCTCCACGATCTGAGCGGCGGTGAAGTTCGAGCAGCCGACATACCGCACCTTGCCCGACCGTACGAATCCGTCCAGGGTCGCCATGGTCTCCTCGATCGGAGTCGAGTCGTCCCACTGGTGGCACTGGTAGAGGTCGATGTGGTCGGTCCCGAGCCGGCGCAGGCTGCCCTCCAGCGCCCTGGTGAGGTGGGCCCGGGACAGCCCGCGATCGTTGGGACCGGGTCCCTGCGGCAGGAACGCCTTGGTGGCGAGCACCACCGCGTCACGCCTGCCCCGCACGGCGCGGCCGACGATCCGCTCCGACTCGCCGCCGTTGTAGGCGTCGGCGGTGTCGATGACGTTCCCGCCCGTCTCCAGGAACGCGTCGACGATGCGGCCGGCCTCCGCCTCGTCGCAGCCTCCGGGGGCGCCGAAGTTCATCGTGCCGAGGCACGCCGTGGAGACCCGCAGTCCCGAACGGCCGAGCGTGGCGTACTCCGTCACGTGTCCTCCCGTAGTATCAGGAACACCTGTTCCGCTTGACCCGACGGACGATACGGAACACGTGTTCCGGCTGTCAACGCGACGAGGAGGCCGATGACCGGCGAAGCCAGGCCCCGGCGTGCCGACGCGCAGCGCAACCGGGAGCGAATCCTGGAGGCGGCCGAGGTCGTTCTGGCCCGTGACGGGATGTCGGCGTCGGTACGCGCGGTCGCCCAGGAGGCGGGGGTGGGGCTCGGCACGATCTATCGGCACTTCCCCACCCAGGAGGCGCTCTACCACGCGGTGATCGTCGACCGTACGCGACGGCTCCTGGCGGAGGCGGACAGGCCGTCGCCGGATCCGGGCACTGGCTTGTTCACCTTCCTCGGGCGGATCGTGGTGGACGCGGCGCAGAAGAAGACCGCGGCCGACCTGCTCGCCGGGGCCGGCGCCGACCCCAAGGCCGGGACGGCCGACGTCAGCCGCGACATGCGGCAGGCGATCGAGCGGCTGCTCACGGCCGCGCAGGAGGCGGGCGCGGTGCGGCCCGACCTCCGGATGCCCGAACTGCTGGCCCTGCTGTCCGGGGCGTGCCTGGCGGCCGAACGCGACCAGTGGAGCGACGGACTGCGCCGGCGTGCGCTCGACGTCCTCTTCGACGGCATGCGCCCCCGCCGCTGACCACGCCCCTCTTCAGGAGACGTCCGCCCCTCAGGAGACGCCCGCCGGGAACGTCACGGCGACCTCGATGCCGCCACCGATGCGATGGTTGTGGAGTAGGAGCGTGTCGCGGATCTCCCCGACGTCCTCCGGCAGGCCGATCTCGATCGCCGTCCGCTGCACGGCCAGCGGGGTCCGCAGCTCGTGGGAGGCGTTCGCGATGAAGCGGCGCTGCCCCTCGACGGAGCGCTCCAGCCGGTCGAGCATGGCGTCGAACGTGTCCGCCAGCTCCTTCAGCTCGTCCCGCGGCCCGCCGAGGGCGATCCGCGCGTGCAGCGCCATGCGCAACAGCGTGTTGACGATGACCAGCAGCACGACGGAGGTGAGCAGGAAGAGCGCCGAGTAGATCAGCGTGAGCCGTACACGGACCGTCGTCACAGCAGATATCCGGCGCCGGGGACGGTCTGGACGCACGGCGGGTCGCCCAGCTTCGCGCGCAGGCGGCTCACCACGACCCGCACCACGGTCGTGAAGGGATCGGCGTTCTCGTCCCACGCCTCCTCCAGGAGCCGCTCGGCACTCACCACCGCGCCCTCCGCCCGCATCAGCACCTCCAGGACGGCGAACTCCTTGAGCGACAGATGCAGGTGCCGGCCGTCCCTGGAGGCCTGGAGCCGGTGGGTGCCGAGCACGATCCCGTGCCTGGTCAGCACGGGAGGAACCTGCGCCGTCCCAGCGCCCGGACCCGCGCGACCAGCTCGGTGAAGTCGAAGGGCTTGGGCAGGTAGTCGTCGGCTCCCATGCCGAGGCCGGCGACCCGCTCCGGCACCGACGCCGCCGCCGTCATCATCAGGATCCGCGTACGGCTCCCGCGCGCCACCAGCTCGCGGCACACGAGGTCGCCGTGCAGCTCGGGCAGGTCCCGATCGAGCACGAGGACGTCGTAGTCGCTCACCGCCAGCCGCTCGGCCGCGGCGGCCCCGTCGTACACGACGTCGATCGCCATGGCCTGGCGGCGCAGTCCCATCGCGACGAGGTCGGCCAGATCGCGCTCGTCTTCGGCCACGAGAACCCGCATGCCTCGTTCGTACTGCAGGCGGGCTAACAGCGGCGTTAACGGTGTCGTTCACGGCCGTGCAACCCGCCGGCGGCCACGCTGACGCACGTGATCAGAAACATCTGCGCCGCCGTCCTGCTGACCGCCGGCACTTTGTCCGCTTCCCTCCCTGCCCCTGCCGCGCAGGCCGCGACCGTACGGGCCACCGCCCTGGAGGCCGCCACCGTACGGAACACCACTGTGCGGGCCACCACGGGCGGCGCGTGTGCCCGGATCACCGCGTCGCCGCCCGAGTCCGCGCCGCCGACGTCGGTGAACACGCTCCGGCAGGCGTACGAGTGCGTGCTGGACAACTACTACAGCGGGCCCGCGCTGGACTCGAAGGTCCTGCTGCGGGACGCCCTCGCCGCGTACACGCAGGAGCTGATGCGTCGCGGGGCCGACGAGGCCGGCCTCCGCCTGCCCGCGCTGACGGGGGACCGCGAAGCCGACTGGGCCGCGTTCGCCGGCATGATCGGCACCGGCGACCCGGACGCGCTGCACGCCGCGATCACCGGCATGGTCGCGGGGCTCCACGACGACCACGCCCGGGTGGAGAAGATCACTCCCCCATCGGAGGACGGACCGGTGGGGACGGGCATCGCCGGTCTGTCGGCCGCGCAGGGCGGGCGACTCGACCCGGCCGCCCGGCCGCCCCTGTTCATCACCCGCGTCCTGCCCCGCAGCCCGGCGGACCAGGCCGGCATCCGGCCCGGCGACATCATCGAGAAGGTCGACGGCGTGCCGGCCTTCATCAGGGACAAGGTGAACCAGAGCCTCGTCGACACGTTCGCCTCCGGCACCGTACGGCTCACGCTGAAGCGGCCCACGACGGGACGCGTGTGGACCGTGAAGCTCACGGAGGGTCCCCTCGAAGAGCCGGAACGGGCGGTGACGTCGAAGACCCTCCCGGGCGGCGTCACCCTTGTCACGGTGCCCGGGTTCTTCCAGGGTGCGGCCGACCAGGTCATCGCCAAACTGAAGGACACCACGAAGGCCGCGGTCATCGACGTGCGCGGCAACGGCGGCGGGTCGCCGCGCGAGGTGACGCGGCTGCTCGGCGCGTTCGCGCACGGCAAGGTCACGAGCTACTTCTGCCCGCTGAAGGGCGACTGCACGGCCAACCGCACCGACGACTCGGTCCCGCTGCTCGGGCTGCGCCTGATCGTGCTCACCGACCGCGCGTGCGCCTCGGCCTGTGAGGACTTCAGCGGGGCGGTGAAGGACAACGGTCTGGGCACTCTCGTGGGGACCCGCACCGCGGGGGCCGTCTCCGGCCCGGCAGAGGCCTACCTCCTCGACGACAACAGTGTGCTGCTGCTGCCCAAGGTCCGGCACCTCGGGCCGGCCCGGGAGATCATCGACACCGTCGGCGTCCCCGTCGACCACTACGCCCCCATGACGGCCCTCGACCTGGCCAAGGGCCGCGACCCCGGCCTCGCCAAGGCGCTGGGTCTCCTCTGACGGCCCTGGATCTCCTCTGAAGTCACCGGGACTCCCACGACGAGGGGCCCGGGGGACGGTGGTCCCCCGGGCCCCTCGGACGCGTGGTTCTGCAGCGCGACGCGTGGTTCTACAGCGTGAGGCCGGTGAGCACCATGACCTTCTCGTAGGTGTAGTCCTCCATGGCCGAGCGCAGCCCCTCGCGGCCCACGCCCGACTCCTTGACCCCGCCGTACGGCATCTGGTCGGCCCGGTAGGACGGCACGTCGCCGATGATGACGCCGCCGACCTCGAGCTCGCGGTTGGCCCGGAAGGCGACGTCCAGGCTGCGGGTGAAGACTCCGGCCTGCAGGCCGTAGCGGGAGTCGTTGACCGCGGCGAACGCCTCGTCGACCGAGGCGACCCGCTGCACGATCATGACGGGCCCGAAGACCTCCTCGCAGGCCACCTTGGCGTCGGCGGGCACGTCGGCGAGCACGGTGGGGGCGATGGTCGCGCCGTCCCTGGTGCCGCCCGCAAGCAGGCGCGCCCCGGCCGAGACGGCCTCGTTGACCCAGCTCTCGACGCGGACCGCGGCGTCCTCGGAGACGAGGGGGCCGACCTGCGTCTTGTCGTCCTCGGGATCGCCGGTCACGAGCGCGCCGACGGCGGCGACGAGCTTGTCGGTGAACGCGTCGGCGACCGCGTCCTCCACGATCACTCGCTGCACCGCGATGCAGCTCTGGCCCGCCTGGTAGTTGGAGAACAGCGCCACGCGGCCGGCCGCCCAGTCGAGGTCGGCGTCGGCCAGCACGACCGCGGCGGCGTTGCCGCCGAGTTCGAGCGTGACGTGCTTGCGCGGCACGCTCTCCATGATCGAGTAGCCGACCGGGCCGGAGCCGGTGAAGGAGATCACCGGCAGCCGCGGGTCCTGCACGAGGGAGGAGGCACGGTCGTTGGGCACCGGCAGCACGGAGAACATGCCCTCCGGCAGGTCGGTCTCGGCCAGGATCTCGCCGAGGACAAGCGCCGACAGCGGGGTCGCGGGCGCGGGCTTGACCACGATGGGCGCGCCCACGGCGATGGCGGGAGCGACCTTGTGGGCCACCAGGTTGAGCGGGAAGTTGAACGGCGTGATCGCCAGCACCGGGCCGTACGGCACACGCGAGACGTAGGCGAGCCGTCCCTGCGCCGCGGGCTCGGTGTCGAGCCGCTGCACCTCGCCGCTGAAGCGGCGGGCCTCCTCGGCGCCGAAGCGGAACGTCGAGATCGCGCGGCCCACCTCACCGCGCGCCCAGAAGATCGGCTTGCCGTTCTCGGCGCTGATCAGGCGGGCGATCTCCTCGGCGCGCTCGGTCAGCCGCCGGGCCACGTGGGCCAGCGCCTCGGCGCGTACGTGGATGGGCAGCGCGGCGGCCTGCTTGCGCACGGCGTCCGCGGCGGCAACGGCCTGCTCGACCTGCTCGGGGGTCGGCACCGAATGGACGCCGACGACCCGGCCGTCGTGGGAATTGGTCACGGCCTGCTCGGCGTCCCCCGTCGCGGGGCGCCCGGCGAGCCAGAAGGGGCGGGGTTCGGAAGTGCGGCCTACGTCCATGTCTTCACGCTATGCCACCTGGTGGGAGCCGGTCGCTACTCCGGACGGGCCAATCACCGTCCCCCGCCGCGCCAGGATGGACAACTTCCCACATGTCACAGATGCGCGGCAATTTCATGATGTTTTCTGTTTCACTGCGGTTTGAAAGCCGAGCGGCATGGTTAAGTCATCATCCGGGTCTGTCGCGGGACCCCCAATATGAGAAGGGCTCGTCGCTGATGGGTACGCCGGCGCCGCTCGGTCTTCAGGGTGCCTACGCACGCGGCCATCGCAGCAACTACGACGAGCTGCGCACCCGTCTCCTCGACGTCGCCAACGACCTGCTCGCCAAGGCCGGGCCGGAGAGCCTCACCGTACGCAGGATCGCCGCCGAGGCCGGCTGCTCCACGCAGGTCATCTACACGATGTTCGGCAGCAAGGAGGGCCTGGCCGAGGCGCTCTATCTGGAGGGCTTCGAGCGGTTCCGGCGCAGGCTGGAGGCCGTGCCGCAGCGCAGCGACCCGCTGGAGCACCTGAGCCTGCTCGGTCCCGCGTACCGGGAGGCGGCGCTGGCCGAGCCCGGCTACTACAGCCTCATGTTCGAGCGGGCCATCCCCGGCTTCGTGCCGAGCGAGCGCGCCCGCACGCTCGCGAGGGCCGCGCTCAACATCGTGGACCGGGTGATCGCCGACTGCATCTCCGCCGGTCACCTCGTGCCCACCCAGCCCCGGAAGATCGCCGACGCGCTGTGGGCCGCGGCTCAGGGCGCGCTCAGCCTGGAACGTGCCGGGCATCTGCCCGACGGCAAGACGTACGAGATCGTCACCGAAGCCGCCATCCGCGCTTTCCTCGCGCACCCCTCGGCCTGACCGACGTCACAGGCACAGCGCGATCCACAGCTCCGCCCGGACCGCGGGGTCGTCCAGATCGCGCCCGAGCAGCTCGCTCACCCGCTTCATCCGGTATCGCAGCGTGTGCCGGTGCACGCCCAGGCGCTGCGCCGCCGCGTCCCAGTGGCCGTTGCTGGCCAGGTAGGCGCGCAGCGACTCGACCAGATCGGCACGCGAGCCGTACTCGCGGAGCGGCGCGAGGATCGCCGCCGCGAACGACGCGGCGGCGGCGGGATCGAGCAGCGACAGCAGCCCGCGCCCGGCGAGTTCACTGAAGCGCGCCACCGGCGAGGCCGAGACGAGTGCCCGCCGCGCCTGGTCGAGGGCCCGGTCGAGTGCGGTGGCGAGGGCTCGGTCGGGGACACGGTCGGCGACCCGGTCCGCGGCCCGATCGGAGATACGGTCGGAGGTGCGGTCGAGCCCCGGGGCGAGATCCCGGCGGGACGCGCCCAGGTCCGCAGCTCCGGCCGCAGGGGGGTCCGCGCGGCTTTCCGTGCGCCTTTCCGTGCGACCGTCCATGCGGCCGTCCGCACGGCTCTCGGAACGGGCGATCTCCACACCGGGCGCGCTGACGCCCACCCGGCCGTGCCGCGCGGCCAGCGCGACGACCTCGTCGGCGTGCGGGTCGGGGGCCAGCACGACGAGCAGCCCCTCCCAGGGCGCGGTGAACGTCCCCCTGCCTGCGAAGTCGCCGCGCGGGCCGGGGGCCGCTCCGGCCAGGGCCTCGGTCAGCGCCTCCGGATCGGGGGTGTCGCAGGCGAGGACCGTGACCGGTTCCCCCGGCAGCCGCATGCCCAGGGCCGCCAGCGCCTCCGCGGCCGCCCACGCCTCACCGGCGAGCAGCAGCCGGAGCACCGCCGACCGCACCTGCGCCGCCGCCGACCGCTGCTCCCTGCCCTGCTCCAGCGCCAGCGTCAGCAGGGATCCGGCCGCGTTGACGATCGTGTGCGCGATGGGCGAGAACGGCCGCGGCGACCCCACCGCGAAGAACCCCCTCCGGCCGAGCGGCTGGACCACGACGTGCTCGTCCGGGGTGGACAGGGCGAGGCTCGCCAGGGACGGCGCGCCGCGCAGCCGGGCGATCTCGGGCTCCAGCGACCGGGCCGTCTCCCGCGCCCAGTCCCCCGCCGCGCCGCGCTTGTCGCCTGGAGCGGCCTGCTTGTCACCCGGAGCGGCCTGCTTGCCGGCGGCGCGGCGGCCGGTCGCGTCGGCGGCGTGCCGCACGGCGCCCGCGGGGTCGAGCAGCAGCGCCCAGCCGCCGATCTCCCGGGCCAGCCGGTCCACCACGGCCACCGGCCCCTCCCGCTGGAGTGCGGCGCGGGTGAGCCTGCCCTGCGCGGCGAAGGCCCGGCTGATCTCCTCGTACTGCTCCCCCGCGAGCAGGTCGCTGACGGCCTTGCCGATCGCGATGAAGGGCGTGTCCCTCGGCACCTCGACCAGCGGCAGCCCGGCGGCCTCGGCCGCCTCGCGGAAGGCGGGCGGCACCGCCTCGTGGCTCAGCCCCACCCCGAACCCCAGCCCGGTGACGCCCCGGGCCACGAGCCGGGAGACGTACGGCACGGCGTCGCCGGCGGACAGCCGCATGCCGGTCGTGAGCACCAGCTCGCCGCCCTCGAGGAACGGCGTGGGGTCCTCCAGCTCGCTCACCGCGACCCAGCGGACGGGGCGGTCGAGCCCGTGCCGCCCGGCGAGAACCTCCAGGTGGAGCGGTACGATCGCGGTGATCCGGCGCAGCGTGGGTGCCACTGCTCTTCCCCCCGAACAGCCGGCTTGTCCTTACCGGCCAAAAGTACGCCTACATTCTGACATAGCGGCATATCGGCTGGTGGAGGCGGCGGCCGTACCGTCGGAGATATGAGCACTGCCACCACGCACGGCGGCCCGCAGCTCCCGCAGGAGCGCCGCCTCGTCACCGAGATCCCCGGCCCGCGGTCGCGCGAGCTGTTCGCGCGCAAGCAGTCCGCCGTGCCTCCGGGCATCGGCACCACGCTGCCCGTCTTCGTGACTCACGCGGGCGGCGGTGTGATCGTCGACGCGGACGGCAACTCCCTGATCGACTTCGGCTCCGGCATCGCCGTGACCAACGTCGGCAACGCCGCCCCCCGGGTCGTCGAGCGCGTACAGAAGCAGGTCGCCGACTTCACCCACACCTGTTTCATGGTCGCCCCGTACGAGTCGTACGTCGCGGTGTGCGAGAAGCTCAACGAGCTCACGCCCGGCGACCACGAGAAGCGGACGTTCCTGGTCAACAGCGGCGCGGAGGCCGTCGAGAACGCGGTGAAGGTCGCCCGGCACGCCACCGGGCGGCAGGCGGTCGTCGTCTTCGACCACGGCTACCACGGCCGGACGCTGCTGACGATGACGCTGACGGCCAAGAGCATGCCGTACAAGCACGGGTTCGGGCCGTTCGCGCCCGAGGTCTACCGGGTGCCGCTCGCCTATCCGTTCCGCTGGCCGACCGGCCCGGACAACTGCGCCGAGGAGGCCGCGGCCCAGGCGATCGACATGATCAACAAGCAGATCGGCGCGGAGAACGTCGCGGCGGTGCTCATCGAGCCGATCGCGGGCGAGGGCGGCTTCATCGAGCCGGCCCGCGGCTTCCTGCCGAAGATCGTCGAGTTCTGCCGCGCCAACGGCATCGTCTTCATCGCCGACGAGGTGCAGACGGGCTTCGCCCGCACCGGCCACATGTTCGCCTGCGAGGACGAGGGCATCGTCCCGGACATCATCACCACCGCCAAGGGCATCGCCGGCGGCCTTCCGCTGGCGGCCGTGACCGGCAGGGCCGACCTGCTCGACCACGTCCACAGCGGCGGCCTCGGCGGCACGTACGGCGGCAACCCGCTCGCCTGTGAGGCGGCCCTGGGCGTGCTGGAGACCATCGAGCAGGACAAGCTCGTCGAGCGCGCCCGGCACATCGGCGAGATCATGCTGCCCCGGCTGCGCGCCATCCAGGAGCACAACCCTATCGTCGGGGACGTGCGCGGGCGCGGCGCGATGATCGCCGTCGAGCTCGTGGTCCCGGGGACCAAGGAGCCCTACCCGGCCGCCGAGATCGCGCGCAGGTGCCACGAGCAGGGCCTGCTCGTGCTCACCGCCGGAACGTACGGCAACGTGCTGCGCTTCCTGCCGCCACTGGTGATTCCGGACCACCTGCTCGAGGAGGGTCTCTCGATTCTGCAGAAGGCGCTCAACGCGGGCTAGACCGTTTGAACAACACCAAAAGGGGCACCCGGTCTGTTCCGAGGTGTCCCTTTTGTTGTTGTACGGCTTGCGTTATGCCTCGATTTAACCATCGCTTGGCCCGACTCGCGCCGATCACGAAGGGTAACCGCGTTATAACGGTTCCGATAGGCGATCGAGGGGGGACTTTGATGGGCTGGAACCCGAACGGCGCCGAGCGGCTCATGCTGACGTTCGACCCTGCCGGCCTCACCAGCACGCAGCGCGACGGCGACGCCTGCGTCGTCTGCCACAAGAAGTGGCCCCGCCCCCGGGTCAAGGTCGGCATGCTGCCCGACAACGCCCCCGTCCACGCCTGCGACGACTGCGCCGAGGCCCTGCTGCCCGCCCCCGAGGGCAAGGTGCCGCTGCCCCGCCGGTCCCGGGCGGCCATGTCCTGACGACCCGTTTCCCCCCGACCCACCTCTGCGCGGTCGACGCCGCGCCACCTCGGCGCGGTCGACGCCGCGCCACCTCCGCCGTTCCGCCCCGGTCCACCTCGGCGCCATGGGCGCCGCCCCCATCCAAGCGCGCCTGTCGGGTTGCTCCCGTTTTCGGGCCTTCCCTACCGAGATCACCGCGCCCAATAATGCGCAATGTGGACAAACTGCGCGGCGCGCCGCCGCTGACTCTGGCCGCGCTTGCCGCGGGATCGGCCGCGATCCACTTCGGCGTGATGCCCGATCACTTCGCCACCTCCGCCGGGCACGGCGTGCTGTTCGCCGTCGCGGGATGCCTGCAACTGGCCTGGGCGGCGGCCCTGCTCCTCCGTCCCACGCAGGCGGTGCTGCTGACCGGAGGGTTCGCCGACCTCGCCCTCGTCGTGATCTGGCTGGTCGGCAGGACGGCCGGGCTCCCTCTCGGCCCTGACGCGTGGACCCCCGACCCCGGAGGCGCCCCCGAGGCGCTGGCGGCGCTCCTGGAGACGGTGCTCGCGGCGGCCGCGCCGGTCCTCGTCGCATACGCGTCGGTCACGGACGACGAGGGCGCCGGCACCCGCCGACGCATGCGCACCGGCGGGAGTCCGTCGGCCGGACGGGCGGGCGCGGCCCTGGTCGCCGGCCCGGTCGCCTGCCTGGTCGCCGCCGCGGTCTGCGCCAGCTTCACCTCCTGGGGCACCGCGGCCTTCGACGGCATCCTGGTCGCGCGACCCGCCACGACCTCGCCGGGGCCGCTCGCGGGACATCACCACCACGGCCCGGCGCAGCCCCCGGCCCCAGCGGCGGCCACAGCGGCGGCCCCAGCGGCGGCCGCGGGGCCGCTCGCCCCGGGCACGGGCGTGGTGGCTGCCGACACCGCGACGAGCGCGGCGGATGCGCTGGCGGCGGCGGTGCGGCGGGAGACCGCCGGCCGCCTGCCGACGGCGGCGGACGCGGAGCGGGCGGGCTACCGGGTCTGGACCGACGACGGCGGCGTCCAGCAGCTCGCCAACCCCGCACTGCTTCAGGACGGCCTGGTCCTCGACCCGGCGCAGCCCGAGGTGCTGGTCTACCACGGCGGGAAGACCCTGCTGGGTGCGGTGTTCGTCATGCCGCCGGGCGCCCGGGGCCCGGCGATCGGCCCGCTCACGCCGTGGCACTCCCACACCTGCCCCCTCTGCGACCCGCCCAGGGAGACCGACATGCTGCACGTGTGGCTGGTCGACTATCCGGGCGGCGGGTTCGCCGACATCTCGGGACCGGCCCTCCAGGCCGCGGTCGCGAAGCTTCCCCCGGCCTCGTGACGTCCTCAGGTCGCCAGATCCTCCAGATGGGCGGCGAGCACGGCGCTCATGCGCTCGGGCGGCATGGACTCCGGCCGGGCCAGGACGTGGACGGTCAGACCGTCGATGAGGGCGTGTAGCCGCGCCGCCTCGAACGCGGCGTCCCGACGGGCGGCGAGCTCCCCCTCCTCGGCGAGCGCACGGACGGCCAGGGTCGCCGCCTCCCCCACGCCGTCGTCCGCGCGGCGCAACCAGTCGGTGGCGGCGGGGTCACCCTGGGCGCGCGCGGTCAGCTGCAGCCAGACCTCGGCCTCCGCGCGCCGCTCCGCGTCCATGGGCAGCAGCTCCTCCAGCAGGCGGCGTACGGCGACGCGGACGGGGCCCTGGAAGTCGGTGGTCTCGATACGCGCGCGCACCCGCGTGATGACGTGCTCCATCGCGAAGGCGAGCAGCTCCGCCTGGGTCGAGAAGTAGTGCCGCAACGCGCTCGGTGACCAGCCGGCCTCCGCCGCGATGCTGCGCACGGTGGCGGCGCCCACGCCGTCGCGGCGCACGACCCGCCACAACGCCTCGGCGATCTCCTCCCGCCGCACCCGATGGTCCACGATCTTCGGCACAGCGCTCCTCCAACCACGCATCCGCCCGATTTTTATAGCACGATGTATGAGAAAGGTTTGTAGCACGCCGTGCGAAAAAGGAGCCGGGATGCTGTTCGGACTGATCGTCGCCTGCGAGGTCGCGTTCTGGGTGCTGCTGGGCGCGGGGCTCGCCGTGCGTTACCTTCTGCGCAGGCGACGGCTCGGCGGCCTGCTGCTGCTCGCCGTCCCCCTGGTGGACCTGGTCCTCCTCGTGGCGAGCGTGGCCGACCTCCGCGGCGGAGGCAGGGCGGAGTTCACCCACGGGCTGGCCGCGGCCTACCTGGGGTTCACCGTCGCCTTCGGGCACGACATGGTGCGGTGGGCCGACGTCAGGTTCGCCCACCGCTACGCCGGGGGGCCACCGCCGGACCGGCGCAAGCGTTACGGCAGGGAACGGGCCCGGTACGAGTGGCGCGCCTGGGGCAAGGGGATGATCGGCTGGGCGGTCGCCTGCGGCCTGCTGCTGGCGGGCGTCGTGGTCATCGGCGACCTCGAACGCGGGGCGGCGCTCCTGGCGTGGGCCGGTCGCCTGACGTTCGCCATGGTGGTCTGGCTGGTGTTCTGGCCGCTCGCCTGCACCCTCTTCCCCACCCGCCCGCCGGTGGATGCCCGCCCACCCCGCGATGCCCGCGACCCCCACCACGACCGGGTGCCGCACGGCGCCCGCGAACAGAACTGAGCGCCGACCCGCTCCCCGCGCGGCAGGACACGGCGCGGCTCAGGACAGGATGCGGCTCAGGACACGGCGCGGCTCAGGACACGATGCGGGACCAGCGCTCCACCCACTTGTCGTACTCCTTGGGACGCACCGCGAAGTAGACGCCCCGGAACGCCCGGGAGGTGCCGGCGCCGTAGTCCGCGCAGATCCGGCGGGCCGCGCCGGTGCACCCCTCGGGGTTGGCCGGGGCGAGACCCATCCAGGCGGACACCTTGCGCTGCACCTCGGCCGACGTCGTGAAGTCGAGCCACTTGTACGCGCACGAGGGGTGGGGGGCCTGGGCCGACATCATCCACGCGTCGGCCCATCCGGTCACCGGCCGGTCCGGCAGCGCCCTGACCGGCTTGTGCCCCCGCCTGAGCACGTCCAAGTGGTACGGCGTGGCCTGCGCGAGCCGTACGGACCCGGTCGCGAAGCCCTGGACGACCTCGACAGGGTCACGCCAGAAGACACGGCGGCCGTCCTCGCGGGACGTGAACAGCTCGGCGGCGGCGTCGAGCTGGGCGTCGGTGAGGTCGAACGGGTCCTTGATGTCCGCGCCGGCGTCCGTGCCCTGGGCCTTGAGCACCAGCGCGGCGTCGGCCAGCGACAGCGGACGGTCCCGGAGCATCACGGGCCCCTTGTCCCTGAACAGCGACTCCGGGCCGTCGGGGCTGACCTTGCCGGCGTCGTAGAGGATCTCGTTGGTCGCCCACACGTACGGCACGCCGTACACCCGCTCGTCCCGGGTCACCGACGGCAGCGTGCGCAGCCGCTTGGGAATCTTGTCGTAGCCGTCCAGCAGAGCGGTGTTGAGCGGCGCGGCCTTGCCCTCGTCCATCAGCCGGCCGCCCACCTCGGGCGTCGCGGAGACGACGTCGAACGACGACGGCGGGAAGTCGCCCGGCTTCTCCTCCTGGCGCGGGTCGTAGTAGCGCAGGCTGACCTTGCAGCCCGTCTCCTTCTCGAACGTGCCGACCCACTTGACCTTGGGATCGACGCCGCCCCACTCGGCGTACCCGTCGATCGCGACCACGGTGAGCGTTCCCTCGCCCGGCCCGAGGGACGCGACGGGAGTGGGTGTGGGGCCGGCCGAGGAGGGGGAGGACGGGCTGTGGCCGGCGCCGCCGGAGGCCGTCGCCGCCGCGGCCGCCGAGGCGCCCGGCGTGGCCACCTCCGTCGCGGGCGCGGGCCGGCCGGCGCAGGCGGCGGCGAGCAGTCCCACGGCGGCGACCGTCGCGACCAGGTGTGTACGGCGCACGCACGACCCCCATGACAAAAGACGGACGCCCCGAGCCTACTGGCCCGTCCCCGTTCCCCGGGAACGGCTCGCACGCCCGGCAAGGGCGGCCCAAGGCGCCGCCGGACCCGCGGCCGGGGAAGACGCCGGACCGCGCCCAGGGCGATCCGGGCGCGGTCCGGGGTGCGATCTCAGGCGTTGGTCGGGAAGCCCAGGTTCACGCCGCCGTGGGAGGGATCGAGCCACCGCGAGGTGACGACCTTGCCCCGGGTGTAGAAGTGGACTCCCTCGGTGCCGTGCACGTGGGTGTCGCCGAACAGCGAGGCCTTCCAGCCGCCGAAGCTGTAGAAGGCCATCGGCACCGGGATCGGCACGTTGACGCCGATCATGCCGACCTCGACCTCGTTCTGGAAGCGCCGGGCCGCGCCGCCGTCGTTGGTGAAGATCGCCGTGCCGTTGCCGTACTCGCCGGTGTTGATGAGCTCCAGGCCCTCCTCGTATGAGCGGACGCGCACGATCGACAGCACCGGGCCGAAGATCTCCTCGCGGTGGACGCGGGAGTTCGGCGGCACGTGGTCGAGGACGGTCGGGCCGAGCCAGAAGCCGTTCCCCCGGCCGCCGCGCACCGGGGTCTCCCGGCCGTCGACCACGAGCTTGGCCCCCTCCTCGACGCCGAGGTCGAGGTAGGACGCCACCTTGTCGCGGTGGGCGGCGGTCACCAGCGGACCCATCTGCGATTCGGGGTCCGTTCCGGGGCCGATCTGGAGGTCGCGCACCCGCGACACGATCTTCTCGACCAGCTCGTCGCCGATCGGGTCGACCGCGAGCACCACGGAGATCGCCATGCACCGCTCCCCCGCCGAGCCGAAGCCCGCCGAGACGGCCGAGTCGGCGACGAGGTCGAGGTCGGCGTCGGGCAGCACGAGCATGTGGTTCTTGGCCCCGCCGAGCGCCTGCACCCGCTTGCCGTGGGCCGTGCCGGTCTCGTACACATACCGGGCGATCGGCGTGGAGCCGACGAACGACACGGCCCGTACGGCCGGGTGCTCGAGCAGCCGGTCCACCGCCGTCTTGTCGCCCTGGACCACGTTGAACACGCCGTCCGGAAGCCCGGCCCGCTGCCACAGCTCGGCGAGCAGCAGGGACGCGGAGGGGTCGCGCTCGGAGGGCTTGAGCACGAACGTGTTCCCGCAGGCGATCGCCACCGGGAACATCCACATCGGGACCATCGCCGGGAAGTTGAACGGGGTGATGCCCGCCACCACGCCGAGCGGCTGGCGGATGGAGTAGGAGTCGACCCGGGTCGAGACGTTCTCCGAGTAGCCGCCCTTGAGCAGGTGGGGGATGCCGCAGGCGAACTCCACGACCTCCAGGCCGCGGGCCACCTCGCCCAGCGCGTCGGAGTGCACCTTGCCGTGCTCGGCCGTGATCAGCGCGGCCACGTCGTCGCGGTGCGCGTCGAGCAGCTCGCGGAACCGGAACAGGATCTGGGTGCGCTTGGTGAGCGAGGCGTCGCGCCAGGCGGGGAAGGCCCGGGCAGCCGCCTCCACCGCGGCGTCGACCTCCTCGACCGAGGCCAGCGACACCCGACCGCTCACCTCGCCGGTCGCCGGGTCGAACAGGTCGGCCGTGCGGCCGTCCTCGCCCGTCCGGGCGCCGCCGATCCAGTGGTTAACGTGCTTCATCGTTGACGGCCTCCAGAGCGGTGACGAGGATGCCCAGGCCCTCACGGGCCTCGTCCTCGGTGAGCGTGAGCGGCGGAGCCATGCGCAGCGTGCTGCCGTACAGGCCGCCCTTGCCGGCGAGCAGGCCGAGCCTCTTGGTCTCCTCCATGAAGCGGGCGGCCAGCGCGGGAGCGGGCGCGCCGGTGGCGGGGTCGACCAGCTCGATCGCGAACATCAGGCCCTTGCCCCGCACGTCGCCCACGACGGGCAGCCGCTCGGCGGCCTCGCGCAGCCCGGAGACGATGATCTCGCCGGTGCGCGCCGCGTTGGCCTGCAGGTCGTGGTCGAGCACGTAGTCGAGCGTCGCGTTGGCCGCCGCCATCGAGATCGGGTTGCCGCCGAAGGTGGACAGCCCCACGGCGTGCGGGCCGTCCATGAGGTCGCCGCGCGCCACGATGCCGCCGACCGCGAAGCCGTTGCCGAGCCCCTTGGCGAAGGTCATCATGTCGGGCGTCACGCCGTGGTTCTGGATCCCGAAGAACGCCGAGCCCGTACGGCCCCAGCCGGTCTGCACCTCGTCGGAGATAAGCAGGATGCCCTCCTCGTCGAGGACCTCCTTGTACGCCGCGAACAGCCCGTCGGGGGCCATGGTGAAGCCGCCCACGCCCTGGATCGGCTCGGCGATCAGCGCGGCGACGTCCTTGGAGACGGCCGTGGCGAGCACATGGCGCAGGTCGTCCACGCAGGCGGCGATGTAGTCGGCGTCCGACATGCCGCGGAACTGCGCGAGGTGGCGGTCGGCGCCGTGCAGGAAGTGCACGTTGAGCGGCGACAGCGAGTTGTTCTTCCACGACCGGTTGGAGGTCACGCTGATCGCGCCGAACGACCGGCCGTGGTAGCTCTGCCGCATGGCGAGCACCTGGTCGGACCCCCGCGCGTAGGTGGCCAGCAGCAGGGCCGTCTCGTTGGCCTCGGTGCCGGAGTTGGTGAAGAAGACCTTGGCGTCCGGGATGCCCGACAGGCGGGCGATCTTCTCGGCCAGCTCGACCTGGCTGCGGATCAGATACAGCGTCGAGGTGTGGACGACGCCGGTGGCGAGCTGGCGCTCGACGGCCTCCCGCACCTCGGGCACGTCGTACCCGATCATGTTGGTCAGGATCCCGGCGAAGAAGTCCAGATAGCTCTTCCCGTTCGCGTCGACGACGCGGTTCCCCTTGCCGCCGACGATTTCGATGGGCTCGTTGTAATAGAGGGCCATCCAGTTCGGCATGACCGCGCGATGGCGTGCGAGAAGGTCCGACATGCTCCGAGTATCCCGGCTGGCGGGTGACCGACTCACCCGTCAGCCTGTCTGGGATACCGCGAATTTGGCTTACACAGTGCTGGGCGCCGCGGGCTCCTGGGCGGGAGCGGTCCCGGCGGCCTTCCGGCGCAGGACCAGCAGCGCGACCAGGGCCGCCGCGAGCGAGCAGCCCGCACCCACCCACGAGCCGACGGACATCGCCGACACGAACGCGTCGCGTCCGGCGGCGGCCACGGCGGGGTCGCCCAGGCTCACCGCGACGCCGATCGACTCGCGCGCCGCCGGCGGCGCCGACTCCGGCATCGCCGCGGTGTACGCCCCCGCGAGCACGCTGCCGAGGACGGCCACGCTCAGCGCCATGCCGACCTGCTGCACGGTGTCGTTGAGCGCGGAGCCGACCCCGGCGCGCTCGGGCGGCACCGCGCCCATCAGCGTGGCGTACGCCGCGGGACCGGCCAGGCCGCCGCCCACCCCCATGACCATCAGGCCGGCGATCAGCGTGCCGTACCCGCCGGTGAGCGTGGACAGCAGCACGAACCCGGCGGCCATGACGACCAGGCCCGAGACGATGAGCACCCGGTTGCTCACCTTCTTGCCCAGCGCGGCTCCCAGACCGTTGAAGACCATCGCCGCCACCACATACGGCAGCAGGGCGAAGCCGGCCTTCAGAGGGTCGTAGCCCAGGACGAACTGCAGATACTGCGTGAGGGCCAGCATCAGCGCCCCCGCGCCGAACGACAGCAGCACGATGGAGAAGCACGCGCCGCTGAACGAACGGTCCCTGAACAGGCCGAGCGGCAGCATCGGGTGGGGGTTGCGGCGCTCCCACAGCACGAACGCCACCAGGGCGGCCGCCGAGACCGCCACCGCCAGGGGGTTGAAGTGCCCGCCGGGCGCCGAGATGACAGCCCAGACCAGTCCGCCCATTCCGGCCGTGGACAGAATCACCCCGAGCGGGTCGGCGCGCCGCGTCTCGCCGTACGTCTCCGGCATGAGCGCGAAGGCCGCGACGATCGCCAGCACCGCGATCGGCACGTTGAGCAGGAAGACCGAGCCCCAGTAGTAGTGCTGGAGCAGGAACCCGCCGAGCGTCGGACCGGCGATGACGCCGACCATGGCGACCGAGCTCCACGCGGCGATCGCCTTGCGCCGCTCGCTCTCGTCGAACACGGTGATCAGGATCGACAGGGTCGACGGCATCACGCAGGAGCCGCCGACGCCCATCAGCGCGCGGGCCGCGATGAGCTGCCAGGGCTCGGTGGCGAGCGTGGCCGCCAGCGACGCCCCTCCGAAGAAGGCCAGGCCGATCACGAGCATCCGCCGCCTGCCGAACCGGTCCGACAGGCTGCCCGCCGTGAGCAGCAGGCCCGCGAAGACCAGGACGTACGCGTCGATGACCCACTGCACGTCGGACGGCGTGGCGCCGAGGTCGCGCATGAGCGACGGGATCGCCAGGTTGAGGACGGTGTTGTCCACGACCAGGGTCAACAGGCTCAGACAGAGGACGCCGAGGATCCACCAGCGTCGGGGATGGGACATGAAGGTCACCTCGAACAGTGTGCGAGTAGTATCGGACACTGTACGACTCAATCGAACACTGTGCGAGCGAATATTGTGAGGCCGTGTCAGCGAAGCCGTTCTCCTCGGTCTGGACCCGCGAGCGCAAGGGAGGGCGCGAGCAGGGCCTCAGCCGCGACCAGATCGTCCGGGCGGCCGTGGAGCTGCTCGACGCCGAGGGCCTCGACGCGCTCAGCATGCGCAAGCTGGGCGCCCGGCTCGGCGCCGGGGCGACCAGCCTCTACTGGCACGTCGCCAACAAGGACGAGCTGATCGAGCTCGTGATGGACGAGGTCTACGCGACCGTCGTGCTGCCCGAGGCCGCCGACTGGCGGGAGGCGGCGAGGGTCTTCGCCTACGCCATGCGCCAGGCGGTCTTCGACCACCCGTGGAGCGCGAGCCTCATCGGCGTGGTCCCCGCGCTCGGGCCGAACGCGCTCACCGCGTCCGACCGGCTGATGGGCGCCTTCGTCCGCGCGGGGTTCGAGGGCATCGACGTGGACTACGCCATGACGGCCGTCGTGTCGTACACGCTGGGAGCCACGATCCCCGAGGTCGCCTTCCTCAGCTCGCTGGAGGCGACGGGCAAGAGCATGACGGAGCTGCAGGCCGCGGTGGACCCGGTCGTGATGAAGCTGGCGGCCGACCGGCCCAACCTGCTGGAGCGCTACCGGTCCTACGCGGGCCAGGACTACGACCCCCTCGTGGCCCGCCGGCTCGCCTTCGAGTTCGGGCTGACGGCCCTCCTCGACGGTCTCGGCACGCGACTGCGCTGAGGCCGCCATACCCCCTCACACTGTTAGCTACTGGGGGGTCATCCTTACATTATGATCAGGTAGCCTCTGAGCATGCTCCCCACGGTCGCCGACGTGCTCGCGCTGGACACCGTCCGGCGTGGCAGCCCCCGGGTGGTGGCGGGCGGCGACCGGCTGGACACCCGGGTCCGGTGGGTCCACGTGGGCGAGGTCCACGACATCGCCCACCTGTTACGCGGCGGCGAGCTGGTCCTCACGACCGGGGTGGCGCTGCCGAGCGAGCCCGACAAGCTGGCCGACTACATCTGCGAACTCGCCGCCGTCGGCGCCTCGGGGCTGATCGTGGAGCTCGGCCGGCGGTTCGTCCGCGAGCTGCCGAGGGCGGTGGTCAAGGCGGCGGAGGAGCACGGGCTGCCGCTGATCACGCTCGCCCGCGAGACGCCCTTCGTCCAGATCACCGAGTCGGTCCACGCGCGCATCATCGACATCCAGCTCCAGGAGCTGCGGGCCTCGGAGCAGCTGCACGAGGTGTTCACCGAGCTGTCGGTCGAGGGCGCGTCCCCGGCCGAGGTGCTCAACCAGGTCGCCCGCTTCTCCGGCCGCCCGGTGCTGCTGGAGAACCTGGCCCACCAGGTCCTGGCGTGCGACCCGGCGGGGGGCGACACCGGGAGCCTGCTGGCCAACTGGGAGGCGAGGTCGCGCGCGGTCATGCCGGCCGAGCGGACCGCCTACGACGCCGCCGCCGGGTGGCTGGTGACCATGGTCGGCGCCCGCGGCCAGGACTGGGGCCGGCTCATCCTGCTGTGCGACGGCCAGCCCAGCCCCCGCGACACCGTGCTCGCCGAGCGCGCGGCGACCACGCTCGCGCTGAGCCGCCTGCTGGAGCGGCACCAGGAGTCCCTGGAGCGGCAGGCGCACGGGACCATACTGACCGGCATCCTCACCCACGCGTACGCCGACCCCGACGAGGCGGCCGCCCGCGCCCGCGCCGTCGGTGTCCCGCTCACCGGCCGCAGGCTCGTCAGCGCCGTCATCCGGCTGACCGCATCCGTGGGCACCGCGCTCGGCGAGCAGGCCAGGCTGGGCGAGCTCGCCGAGGCCGGCGCCGCCGCCTGCCGCGAGGCCAAGCTGCCCGCCCTGGTCGGGGCGCTGGACCAGAGCCGCGTAGGAGTGCTGCTGCCGCTGCCGCCCCGCATGGCCGCCGAGACCGCACTCGGCGCGCTGGCCGAGCGCCTGCGGGCCGGCTTCGCCACGCCGTTCGTGCTCGCGGCCGGATCGGTCGTGGAGTCCATCAAGGACGTACGGCGCAGCTTTCTCGAGGCCGAGCAGGTGGCGGAGGTCGCGGTGCGCCAGCCCGACGGGCGGCCCTTCTATCGCCTGCCCGACCTGCGGCTGCGCGGTCTGCTGCACCTGCTGCGCGACGACGCCCGGCTGCAGACCTTCGCGGAGCGCGAGCTGGGGGCCCTGCTGGCCTACGACGCCCAGCGGCACGGCGACCTGACCAGGATCCTGCGCATCTATCTCGACGCGGGACGCAACAAGGCGGTGGCCGCGCAGAAGGCCCACCTGTCCCGGCCCGCGTTCTACGACCGCCTGCGGCGACTGGAGCGGGTCCTCGACACCGACCTCGACGACGTCGAGTCGTGCCTGTCGCTGCACGTCGCGCTGCTGGCTCTGGAGACCTTCCGCCGCGAGACCACCTGATCGAGAAGGGACTGTCGTTGAGAGCACGGGATTTCGGCATCGTCATCGGCACCGGAACGCCCGGCGGGCACAACGCGATCACCGACGTCCCGGGGGTGAGGGTCGGGCACACCACGCTGATCAGCGGGAGCGGCCCGCGAGTGGTCGGCGAGGGCCCGGTGCGCACCGGCGTCACCGTGGTCGTCCCGCACGACGGCTCGGCCTTCGACGAGCCCCTCTACGCGGGGCTGCACTGGCTCAACGGCAACGGCGAGATCACCGGGATGGCGTTCCTCCAGGACTTCGGGCTGCTCGCCTCGCCGATCGGGCTGACGAACACGGGCTCGGTGGGCGTGGTCCGCGACGCGCTCGTCGAGATCGAGGTCGGCTCGCTCGGCAAGGGCCGGCAGGCGTGGTCGCTGCCCGTCGTCGCCGAGACCTGGGACGGCATGCTCAACGACATCGACGGACAGCATGTGAAGGCCGCCCACGTCCGGGAGGCGTACGAGAAGGCCGCGGGCGGGCCGGTCGCGGAGGGCGCGGTCGGCGGCGGCACCGGCATGATCTGCCACGGTTTCAAGGGCGGCATCGGCACGGCCTCCCGTGTGGTGGACGGCTACACGGTGGGCGTGCTCGTCCAGGCCAACCACGGACGGCGGGACCGGCTGACGGTCAACGGCGTGAACGTGGGCAGGAGCCTGCCGGCCTCGGCGCTGTCCAACGAGGAGGCGGGGTCGATCATCGGGATCGTCGCCACCGACGCTCCCCTGCTGCCGCACCAGTGCCGCAGGGTGGCGCAGCGCGCCGGACTCGGCGTGGCGCGCACGGGAGGCGCCGGGGAGAACTCCAGCGGCGACGGTTTCCTGTGTTTCTCGACGGGCAACAGGAACCTGCCGGCCAACGCCCTCGACGCGGCTCCTCCGCGGACGTTCCAGGTCACGGTGCTCGCGGACGAATACCTCGATCCGATCTTCTACGCGGTCATCGAGGCGACCGAGGAGGCCGTCGTCAACGCGCTCGTCGCGGCCGAGACGATGACCGGAGCAGATGATTTGACCGTTACAGGGCTCGATGGGCGGCTTCTCGCGGAGATGCTGACACCCGGAACGTAGGTATGTCGTCCCGGGTGTAAGTCCTATCGCACCTGACTACTTTTCGTATACTCGCGCTCACGGGGTGAATCGTGCTTACCTCGAAACGTGCCCACGATGAGCGAACCCCAAATCAGCCCGACTGTCGTGGTACGGGCCCTGTCCGCACGTTTCCCCAAATGGACCATCTGGTGGGGCCAGGCCACCGCGCACTACTGGGGCATGTCCCGGCGACGCGACGGGTTGCTCGTCCACATCGAGGCCCGGTCCGCACAGGAGTTCGTCCAGCGGGCCCGGGAGATCGACGCTAGGACTTCCTGAGATTTATGCGCTTATGTCCCCAACGCCCGATTTCTCGTTGGGGAATTTCATGCTCTTTGGCGCGTTTCCGTCGTCTCCGTACGTGATTGTCGCCACGATGGTCCCGCAAGGATCACCAATGGGGAGTAATCGCATGAGACGCCGCCTTGTCGTCGGGGCCGCCGTACTGGCCCTGACGACGACCATCCCTTCGGCCCCGGCCGCCGCAGAGTCCGTCGCCGGGCTGCCGACGACGAACTTCCCCCTCGGCGAGCCCGGGATCCCGAAGTCGGCGGCCAAGAGCCTGGCCCCCGGAGTCAGCTACTTCACCCTGCGCCACGGCACGCCCCAGGACGGGTACACGGTCAGCGTCGTCGTCAAGGGCAAGGACTTCATGTCCGAGGGCAACGCGCAGGCCCAGGCGACGGCCGTGCAGATGGCCGGCCTCGAGCCCGTCATCGTGAAGTTCACCCGGCCCGCCGTAGCGGACCACCCCGCCGGCGACTACTTCATGGTCCGGGTGGGCAGCTGGCCGCTCGACCGGAAGGCCGAGGCCGCCGAGGTCGTCAAGCAGCTCAAGGACGCCGGGGTGAGCGCGAAGGTCGACTTCCAGGGCGACGACGGCTTCGTCACCACCGGCCCGTGGAGCGTGCGCGTCATCGTCGTCGACCCGCGTACGTTCCGCGGCTCCTACCAGGCCTCGCTGGGCACGAGCGTCGCCAAGCGGGAGAAGGTCTCGGCCATGGCCTCCGCGGCCAAGGCGCTCGTCGCCGTGAACGGCGGCTTCTTCGACATCCACACGCTGCCCGCCTTCCGCGGCGACCCCACCGGCATCTCCGTGGTCGGCGGCAAGCTGCTCAGCGAGGCCGTCGCCGGCCGTGTTGGCCTGGTCCTCCGGGGCCGTACGGCCCGCGTCACCGAGTTGTCGTCCTCGGTCGCCGCCCTTGCGGCCGACGGGACCACGGCCGAGGTGACCGGCCTCAACCGGGTGCCGAAGCCGGACGAGCTGGTCATGTACACCGAGGAGCTGGGGCGGGACACCCCGCAGGACGACGGGACCGAGGTGGTCCTCGACGCCTCCGGCAGGGTGACCGGCGTCCGCGCGTCCGGCGGTCCCGTGACGCCCGGCACGCGTGTGCTGCACGGCGTCGGAGCCGCCGCCGACTGGCTGGCACAGCACGCGGGCGAGGGCACGACCGTCACGGTCACGACCCGGGTCACCGACCTGCGGACGAACAAGGCGATCCCGCTGACCCCGGAGACCAACATCATCGGCGGCGCGATCGGCCTGGTCCGGAACGGCAGGACCTCCATCACCGCGGCGCGGGACGGCATGGCCAACACCAACATGATCCTGCGGCGCCACCCGCGCACGCTCGCCGGCGTCACCCGCAACGGCAAGCTGGTCATCGCGGTCGTCGACGGCCGTGCGCCGGGCAGCACGATCGGCGCGTCGTTCTTCGAGGCGGCCGAGCTCATGCGCTGGCTCGGCGCGCGCGACGCGATCAACCTCGACGGCGGCGGGTCGACCACCATGGTCATCGGGAGGAAGGTGGTCAACCGTCCGTCCGACGGCACCGAGCGGGGAGTCGGCGACGCCCTGTTGATCGTCGGCGCGCGCTGAGCCTGCTCACGCGCCGCCTCACGCCGAAGACGCCGCCAGCAGACGAGCGATCGTCTCGTCGTCGCAGGTGTCCCAGAACGTCCCGACCGTGTCTTCGAGGTGGTCGAACGAGGCCGCCTCGAAGAGCACCTCCTGATACTTCGTGATGTCGTAGTGGGTGGTCCCCATCGCGGCGAGGTCGAGCGGGCGGACGTCCATCCCGCGGAACTCCTCGATCTCGCCGTACGAGCTGAGGATCCCCGCACCGTACGCCCTGAGTTCGCCGTCCTCCCGCATGACGCCGAACTCCAGGGTGAACCAGAACACCTTGGACACGAACTCCAGCGCCTCGTCGGTCTCCACGCGGCGCGCCGCCCGGCCCGCGGCCCGGTACAGCGCGGCGAAGCGGGGCGAGGCCAAGGTGTTCGCGTGCCCGATCACCTCGTGGATGACGTCGGGCTCGGGGGTGTAGAAGGGCACGGAATGGTGCCGGATGTACTGGGTGGAGTGGAACAGGCCGTCCGCCAGGACGCCGTAGAACTCACGGAGCGGGACCAGCCCCGCCGCCGGCAGGTAGCGGAACCCGGTCAGCGGTTCGAGAAGGTCGCCGACCTCCTGGAGCTGGGGAATGCGGTCCTCGGGCAGGCCGAGCCGCTTGGTCGCGTCGAGGAACTCCCGCACGGCGTACTTCTGGTGCTTGACCGCCAGTTCCTTGGTGACGAGCGCCCACACGTGGTGCTCCTCGTCGCTGTACTCGGCCGTCGGAATGGGGTCACCGGGGGTGTGACCGAGCGCCAGCGCCGCGATCGCATTGCGCCGCCGGCGGTAGACGGCGTCCGCGAAACCGGGGTGGCTCGTGGCCAACTCGACGACGACGGATCCGTCATCCTTCGTCGCCACCGGAGCGAAATACTGCGCTTCTTCGAACATACTCCCATATGACAGCAAGTAACCGTTCCGCTGGCAAGAGTGACCAGTTGAGATGTGCAAAACGCTCAAATCAGCGCGATTGTGGGTGGTTGCACTGGTCGATTCGCTCACTCGAGGCGTACCCTCGGCGCATGCTCGACGCGCTCGACAGCCGCCTGCTGACCACCATGCGGGCCAATCCCCGGATCGGGCTCACCGAACTGGCCCGCCTGCTCGGCGTGGCCCGGGGCACCGTCCAGGCACGACTCGACAAGCTCACCGCGCGCGGCGTCATCAGCGACTTCGGCCCGACGGTCACGGCAGAGCAGATCGGCTATCCCATCCTCGCCTTCGCGTCCCTGCAGATCGCCCAGGGACGGCTGACCGAGGCCGTGCAGTGGCTGGCCGACGTGCCGGAGATCCTCGAGGTGTACGGCACCAGCGGCCAGGCCGACCTGCTGTGCCGCGTGGTCGCGCGCAGCACCCCGCACCTCCAGGAGATCATCGCCCGGATCCTCGCCTCGCCCGCCATCCAGCGGACCGACACGACGATCGCCCTTTCGACCCAGATCTCCTTCCGTATCGAACCCCTGCTGCAGGCCGCGGTCACACCGCCCACGCCGTGACGACCGTGGTCAGCCGGCCCCTGGACATGCGAAAGCCCCGGCCAACCACAACCGGGGCACACCCCACCAACAACACACCCGGGAAAACCCCCCGGGAAAACCCCCCGGAAACGCGGAAGGGCCACCCCAAACCGGGGTGGCCCTCCCAACAAAGATTGTCCGGCGGCGTCCTACTCTCCCACACCGTCCCCGGTGCAGTACCATCGGCGCTGACAGGCTTAACTTCC